>NZ_JBFRHB010000027.1:0-78202 GCF_052115645.1 Arthrobacter sp. 2MCAF14 | reverse complement strand
ATGGGCACTCCTGACGGGGTGGGTCAGTACACCCATTTCACCGGTTCCGGGGGCTCTTCGATTTACTGGTCGCCGGCGACGGGGGCGCACGAGGTCCAGGGGGCCATCCGGGCGAAGTGGGCCGCGCTGGGCTGGGAACAGGGACGGCTTGGCTACCCGCTGACCGACGAGTACGCAGTTCCCGTCGGTCGGGAGTCGGATTTCGGCGGCGGCCGGCTGACATGGAACTCGCAAACAGGAACGGTCAGCGGCTAGCTGCCTGCTCGAAGAGCGCCCTTTCGGGCTGCAGCTAAAAGGTTCTGGCACCACGGGTCGCGCGGCACGAGCCAGCGGGGTGCCGTCCGGAGGCAGTTGCAGCCATCCGAGGGAACATCCCCTTTGCTGAGGAAAGGTCAGACCGGAGCACGCGCGTACGCCGCCTTCGAGAGGGCAGGCATTGCTGGAACGCCTCAATGTCTGGCGGTCAGCCGGAACTTCCAAAGTTCGCGCGAATCGAGCGGGAAGCTGCTCCAGGGATCATCCATCTTGACTTGCGTCCAGCCCTGAGGAAGTGCCTTGTCCGTCGTGATTTCAAGATGGGCACGTATCGGTTCGCCGGGCAGGTGCAGCAAACCCACGCTCAAAAGAATCCCCGGAACAAGCATCATGGGGTGGTGAGCGAAACCGTTCCGTGTACATTGCAGAGGCATGGTTTCCTACGATTCTTGCGGTTCGCAGCTGTGTCCATGGTGGCCGCGCCTAGAAAGGTACCCCGATGGTGAGCAGCCCGGTGGCTTTGCCGCGTCCGGAGAGAACCCGGGCGAACTCGATCGCCTCCAGACAGATCTGCTCCCCGCCGATACCGGAGGACCAGCGACCGCCTGCGGTGCCGGTGAGTTCCAGCTGGAACGGCCGCCGGTGCTTGGCTGCCCACTCGTGGACGATGTCCCCAACAATCCGCCCGTCATGGGCCGCAGTCGTGGCCAGGCTGGCGTCGGTGGCCCGGCTGATGTCAATCCGGTGCATCCAGGCATCACGCGTGTAGATGCGGTCCATCAGGTATCCGACGGACCGCACGCCTAGCGGAGGCCCCCAAGGCACCGGTATCGCCCGGACGGTAATTGGAATCTTTCGGCGCGCCGCCACCGCACGAACTGACGCCTCGGCGAGGTCCGTAAGAAGCCTTGCCGGGGTATGGCTGGCACGCTCGCGGACCTGGAGCGCATTCATTCCGTCCACGACGGGGCCGCCCGGGTGCAGCTTCTTTCCGGCCCGCACCTGATGCATACTTTCGCGGGGACTCGCCGATGCCTCCGCGGCTCCGACCAGATGCGCCACCCGCTAGACTGAATTCAATAGGTTTACCTAATGTGCGTAGGAGAATGATAGTGAATTCCCAGCAGCCGGCTGCACCGCCTCGGGAGCCAGCGCCCGTGCGGCGGCAGGACCGGCGCGCCCGCAGGCATCAGGACACGCGCAGTGAAATCCTGAGCGCTGCGTGGGAAAACGTCCGGAAGCGAGGAGTCGCCGCCCTGTCGCTGCGCGAAGTCGCCGACGAGGTCGGCATGCGCCCGCCGTCGCTCTACGTCTACTTTCCCGGAAAGGCGGCCATCTACGATGCGATGTTCGACCAGGCGGCCCGGGAATTCCTGACAGTTGTTCTCCAGTCCGGCCCTTCAGGAGCCCCCCGGGCCACGCTTCTGGCAGCGGCACGGATGTTCTTCGATTTTTGCACCGCCGACATTGCCCGCTACCAGTTACTGTTCGAACGCCCCGTCCCCGGCTTCAGGCCGAGTCCGGAATCCTACTCCAGCGCCGTCCGCGCCCTCGAGGAGGCTTCCGCCTTCCTCGCCGGCGTCGGAGCCGACACGCCCGATGCTGTCGACCTCTGGACAGCGCTCATCACTGGTCTGGTCAGCCAACAGCTCTCCAACGACCCGGGAGGAGACCGCTGGCGGCAACTTCTTGGGGATGCCGTCGACATGTTCCTTGCACACGTCACCCGGCAATACCCGCAGGCTGGCGAGGAAGATGGAACTGATCCTGTCCTGCGTTGAGCCGGAACCGTTGGCGAACTCAACCGTCCCGTTTCAACAGACTGTTCTGGCTTCCACCCTCTTCCCAATCCCGGATCATTTTCCCGGTCCTGATCCGATGAAAGGCGGGAGGCCCCCGGCCGGCTGCAAACATTGCACGGAACCCGGCCTAGCCGGCAACTGACTGGCCTTTGTAGGCGGTGAGGTGTCGGCGGTGAGTTGGTCCCAGGTGCTGTTGCCGTTGCAGAGCTTGAGCAGGCCGGCCAGGGTGGCGCTACGTTCGCTGGCGGCCTGTTCGGACGAGCTTAGGCGATTAGAATAGGCGCCCCGTATCGCCTCGTATGGCCTGCTTGAATAGAGTCCGGCTGCGTTCGTCGTCATCGGCACCACGGGCGGTCACAATCGGCACATGAGATTCGACGGAGTGCTGCCCGAGGGCACCCGATCCGCGCATCGAGCAAGCAAGGCGTCTGGAACTGATTCCGATACCCATCATGGGATTGGTGCCACAGTCGTCGCTGGAAGATCTGGATATGGTCGGCTTCCAATACGGGCAGGGCACCTACGGATACCGCGAGATGTCGGCAAGCATCACCTACACGCTGTGGCGCAACCCCGCTGACCGGTCCGACGCGGTGAACCTTGCTGAACTCGGCGAGCAGGCGCGGTCGGCAATCGAAGACGTTCCGCCGTGGCCGCGGCCGGCGTGGCTGGTCGATGCGGTTGCGCGTGTGCGTTCCCCGCAGCGCTGGGAGGCCGTGAGGACCACGTCCCTCCCGCCGTCCCGGGTTTGGGGAGTTACTTCTACGTTGTATCCAAGCTTGTGAAACAGAGCTGCGACCAGAAGCTCGAACTCGCGTGGGCTGAGTTCCGAAAGGCCACAACGCTTGACTGGGAGTCGTCGATCCATCGGGCGCGGATGATGGCGACGGCATGGAGGAGGCCTTCGGATCGACCATTTGGGCGCACCCAACGATAGACGTTTAGGTATCCGGTGATGGCATCGATCGCCTGTCGAGGGGCGCGTGGCAGCAAATCTAGTGCCATCGAATGCTGGGGTGTGGCTTGCCGGCCCCACCTAGCCATCGAAGAAGACGTCGCCTGTACTCGGTTGGGTAAGCATCGAGGTAGGACAGGTCCCGCCGAACATTTAGTGCCTGATGCAGGTGCTCACTGTCCTGGCCGAAGCATGACTCCTCAAACAACAGGAGTCTCAGGAGGGCCATGACGTCCGATTCCTGGCGTGTCGCGACGGAGCGAAGGTATTCCAGAAGAAGTTCCTCGGTCGGGAAACTCCAAGACTGGACCCCAGCTCGGTGACGGTCCGTCCACTCGGCATAGGACTCATTCGAGGCTGGCCCAACTGCACTCTCATCCGGGTCTTCGTCGCGTTCGACCGCGTTCCGTGGCAGTATCGTCTCGAGCCACTCCTCGAGCTTGCCCGCCCATGCCTCACCAGCACGGGGAGTAACTCCAGATTGAACGAATTCCTCCGTCTGTTCAGCAATTCCCAGGCCCACGGCCAGAGTGTACAACTCGTCGGTCACAGAATAACGAAGGTCTACGCGCCACCAATCCCCGGATGAGGAAATCATCGAATGTGGAAAACAAAGCCCTACATCTCTATTTGGTCGTGCCTGCTGCCAGCCTGTGATGTTCAGCCGAATTGGAGGAGCCCGGCCCTGGTTTTGTCAGGAATCGGTGGTAGACGAAAATCACGACCCGGAGTGCCCGAGGTGGCGAAGTTCGACTGCGTTATGCAGATTCGGCATCCAGAGGCCCGAGGCTCCGCTGGAGAAGCGTCCTGTGGATGGATCGACCTCGGGGAACACACTCGTGGACGTCGTCAGTGCGCCGCCGCGAAGGTCGACGTCGACTATTTGGCGATCGGCGGTCGGAAGCGGTCGACTGATGTCGAGAGCTCCTGGCAGCGTGCCGGGATCGTCCGGACTCTTGAAGCCCTGGAGGGCCCGCATTACCGGTGCAATCTTCTGTCAGGGCGTTCTCCAAGTCGGCTGTGAAATGGGTCAATCTTAGTGATCTGCGAGGCAACTTCGACTATTTCAACAAGGTACCGCAGATGACCAAGTGTGAAAGGTTCTCCTCACCTAGGGAGCAGCACGCCCACCGAGCGCGTTCGCGTTCGCGAGATCGGAAGGCGCCAGTGGACGTGTTTCTGGAAGGACGATCCGGGAAACCATTCGCCGGGTTCGGTTCGAGGGTTGTGGCTGCGTCGAGGGGGTCGTCGACAACGAGGAGGTAGTTGTCCCGGCCTGCAGCCAGTGGGATGGAGCGGTCGCCGTATTTGTCGTAGGCGAGGTCGACGGCGTCGTCGGCGTTGGTGATGTTGAGCCTGCGGAGGATGCGGGCGATGTCGAGGGTGTCCCCGTCCCGTTCGGCGGCGATTTTCATCGCCAGGAGCGTTTCGGTGTCTGCCGCCTGGATGGTCAGTTCGTCCGGGTGTTCCAGTTCGATCCAGGAGGCGGTGTCCGGGACGAACGCCGCGGCATTCGAGTTCAGCCAGCCGGGTGCAAGGTCGTAGTCCGCGGCCATGTCGGTGACGACAGTGTTGACCGTGGTGGGGTCGGCGTAGCCGGCATTGATGTCGGCGGTGGGGCGGTTGCCGATTCCTTGGAGGATGAGCGCGGCGCCGCCCGGCGCGTCAAAGCAGTATTGCCGGCCGGCAGGTATGTGAGGTGGTCGAGATCGGCGCAGCTCATGCACAAGGGCGCGTCGTCTTCCATCAGCAGCAGGTCCCCGCGCCCGCCGCAGCCCGAGCATGTCCAGTCCTTCAGGGCGAGACGACGACGAGGTCCGGCGGCCTGGCCTGATCCTGGACGCGTGCGCGTTTGGTCGCTGACAGTGCCGGGGAAACCCAGTGCGTACGGTATGCGAGCTCGATGGACGGTTCGCCGCTGGCGGAGAACTGCAGCGTCTTGCGGCCGCGGTTCCAGGCGGTGTAGCCGGTCTCGCTGGGCTGCAACCCCTGTTCCTGGGCCCAGAGAAGCAATGCCTGCATCGCCGTCGAGATCTTGCCCAAGCCGACCTGCACGACCTGTTCGAGGTAGGGTATGCGTCCCTGGTGCCAGTAGTCTCGATGCACCGGCTGCAGCCAACCCATTTCCACGAGCACGTCGACCGGTGCAACGTAACCGTGGTCCTACAACGCCTTCTCAGCCGCCCGTGCGACCCGCTGCTCGATTGATTGCGTCATGTTCTCTCTTATTACCGCCTCTCGAACTCGCGCTCCGCGCCACCCGCTTTGCGGCGCAGTAAGCAGCCGGCGGGCGGCGTATTGCGCCGTGAGGTGATTGACTTCCGTGTCGTAGAAGGGCTAAATCCTACCTCTGGTCCCACGGTGCCGCGAGGCGGACGCGGAACCAGGGTCCAGATGCTGGTCGCTCTGCATCGGAAAAGCATGGAACCAGCGGATCGCCAGAGGCTCCTTGACCAAATGGCCGGGACAGGGCAGACGAGCCTGTGGCCCGGTGCTTCCTTCTCGAGTGTGCGGGCATCACAGGCGGATGTACGCCCATCCTTCCCACTGCCGCGTCGCCAGATGGGCAATTGCCGCGGGCACGGAACCGACGCCGGCGAGGAGTTGTTCCGGCATCAGATCCGCTGAACGCAGGCTATTCCGGCACGCAAGGATCCGGATGCCTTGACCGATTGCTTCGCTGATGGGCTTCCCCAGCGTTGAACCTGAGACCAGCAGGCCCACTCCCGGCCCCTGGACAACGACTTCGACAGGGACACCCGGAGTGAGGGCTGCCACTGCGTTTGCCGCGCTGCGCAAAGTTGCAGCGAGCCCGGCGCTCTCGGCCGGTCCTGCGCTGTGGACCAGAACGCCCCGCGAGGTATCGGCCTCCGGGGTATCGTCCGAAAGTTCGGTATCCGGCATGAGGGCTCCTTCAGCATCGGCAGGCCAAACCTTGGTCCGGGCAAGACTTGCGGTGATTATCCCATTGCACACCATGGTAGAGGGATCCATCCTGGCGCATCGAGCTTCCCGGCGTTGAGGCGAGAGGTTCCATTGACCTTGCAGCGTGCCGCGGATGCCGTCCAATATGTCACGGTGGTCGAGGACGCCCGAGCTGGACGGAGTGCTCCCCGTAAGTCCAGACTGATTTCTCAATTCCACCTTCCGGGGAGCAGTTCAGTTGTCTAGCTTTGGGATGTTCTCGGGCTACGAACAAGCCGCACGAGCTCTGCTTCTGGACCTGATAGCTGACGGGGACCGTCCCACACCGCACGCAATGCCCGATGCAGGACAAGATCCTGGACTGGGACGATCTTTAGTTCTCCGGTCTTTACTTGGTCTGCCACTGCAAGGGTGCTCATCACTGAAGGACCCATGCCGGCCAAGACGCTTGTACGGATAGCGGCTGCGCTGCCAAGTTCGAGCAAGGGAGCGGCGCGCGGGTACTCAAGCAATGCAAGGTCAAGCGTGATCCGAGTGCCGGACCCCGGTTCACGGACCAGCAAGGATGTTGATGCTAGTTCGGCAATGGAGATCGGCTCCCGGCGCCGGGTCCACGGGTGTTTAGGATGAACCACAACGACGAGTTCGTCGCGGGCCACGGTGAGGCTATGCAAGGTCCGTGGGATGGTTGGAGATTCCACGAAGCCTATATCGCAGGCCCCGCTGGTCACATCCTCGAAAACCTGCGCAGAATTATGCACAAGCAAGTGTATTCGCACTTCAGGGTGCAGCCTGCCAAATTTGCCAAGCCAACTGGGCACAAGGTGCTCGGCGACAGTCATGCTGGCAGCTACCGTCAGTGCCGTGCGCCTCTCAGCGCGCAGGGAATCGGTAGCTTCCAGCATCTGCCGCGTTTCGGCGAGGATTCTTCGCGCCCAATGGGCCACGACCGTGCCCTGAGGGGTGAGGGTGGAACCTGTTGGACTGCGCTGCAGCAGGGTCATGCCCAGCTGGCGCTCCATCAATCTGATCGACCGGCTCGCGTTGGGTTGGGCGAGGCCCGCCCGTCGGCTGGCAGCGCTGAGGCTTCCGTAATCGTCCACCCCGACCACTAGTTCCAGCACGGTCAGATCCGGCCACTGTGCCATGCGCCAATCATATAACAATGCGACATGTGATGCGATTTTGATATACCCCTATGTCAAGAAAACGGCTATCCCCAGGCCATGGTTCGGCCGAGAATTGAGAGATGAGCAGCCAGGAGATCCAGCCGGATCCTGGTGCATGCCGGCTCCGGGAGGATCGCAGAAAAGTATGAGACAAGACGTTGCCACACACGCAAAGGACGAACGGCAGGATGCGCTGCTTCTCCGAGGTTTGGGGAACAAGCGGTTACCCGGACTGGCGGCGGCAGCGGTCGCCGTCGCCGTCGCCTGGCTGATCCATACGACCGTCCCGGTGATACCTTTCCTCACAGCATCAGTAATGCTGGGAATTCTTTCTGCAAATCTCCCAGGGATCAGTACCGCCGTAGAAGGAGTACTGCAGCCCGGGCTGACACTTTCCGCCAAGCGATTCATGCGGCTGGGAATCGTTCTGCTGGGCCTCAAACTCAGCCTCATCGATGTGGCTGCGCTGGGCTGGAAGACGCTGGCGATCGTGGTTGGCATTGTCCTGCTGACCTTTATGGGAACGCTGGTCCTGGGCAAGGCCCTCAAACTTCCGGGCGATCAGCCGCTGCTTCTCGCCACCGGATTTTCCATCTGCGGCGCCTCCGCCATTGGGGCCATGAGCGGGGTCACCAAAACTGATCACCGCGACACCGTTGTTCCGATCGCCCTTGTGACCTTGTGCGGAACGCTGGCGATCGGGGTCCTTCCCGCGCTCAAGGGACCCCTTGGCCTGGACACTGTTCAGTTCGGATACTGGGTGGGAGCCAGCGTCCACGATGTAGGGCAGGTTGTGGCAACGGCGCAAACGGCGGGTGCGGCCGCCCTTGCCGTCGCGCTCATCATCAAGCTCACCCGCGTGCTGATGCTTGCGCCGATGGTCACCGGAGCCGCGCTGGTTGGACGCTTCCGCGGCCGACGGACGGCAAACGGCGCTGAGGATAACGGCATCAAGCTTCCTCCGCTGATCCCGCTCTTCGTGGCCGGGTTCATGGCGATGATCGTTGTGCGGACGCTGGGGATCCTGCCGCCCGTTGTCCTCGAAGTTGCTGGCACGGTCCAGGACCTGCTGCTTGCCGCAGCTCTGTATGGGCTTGGGGCGTCAGTGCAGATCCGGTCTCTGCTCCAGACCAGTGGCAGGGCCATCATCGCAGCGCTGCTCTCCTGGGGTCTCATCGCAGCGCTGGCATTTGTCGGCGTGCACTTCATCTAGGAACACAGGCGGTTCCCCTCGACGTGATGCAGAGGGGAAACGCCTGTCATTATGTTCCGGCGCGAACGCGCGCATTTAATGGGGCTTGCCTACCGTGCGACTTCGAAGAGGCCTGCGGCCCCCATGCCACCGCCCACACACATTGAAACCACGACGAATTGTTGGTCGCGGCGCCGCGCCTCGAGCAGGGCGCTGCCCACTGCCCGCGAGCCCGTCATGCCGTACGGGTGGCCCAGGGCAATCGCGCCGCCGTTGACATTCAACTTCTCCGGGTCGATCCCCAGGAAGTCCCGGCAATAGACGGCCTGCGAAGCGAAGGCCTCGTTCAGCTCCCACAGCCCGATGTCCTCAACCCCCAGCCCGTGGAGCTTCAGGAGCTTCGGGATGGCGGTGACCGGCCCGATCCCCATCTCGTCGGGCTCGCACCCGCTGACGGCGATGCCGCAGTAGTAGCCCAGCGGCTCCAGGCCCAATGACGCCGCATAGTCGCTGTCCATCAGGACGTTGGCGGAGGCGCCGTCGGACAGCTGCGAGGCATTGCCTGCGCTTACCGTCGGATGCGCGGTGAAATTCACCGGGCTGCAGGATCGTGCGAAGCCCTGCCAGGGTAACGGCGGTGGTGTCGGCGCGCACGCCTTCGTCCCGGGACACCAGCTGCTCGAATTCCGTCACTTCACCGCTTTCCTTGTCCCTCCGCAACGTGGTCACCCGGATCGGCACGATTTCGTCGTCAAATAGGCCGTCCGCCTGGGCGCGCGCCGCCCGCTGCTGGGACAGCGCGCTCATCCGGTCCTGCGCCTCGCGGCTGACGCCGTAGCGCTCGGCCACGAGTTCAGCAGTCCGCAACATGGGCATGTAGGTTCCGGGGTGGTTGGCCTCAAGCCACGGATCACTGCTGCGGTATTTGTTGAGGTGTTCGTTCTGCACCAGCATGGTGGTCCGGAGGGGTTGCCCGGCACGTTCCCGATGCTGCACGGATGCCGGCGTACTCCACCTGGTACTCGATGCACCAAAACATCAGCCCGGCCGCCGTGGAAACGCAATCCGCATTGGCCAAAGACCTTGGGTGCGATGTCATCATTGTCGACGACGGCTGGATGACGGCGGACCGCACGCGCGGATACGGCCACTGCGGCGGCGACTGGGAGCCACTGTCGCTGCCGGAGACGGGAAAGCACGTCCAGCGGGTCCACGATCAAGGCACGGCCTACATGCTCTGGTATGCATTGCCCTTCATCGGCTGGGACAGTGCGGTATGGGACCAATTCAAACCCTACGCGCTGCGCAATTTGGAACACATGCAGGCCATGGTGGTGGACCCCCGGTACCCGGCAGTACGGGAATACCTGGTGGACCGGCTCGTCCTCGCCGTCGAGGAATGGGGCATGGACGGACTCAAGATCGACTTTGTCGACTGGTTCGCTACACCCGATGCCCCGGCGCCCGGACCCGAGGCCGATTGCGAGGAGGTCGCTGATGGCGTCGAACGCCTGCTGGCTGCAATCCACGGCCGCATCACCGCGGCCAACCCGGAGGCCATGGTGGAGCACCGCCAGCCCTATGTGAGCCATGGATTGTGGCCGTACGCCTCGATGATCCGTGCCACCGACTGTCCGCTGAGCCCCGCCGAAAACCGCCAGCGCACCGTCGACCTGCGGCTAACCTCCGGACCTCTGGCAGTCCACGCCGACATGCTGATGTGGCATCCGGGCGAAACGCCGGAACAGGTCGGTGTACATCTGATCAATGTGCTTTTCTCGGTGCCGCAGATTTCGGTGGACCTGACCACACAGACAGCCGAACAGCTCGAGGCGCTCAGGTTCTGGCTGGGCCAATTCCGCAGCCACAGGGAGGTCCTTCAATTGGGCCAGTTCGAGCCTGCCCGCCCCGAGCTGGGGTATCCGATGGTGCAGGCCAGCAGCGGGGAAACCGTGGTTGTCGCCAGATACGCTCCGCTGCCCGTCGAGGTGTTGGCCACCGGGTTGACCCGTTTCCTGGTGGCCAACGCCGACCACGACACCCGGGTGGTGTTGGTCGGGGACATCCAGGGGCAGCTTCATGCCACGGTGCAGGACGCGCGGGGCCGGACGGTGTCCAGCGGGATGGTATCTTTCGAGCTGAGCATCACGGAGGTCTGCGTGCCCACGGGCGGACTGCTGACCTTGGCCAATCGGACATCTGAGGGTGAATGACAGTTAGAAACAGCCGCGGACGCTCCGGCAGCGGGGTCACCATCGAGGATGTGGCCCGCGTTGCCGGAGTCTCCCGGCAGACCGTTTCCAATGCGCTCAATGCGCCCCACCGCGTGCGCGAGGAAACCCTGAAAAGGGTCACGGCCGTCATTGAGGGCCTGGGCTACCAGCCGGACCAATCCGCGCGGAGTCTCAAGACCGGACTGCGCTACACCATCGGCTACCTGGCGCCCGACGATGACCCATTCAACCCGAACCCGGTGATGGGTGGTTTCCTGACTGCTCTGTGCGATGCCGCGGCGGCGGTGGGCTACAGGGTGCTCCTATTCCGGCCCCAGTCGGCCGTATCGGATCCGCGCAAGGCCTTCGATGACCTGATTGCAGCACGGCAAGTGGATGGATTCGTCCTCTCCGACGTCCTCCTCGAGGATCCGCGGGTGGACCACCTCACTGAACTCGGGTTTCCGTTTGTCGCGTTTGGCCAGACGGGCCCCGGCCGGCCGCAGGATTGGGTTGACGTGGACAATGCCCAGGGGATGTACGACGTGGCCGCCTTGCTGGCGACCCGGGGCCACCGTAGGGTCGGATACATCGGATCATCCACAGGTGTGCCTTGGATGAGCAATCGCTACAAAGGATTTCGCCGCGGTGCCCGCCAATTCGGGCTGGAGGTCGCCACCGTCTTTGAACCGTCGGAGTCCGGGGAAGACCGCGAAGAGCTCACTGCAGCCGTCCGGGGGCTGTTGCAGTCAGCCGGACGTCCAAGTGCATTGGTCGCGGCCGCCGATTTGCTGGCCTTGGCAGCCTATGACGCAGTCCGAGGCGAGGGTCTCGGCGTTGGCGTGGACATCGCCGTCGTGGGATTCAACGACCTGCCCTTGTGCGGACTGTTGTCACCGCGGCTGACTTCCGTCCGGATGCCGCTGCGGGGCATCGCCAACGAGCTGATGGCCCGGCTGCTGGCTCAGGTGCAGGGCGGGAAGCCTGCCGTGGCAGGCTCGTTGCTGCCTCCGGAGATCATCATCCGCGACAGCATCTAATCACTTTTGCGGCGGGGCGATCGCGTGGGCACGCGGGGGAGCGCCTGGGCTGCGAGGTTGCGGACGGTGATGCCGGTCTGTGTCGCGGGTACAAGCAGTGCGGCGGCAAGGACATGGCCGCGCTGGCGCGCTCTGCTCACCTTTCGGTGGCGGATTTCGTACGCGCGGAAGGCGGTGGCGTGGTCGTCGGAGTTGGCGGCCAGCGTCTCGGCGAGGGTGGCGGCGCCGATCATGGCAAGGCTGGAGCCGTCCCCGAACAGGGACACGCAGGATGCGGCGTCGCCGAGGAGGGTTACCCGGCCGTGCGACCAGGTGGGCAGCCGGACTTGGCTGATTGAGTCGAAGAACATGTCCTGTGCGGCGCGGAGGCGCTCGAGCAGCTCCGGTAGCACCGGTGGTTGCCAGCCGTCGCCGTCGTAGGCGTCGAGAACGATCCGTTTGTGGGCGTCGAGGTCCCGGTGTCCTAGCCCGGGCCGCGCCGGGCCGCGGAAGATGAAGGCCGCCCCGGCGCTGCCCCGCGCGGGGTGCACGGTGAGCGAACGGCCCGGGGCGTTGTACATCAGGATGGTGGTCGGGTCGGCCGCGGGTCGGCCGAGCCACAGGGTGGCGATGTATAGGCCGAGGTGGTGGACGAATCCCGTCTCGGGGCCGAAGACAAGGGTGCGCACGGTCGAGTGCAGCCCGTCCGCGCCGACGACCAGGTCAAACCGGCGCGGGGCCGCGTGCTCGAAGGTGACGTCGACCCCGCCGGCGTCCTGGCACAGCGCGGTGACCGAGTCGCCGAACAGGAACTCGGCGTCGTCGCGGGCGGCGTCAGTGAGGATCGCCGCGAGGTCGTCCCTGGGCACCTCGACTTCTTCGCGGCCGGGCCTGCCAAGCCGCAACGGACCGATCCGGTGACCGGAGGCCGTGACGAAAGCCAGACCGGTCGCGTGCGTGGCGGCCTCCCGTAGGCGCGGCATGACTCCCATCCGGCTGGCCACTTCTGCGGCCGCGCCATGAACGTCGACCGGGTTACCGCTCGAGCGCAGGCCCTGGGCGCGTTCGACGACGGTCGGGTGGAAGCCGTGCCGGGCCAGCCAGTACGCCAAAGTGGGGCCTGCGATGCCAGCCCCGCAGATCAGCACCTTAGGTCGATCCATACCCGCCACTCTAGGCCCTGACCACCCAACTGCTGGCTGGAGCCCGACGACGGCGCCCAGGCCTACATGTCGATGGGAAACGCAACCCCCAACGTCTTGGGCTGATGAGTGGCATCCGGCGGCATCAGCCTCAGATCGTGGCGTCAGTGACAGGTCTGGCGGTCAGCGCGGGCATGGTCCCCTCCGTGCTGAGGGTGGCCTCCACCGTGTCCATCCCGTGGTACTGGATCTCGCCGGACTCAATCGCCCCCGCGGTCATGTCTGTCACCGTCGTCGTGCCAGTGGTGTCAGTTCGTGGGCTCCGTAGCTGTTGTCCTCGGGGTTGACGGTGACACCGGGGGCGACGAGCTGGTCGATGCGGTCCAGCACGTCAGTGCTCAGGGTGATGTCCGCGGCGGGCAGGTAGGACTCGAGTTGCTCCATGGTGCGTGGTCCGACGATGGCGGCTGTGACGCCGGGGTGGTTGAGCACGAACGCGATGGCCAGCTCGATGAGGGTCAGTCCGGTTTGTTCGGCGAGCTGGGCGAGTTCTTCGACGATATCGAGCTTGCGCTGGTTCGCCGGGCTGCTCATGTCGAAGCGGGCGTTCGGGCGTGCGGAGGAGGTGGGTGTGGAGGCGGAGTCTTTGCGCCAGCGCCCGGAGAGCCAGCCGCCGCTGAGCGGGCTGTAGGTGAGCGTCCCCATGCCGTGGCGCTGCACCGTCGGAAGGACGTCTTCCTCGATGCCGCGGACCAGGATCGAATACGGCGGCTGCTCGGTGACGAACCGCTCCAGGTTCCGTTCCCGGGATGCCCACTGGGCTTCCACGATCTGGGATCCGGAGTACGACGAGGAGCCGATGTAACGGACCTTGCCCTGGCGGACGAGGTCGGTGAGCGCACCCAGGGTCTCCTCGACGTCGGTATCAGGGCTGGGCCGGTGAACCTGGTAGAGGTCGATGTAGTCGGTGTTCAGGCGGCGAAGGGAGTTCTCGACCTCGCGGACGATCCAGCGACGGGAGCCGCCGCGCTGGTTGGGGTCCTCGCTCATGGGCATGAAGAACTTCGTTGCGAGGAACACGTCATCCCGCCGTCCCGCCAGTGCCTGCCCGACGATTTCCTCGGACGTACCGCCGGAGTAGACGTCGGCGGTATCGATGAAGTTGATGCCCGCGTCGAGGGCGCGGTGGATGATGCGGATGGAATCGGCGGTGTCGTGGTTGCCCCAGGGGCCGAACATCATCGCACCAAGGCACAAGGGACTGAGCTGCACACCGGTGCGGCCAAGGGATCGATATTCCATGCTGTTCCTTCTTTTCGTCTTAGGTCTTGGGGTTTTAGGCTTCGGGGATGACCATGGCGAAGCGCTCCTCGCGCGCCTCGTCCGGGTCCGGTCCGCTGCGGTTGCCGGTGTTGAGTGCGTCGATGGCGGCAAGTTCGTCGGGGCTGAGTTCGAAGTCGAAGACGTCGAAGTTCTCGGCGATGCGTGACGGATTCGTCGATTTCGGGATGGCTGAGCGGCCTTGCTGCAGGTGCCACCGGAGCATGGCCTGGGCCGGACTCTTGCCGTGAGTCCGCGCGATGGTGGCGATTGCCGGGTCTTCCATGACGTTCCGCCGCTCCTGGCCGCCCCATCCTGGGTAGAAGGTGATGCCGCCGATGGGTGACCAGGCCTGGGTGAGAATCCGGTGTTCGGCGTCGGTGGCTTGGACGGCGGGTTGGGTGAAGTAGGGGTGCAGTTCGATCTGGTTCACGGCCGGGACGATGTCGGTCGAGTCGAGCAATTGCTTCAGGTGGTGCGGCATGAAGTTGCTGACGCCGATCGCCCGGGCGCGCCCGTCGGCAAGCAGGGTTTCCAGTGCCTTGTATGCGGCGGTGGTTTTCTCGAACCGGTCGGGGGCGGGCTGGTGCAGGATGAGCAGGTCCAGGTAGTCGACGCCGAGCTTGCCCGTCGCTTTTTCCCAGGCATGCAGGGTCTGCTCGTAGCCGTAGTCACTGACCCAGACCTTGGTCTCGATGAACACCTCCGTACGGTCCAGGCCGGAGCGGCGGATGCCTTCGCCGACTTCCCGCTCGTTGCCGTACGCGGCGGCAGTGTCGATGTGCCGGTAGCCGGTGGCCATCGCGGCCTCGACGGCCGCCGTCGTTTGCTCCGGGGCGCTTTGGAAGACGCCCAGGCCCAGGGCTGGCATTGTGACGCCGTTGTTGAGAGTAAGTTCCATGTCCATGCCTTTCACGGTATTCAGATGTGCGGCGATGTGGGAGTGCACGTCAGTACCCCCTTTGAAATGGGTCGGCCGGAGATTCAGCGGGCGGTTTCGAGCTGCGGCGCCGGCGCAACTTCCCGGGATGCCCCGGTGCGGCGGGCTGCCAGGTCGGCGGGCAGGATGAGGACCGCTGTGACGGCCAGTGCCAGGAGCAGCAGGATGCTGCCCGTCGTGAGGGCGGTGCTGACCTGGGAGGCCAGGTGCGCGACGGCGGAGCCCGCCGCCGGGACGGTGGCTGCCGCGGCGACCGCGATGCCGAGCCCGAGGCAGGTGCCGACCTGGTGGAAGGTGTTGACCAGGCCCGATGCGGCGCCGGCGTCGGACGCGGCGGCTCCGGTGATGCCGAAGGAGGTCAGGGGCGCGAACGCGAGGCCCTGGCCGGCGCCGATGAGGATCATCGGCAGGGCCACCCCGGGCAGATAGCTGGAGTCGGTGCCGGCGCGGCTGAGCCAGAACATCCCGGCGAGGGTGAGCAGTATCCCGGCCAGGAGCGGGAGCGAGCCCGGCATCCGGCCAACGAGCCGGGGGATGCTCATCGCGACGGCGAAGTTCACAGCCGTCATGGGCAGGAATCCGAGACCGGCCTGCAGGGGGTCGAAGCCGAGCACTTCTTGCATGAACTGGGTACTAAAGAAGAAGAATGCGATCATGGCGCCCAGGTAGAGGAAGCGGGCGACGTAGGCGCCGGTGCGGCGGTGGCTCGCGAACAGCCGCAGCGGCATGATCGGCTGGGCCGCCGTGCGCTCGATCAGCACGAACACGACCAGGAGGACGACGCCGGCACTGACGGTGGTGACCGTGACCGGGGACTCCCAGCCCGCTTCGGACGTGTTGATGATCCCGAAGACGAGCGCGCCGACCCCCAGGGTCGCGGTCAGCGCCCCGAATGCGTCGAAGCGTCCGCGGGACGGGTCTGATTCCGGGATGAAGCGCGGCGCGAGGGCTCTCATCGCGGCGCCGATGGGTACGTTGACGAAGAACCCTGCCCGCCAGGAGGTCCAGTGGGCCAGGGCCCCGCCGATGACCAGGCCCAGGCTGGCGCCGATCCCTGCGGTTGCACCGTACAGGGCGACGGCCCTGGTGCGCTCGCGTCCTTCCGGGAAGCTCGCGGTGAGCAGGGACAGTGAGGCAGGCGCGACGATCGCCGCCCCGATACCCTGCACAGCGCGGCCGGTGATCGCCCACCAGCCCGCCGGGGCGACGCCGATCAGCAGCGAGGCCATAGAGAACACCACCAGCCCGAAGACGAAGACCCGCCGGCGGCCGAGCAGGTCTCCTGCGCGGGCTCCGAGGAGCAGCAGGCCGCCAAAGACCAGCGTGTAGGCATCCTGGACCCAGGTGAGCTCACCGGTGCTCAGTCGCAGATCTGCCTGCAGGCTCGGCAGGGCAGTGAAGATGACCGAATTGTCCAGGAGGATCATGAAGTAGCTGAGGAGGATGATCGCCAGGATCGCTCCCGGGTGGGAGGCTTTTGGGAGTTCAGGGTTCATGCTTTCAATGCAACCGTGATTCCTTAGGGGCCGGGAGTCACGGCCGTTCCGGGTAATGCCAGTGCCTCCCACGTCCTATGGACGGCGCGTAGCGTGGATGCCATGACACACAGCGAGGACGTGCGGAAGTTCCTGACTTCCCGCCGGGCGAGGATCACGCCGGATGAGGCCGGGCTTCCCGTCTACGGCGGCAACCGGCGGGTTACCGGGTTGCGCCGCGAAGAAGTCGCGATGCTCGCCGGGATGAGCATCGATTACTACATACGCCTTGAGCGCGGAAACCTTTCCGGCGCCTCGGACAGTGTCCTCGAAGCTCTCGGGCGTGCGTTGAAGCTCGACGACGCCGAAACGGCCCACCTTTTTGACCTGGCCCGTGCCGCCACCGCTTCGCCTCGGGTGCGGCGCAGGCACAGCCCGCAGACGGTGCGGCCGAGCGTGCAACGCGTGATCGATGCGATCACGGCTGCACCGGCCTGGGTCCGCAACGATCGCGGGGATGTCCTCGCCGCCAACGAACTGGGCCGTGCCCTCTATCTGGACATGATGGCGGAGGTGGCCACCCCGCCGAACAGCGCGCGCTTCACCTTCCTGAACCCGAAAGCCCGGGAGTTCTTCGCCGACTGGGAACGCGCCGCGGATGACATCGTCGCTGTCCTGCGCTCCACGGCCGGGAAGAACCCGTACGACAAGGACCTCACGGACCTGATCGGTGAACTCTCCACTCGCAGCGAGGAGTTCCGCACCCGGTGGGCCCGTCACGACGTGAAGTACCACCGCGCCGGCCGCAAACACCTTCACCACCCGATCGTCGGCGACCTGGACCTGAGTTTCGAAGCGCTGGAACTCCCCGCAGACCCGGGACTGCGCATCAACGTCTATACGGCAGACCCCGGGACACCCTCCGAGGACGCCCTGAAGGTCCTCGCCAGCTGGGCCGCCACCCAGCGCGACACCACCAAGGTAGCGATCAAGGAGAAAAAATGAACCACGGTCCCTCCACTGTCCTGATCGTCGGTGCTACAGGCAGCATCGGCCGCCATGCGGTGGCCGAGGCATTGCGGCAGGGCTACGCGGTCAGGGCACTCGTGCGCGACCCGGCCCGCGCCGCCCGCCTTCCTCCAAACGGGGCGGACCTGGTGATCGGTGACCTGACCCGTCCAGAAACCCTCGGCCCGGCCCTCGACGGAGTCGACGCGCCAAGCTGGTTCGACTACAACCAACCCGGCCAGCGGACAATATTCATGCTCCAAGGCGACAGTCCGGCTCACCCGCCGACGGCGTCATCGCCAGGGACCAGATCGCCCGTGTCCTCATTCAGCTGGAGATCCGCAGCAGCCTGAGACGACCACCTCCAGCAAGACAAACCGTTCCTTCGCCGTGTATCGGCGTGCATCTAAAAGGGAATGCAGCCGGCCTCTCGGAGGACACCCGGAATGCGTGCTCCCTGCCCCAGAAAGGAGGGAGCATGGACCGCCAGCTCCTACCCCTATGACGACTGGTCCGCCCTCGTGGGCGGAATCATCGAGATTCGCAAGGACAGCAAGTCCGTCGCTCAAGGCTACGTCGATGCCGTCATGCCCGACTCGTCACTACTGTGTTACTCGGGAGACTTCATAAGAAGCCGGTCCTCGTATTCCAAAGCTGACGGCTACGAAGCCTGGATCAGCCCAACCCACTTACAGTTGGTCAACGGCAAGACATCAAGTTCACGCACCGAAAGCGTGCCGAAACGGTCGAGCTGATCACGCCATGCCGACGACCAGATGCCATGTTTGTCCAGGGAGACCGGCCCCAGCTGGCCTCCTGCTTCAGAGCCTTGCGTCACGGCGACACCCTGGTCGTGTGGAAACTCGACCGGCTCGGCCGGGACCTGCGTCACCTGGTCAATATTCTCCGCGACCTGACCCAACTCCAGGCAGCGGACGGTCTTCGTTTCCGCTTCCGAGATCGCTTCGTTGCCAGGCGGAAGAGGTGCATTGCATCTCAGATCGGTTCGGAGCAGCACGGACATTTAGTGGACGTACCGCGTTTGCGTGCGAAGGCCTCGCGGACCGTTCCGGTTGGGCCTTTACAGTGTTCCGGCAACGGTTGACTGGTTGGTATTGTGAGATTCACAGGATTCATAAGATTCATCGACATTCACAGGAGCAGGTGTGGAGAACCCTTTTCGGCCGACGGCTGGAGCGACGCCGCCGGATCTTATCGGGCGCGGCGGAGTGCTGGACGAGTTCGCTTATGGTCTGCGGATCGGATCGGGGGCGCCGGGGCTTCTGACCATCTTCACCGGGGCCAGGGGGATCGGTAAAACCGTCATGCTCGGTGCCGCTGAGGACCTGGCCGTGGCCGGTGGCTGGGCGGTGGTGTCCGAGACCGCGACCGGCGGGTTTCTGGGCCGTATCGGGGAGGCGATGCGCAGGCTGACGAACGAACTGGGGGAGGGGCCGACGGGCCGGCGGGTGACGGGGGTGTCGGTGGCCGGGTTCTCGGTTACGACCCAGCTTGCCCCGGAGGAGCAGGTCGATTGGCGGGCGCGCGGAGCGGTGCTTTTGCGTTTGCTGGCGGAGCGGGGGACGGGGTTGGTCATCACGGTGGATGAGATTCATGCGGCGGACCGGGTGGAGTTGTCCCAGCTTGCCGCGGATGTCCAGCATTTCATTCGCGAGGGCCTGCCGATCGGGCTGATATTCGCGGGTTTGCCTGCGGCTGTTTCCGATTTGCTGAACGAGGGAGTGGCCACGTTCCTTCGGCGCGCAGACCGGATCGATCTGCATGCGGCCTCGATCGCGGAGGTGGAGCGCTCGTTCGCGGAAACCTTCGCCGCGGCGGGCGTGGGCCTGACCGGCGGGCTGGCCAGGGTCGCGGCGGAGGGCACAGGCGGTTACCCGTTCCTGATCCAGTTGATCGGCTATTACCTCTGGCAGGAAGCCGAAAAGGCCCCGGGCGGTCTGGACGGCGCCGCCGTCAGCCGGGCGGTGACGGCGGGCCGGCGTCGGAACGAGCGGGTGGTCATTGAAGCGGCGCTGTCCACGACGTCCGGGCGGGACCGCGATTTCCTGCAGGCTATGGCCGAAGATCCCGGGCCGTCGTCGACCACGGACATCGGCAGGCGTACGGGGATGCGGCCGAATGCCGTCGGTAACTACCGGACGCGGTTGATGGATGCGGGTCTGATCGAACCGGCAGGTTACGGGATCGTGGACTTCGCCATCCCAGGGCTGCGCGAATACATGACCGCCGGTCCGGCCAAAAAGTAAGCCGCGTCCGAGTCCCACCTTGGGCACAGCATTCTCCTTCGTCAGGGGGGTGCTTGACGTGTGTACATTGACCCTGTCATCTCTCATAGCGATGTACTGGTCTGCTCACGACCGACCTTCGAAGGACCGCCCGCGGAGTCAGCGGAAGAGTGTCCAGGGCCAGACCGGCGAGGAACGACGAGCGTGCGTTGGTGCGGGCCAGTTCCTGGCGGCTTCCGTTGAGCGGCGGTTTGCCCGGCGCATTCAGGCGTCCGCCGATGTAGACGGTGGAGGGATCGAAGGTCAGCCCCAGGATGCGGACGGATATCTCCGCGATGGCTACGACATGGTGGTGTTCCGTGGGGGGAGGGAGATCAACCAGATGGGCCTCGATGGCAAGGGCTAGCGCCTCATGGTTTGCATTGCTCCTTGGTCATCAATCCGGACCAGATTGGGACCCTGGATCGTGTACAGCAGGCCGTCTTCGTCGGCAGTGATGTGCGGGCCGCTGTACCAGCCACCGTTGATGTCGGCTACGACCACCGAGACGGCGAACGTCTTCGGATCGACGCGGAAGACCGTGGTGTCGGAAACGCCGTAGACGATGCCCCGGCTGACAGTCAAGGCGCCGAAGTCCGTGCATACGGTGCTCAGGTCGCCCTTGTGGACCACTTGTCGGGTTTCCAGATCGACGACGAACAGGCCGTGCCCCAGTTCGGCAGTTCCGCAGCGATCCATTGTCCCTTCTGCCCGCTCGCTTCGGTGCGCTTCTGGATGCCCGTGGCGCTCCAGTTGGCGCCCAGGACACCGACGACCGTGCCGTTCGCCAGGTCAAGGCTCCACTCGTCGCTGAAGGCCTGCTGCATCTTGACGATCTTGTCGTCGATCAGCTTCTGCCAGTAGTCGGCCACCTTTTTGGTCGCGTCATCGTTCACACCGATCTGCCAACTGTCGCCCGAGGTGCCGAACCATTTGGCCCCGGCTTGCCAGGCCAGTCCGGCGGTGGTTGCCACCTGGTTGGGGTTGAAGCTTGCCAGGTAAGCGTTGGGTGCGACTGATTTCAGCTTCCGTCCCGCCTCTTCGAATTCCTGCCAGGTCTTGGGGATCCCGACGCCGGCCTTGGCCAGCATGTCCTTGCGGTAGTACATGACCATTGGAGCCGCGTCGTAGGGCAAACCATATGTTTTGCCTGCGAATTGGACCATGCCCTTGATTTCGTTGGCGAGCTTGTCCACGGTGGCCGATTTGTCGATCAGTCCGTCCAGTGGCTGCACTTGGCCGTTGCTGACGAACTGGGGAAGCTGCGGGTACTCGATCGTTGCCACGTCAGGGCCGTTTCCTGCAGTGATCGCGGTGGACAGCTTGGCGTAACCGCCGTTGTCGCCGTTGGGGATGGTCTCGAAATTGACCTTGATTTTGGATTGTCCGGCGTTGAACGCGGCTGCTACTTTGTCCATTCCTGCCAGTGAGGACCAGAAGGTAATGGTGCCCGAGGGGTCCTCCGCCGGGGTGGGGGCTGCGGAGGAGATGGGTCCCGTTCCGCACGCTGCCAGCAGCATTGCGCTGCTGGGTACGCTGGCCACCCCGATGAGTAGTTTGCGACGCTGCATGGTTCTCCCTTGAATCAACGATGCGAAGGTGGAATGTGGTCGTCGCCACATGGTGTATTCCAATGAAACACGCAGAATTGCACAGATCCAATAGAGTGAACAGTAATGAACATCTCGGGTCAAAGACCGGGGTCGCAGGACCGCTGAAGCTCCCGGGCGGGCCGCCCGCCGCCCGCCGCTCGGCGGCACCCGGTCTACGCCCCGGCCTGGTGGGCCTAGCTGGCCGTCGAACCCCGGATGACCAGAGCGGGCGACAAGCTGACCCGCTGAAGTGCCAAGCGCGAACCGCGACGGGGCCCCAGACGGTTCAGACACATTTGCACCGCGTGGTATCCGACGTCGAACTTGGGCGGAGCTATGGCGCTCAAGGGTACGGTCCCAAACGAGGCGATTTCATCGTCATAGGCCACCACCGCGAGATCTGCCGGAATGCGGAGACCCCGGGCTTCGCACAAGCCGGCAAACATGAGAGCATCCTCGTCGTTGTGGACGATGCCGGCCGTCGCCCCGGCGGCCGCGAACCCATCCACGATGCTGTCCACCTCCTGGCGGAGCGCTTCAGGGTCGCTGGTGTCAGTCGTGATGGTCCAAGTCAGGGCCGGATCGTGCGTAATCCCGGCCTTCTGGAGGGCGGAGCGGTAGCCTTCGAGGAGGCGTGATGCAGTGGGGCTGCTTTCGCGCACGCAAAGCGCTATTTTTCGATGGCCCAGTGCCAGCAGATGGTTGACGGCGATCTCCGCCCCCCGTACGTGGTCGCTCCGCACCGACTCGAGGCTGCCGTCATCCATGACGTCGTCGATGGAGCGCTCGACGACGATGACAGGCACTTCAGCGGATGCCAGCAGGTCCAAGGTAGGCGTGTTTGCCAGGGTTTCTCCACTGGGCGTCACCAGCAGCCCATCGACGCCACTTTTGAGCAACCGTTGAATTTGCCGTTGCTCTTCGGCGGGCGAATAGTTCGAGACTCCGAGGACCAGCCTGACGCCCAGCTCCTGCGCTGCAGTCTCGGCACCCCTGATGATCCCGGGAAAATAGTACCTGGCCGTTGGCACGATCATGCCGATCGTGGCGAGTGGGTGCTGCCTGGCGGGCGGTCGTGTCCCGCTTCCGGCCAACGTGGGAGGTCCTGGTTCGCCGGCCGGTCCGCCGGTGTTTCCGTGAAGCTGCCCCGCAGGACCCCGGGGAGGGCCCGTAACTGCAACGGCCCCGCCGTGGACACGCTGAAGCAGTCCCTGTCCGTCGAGGGAGGCCAGGTCGCGCCGCACCGTCATGCCGGAGATCCCCATTCGCCGTGCGAACTCGGCCGCGTTCAATGACCCTCGCAGCGCCAGTTCGCGAAGAATCTGGTTCTTCCTGTCCTCGGTCAACACGCGGGCAGCCTCCATGATGTTTAGTTTTGTGCGATATGTTCACTATGAACTACATCGGAGAACGCGTGAAGAGTCAAGGCACCCTTGACATCCAGTGCACCTCACCCCGGCTCCGATCCGCGAAATGAACCTGGCGGAGGGGCCCGCTGAGTCACTGCCGGTAAGCGCATTCCCGGTAGGGTGGAGCATATGACTCCTCCCATGACGCAAGCAAAACTCAACCCGGGCATCTGTTCGGTGTCCCTCCGGGCCCTCGGCATTTGTGAGGTCGTGCGCACTGCCGCCGCTGCCGGGCTGGCTGGTATCGAGTGGGGTTCCGACGTCCATGTCCACGATGCCGCCTCCGCCCGGCATGCCCGGATTGCCACGGAAGCCGCCGGGCTCAAAGTCCTTTCCCTCGGGTCCTATTACCGCGCCGGATCATTCGGCGAATTCGATGGCGTCCTCGCCCTCGCCGCGGAACTCGGAACGCCCCGGATCCGGGTGTGGGCCGGAGATGTGGGTTCTGCTGAGGCAGGCGAGGCAGAGTGGGACGCCGTGGTCGGGGACGTGCAGCGGATCGCAGGGCTCGCCGCCGCACGGGGAGTAGAAGTCGCACTCGAGTACCACGGGGGCACGCTGACGGACTCGCCCGAGACCACCCTCGAACTCCTCCGCCGGGTGGACCGGCCCAATGTGGGCACGTACTGGCAGCCGGCTGTCGCGCTGAGCGACCAGGAGGCCCTCGAGTCACTGCACCGGGTGATCGAGCATGTGGTGGGCGTCCATTGCTTCTCGTGGTGGCCCGGCACGCAGCGGCTTCCTTTGGAGGACCGTAAGCCTCTCTGGGAAGCCGTGGTTGGCGTCTTGAGGGGCAGCGGCCGGGACATGGACATGATGCTCGAGTTCGTCCAGGCAGACCGCCCCCGAAATGTCGTGCGTGATGCTGGCGTCCTGCGACGGATCATTGCGGGCGCCACGGCCCCCGGGATCTAGGACGAACTCGTGCTCCTGCGGGTACCGTCACTCGCAGAAAGCTGCTCAGGATGCGGACACGTCGATCAGGATTTTTCCGACGAAGCCTTGCTCCACGGCGTCGTGTGCTGCCGCGGTTTCCTCGAGCCGAAAGCGGGTCAGGGGCAGCCCGTGTTCATTGCCGACACGCAATGCCCCTGCTTTTAGCGCGTCGGTGACGGCCGCAACGGCCGCCGTCTTTTGCTGATCGGTAACGGTGTACGTGAGGACGAACTGGTATTGAACGTTCTTGGCCATACTCTCGCGAATGGGAATGGCCAGGGATTCGCCAGGTGCAGCAGCATAAATGGAGATGGTTCCTCCGGGCTTCAGCACCTCGAGGTCTGTGCCGATGTTTGCCGGAGCGTTGACATCGACGAGGGTATCAACGCCATTGGGGGCCACCCGTAATACTGCCTGCGGAACATTGTCAGTGCGGTAGTTGATCACGTAGTGTGCGCCGGCCTGGCGAGCAAGTTCGCCCTTTCTTTCCCCGCTCACGGTCGTGATGACGGTTGCCCCTGCCCAGCGGGCGAGCTGAATGGCAGCATGCCCCACCGCCCCCGCTCCTCCGGTGACAAGCACTACCTGCCCTTCCAAAGATCCGGGGGAGAGCCTGGCCGGCCCGTTTTGGTTGGAGGTCAGCGCACGATGCGCAGTCAACGCCGGGATCCCCAAGGATGCGCCCGTGTCGAAGGATTCCGTGTCCGGAAGTGCAACGGTCTGCGCGGCCGGCACGACCACATACTCCTGGGCTGTGCCCTCGGTGCTGCCCCAGGCAACGTCCCAAAGCCAAACGCGATCTCCGAGGGACAGTCCCGTCACGCCGGGTCCGAGCTCGTCGATAACGCCGGCGCCATCTTGATTGGGCACCTTTGGTGCCTCCAGCTTGCTTCCGGTGCCGCTGCCGGCCCGGGACTTCCAGTCGGTGGGATTGACTCCCGACACCACCACCCTGACTCTGACCTGGCCCGGTCCCGGCGATGTTAGTGGCCTGTCTTGCAGAACCAGGACCGACGACGGACCTGTCCTTTCGTACACGATGGCTTTCACGGTTACTCCTGTTCTTTGGACCTTATAGGGGAAGAGAGTCCGTCGCGAGAACCAGAGGCCCTCGTTGTGCCATTATGGCCGTGACGTTCTCCATGATGACAAGTACATCCGCGTGGCTGCACTTCGGCGTTGCGGCTCGTCAGCGATCAGGCTTTGTTAGTTGTTGGCTGCGGCATAGAGGTTCAGGCTAGCGGAGAACACGATCCAGGAAATGTAGGGCAGCATGAGCAGTCCTGCTGTCGTGTTTATGAGGCCGAATAGGATGACTGTGGCTGTCACGGCGAGAGCCAGCGCGGCGATGAGGAGAAGGGCAAGCCATAGTGCGGCGTCACCCCATGCGGGGTACATGCCGAAAAAAGTGGGTGCCCACGCTAGGTTGAGCAGCATTTGGATACCGTACGCCGTCATGGCTCCGCGGGTTTTGGCCGACCGTTGGCGCCAGACCAGCCACGAAGCCACGGCCATCGCCGTGTACAGCACCGTCCAGGCCGAACCGAAAACCCAGCCTGGCGGCGTCCAGGGCGCTTTGTTTGCCGTTGCGTACCAGCCGGAGGCATTGCCAAGGATAGCCATGGACCCCAGCAAAGACACTGTGTAGGAGAGAGCGAGGAATCCCAAAAGTGCTGTGACTTGGCGCGCAAGACCCCTCCGGGGCGTCGTAAGCGGCCCGGTCGTTTGTTGGGATTCACCCGGCACTTGGTCCGCCTTGTTTGATCGAGGGTTGGACTTACAGTCTGACAGGCTGCCGGTTTGACGGGGTCGTCCAGTCCCCCAAACTGTAGGCCCGACCTCACCGGCACTACACTGGGATCACCGGGCCGAGGCAAAATGACCGGCTCTCGAGGGAGGTCCGTGATGGCAGGTCCATTGCTCGAGACCAAACTGCACGTCCCCGCACTACGACGCGCGCTCGTGACGCGTCCCAGGCTCAGCGACCGTCTGAACCGGGCCGACGAGCAAACGCTGATCCTCGTCTCAGCGCCCGCCGGCTTCGGGAAAACGACGGTGCTTACCGAATGGTTGGCAGAACCATCCGCCAATGGACGATCGCTCGCGTGGCTCTCGCTCGACCAGCGGGACAACGATCCCACGCTGTTCTGGACCTACCTTGTGGCTGCGCTGGACACGGCATCGAACGGTCTCGGCGCAGAAGCACTCGCCACGCTCCGATCCCCGCAATCGAGCACTGAAGACTTCCTGACCACCCTGATCAACGAGTTACAGGGTGGTCAGGACAGGTTTACGTTGGTGCTCGACGATTACCACGTCATCGAGAGTCAGGACGTGCAGGAAGGGTTGGTCTTTCTCGTCGAGAACTTGCCCGCGCAGCTCCAATTGGTTATCGCGAGCCGTGCCGATCCGGCTTTGCCGCTCCCGCGACTCAGGGCACGTGGCAGACTCCTCGAGATCCGTGCGGCCGATCTCCGCTTCACCCTGGAGGAAGCTGCCGCCTACTTCAACGGCGTGATGGGACTGAGGCTCACCGAGCAGGATATCGCTGCCCTCGAAGGCCGGGCCGAGGGCTGGATCGCGGCGCTGCAATTGGCGGCGCTCTCGATGCAGGGAAGGGTGGACGTCGCCGGCTTCATCGCGGGATTCGCAGGTGATGACCGCTACATCGTCGATTACCTCGCGGAAGAAGTACTCCAGCGCCAGCCCGACGACGTCCGGAACTTTCTGCTGCAGACCTCCATCCTGAACCGGCTCAACGGTCAACTCTGCGACGCCGTGACCGGCCAAAACACCGGAAGAGCAATGCTCGAGTCGCTCGATCGGGGGAACCTGTTCGTGGTTCCACTAGATGACCGCCGCTGGTGGTACCGCTATCACCACCTCTTCGCTGACGTGCTACTGGCGCGTCTCATGATCGAGCAGACGGGCCGCATTCACGAACTGCACGAGCGCGCGAGCCTCTGGCACGAACAAGACGGCGACATCCCGGAAGCTGTCCGCCACTCGTTGGCCGCCAAGGACTTCGAGCGGGCCGCGGACCTGATCGAGCTCGCGATTCCTGCAATGCGCAAGGACCGCCAGGAAGCCACGCTGAGCCGCTGGCTCGAAGCGCTCCCCGGTGAACTGATACATGCGCGGCCCGGGCTGGGCGTTGCCTACGCCGGGGCGCTCCTCGCAAGCGGAGAGCTCACCGGCGTCGACGCCCGCCTTAAGGAGGCAGAGCAGTCGGCAGGTACGACGGCGGAAGGCGGCGACGCCGGGAACCTCACCGGCTCGATCGCGATCTACCGTGCAGCGCAGGCGCTCGCAGTCGGGGACACCGCCGGGGCAATGACGCAGGCGACTACCGCGCTCGGCCTTGTCGGGAAGGACGATCATCTTGAGCGCGGAGCGGCATCCGGGTTGTTGGCGGTCGGCCACTGGACGAGGGGCGAACTCGGCGTAGCGTACGGGCTGTGGTCCGATTCCTATTCCAACCTTGAAAGGGCCGGACACCACTCGGACATGCTCGGTTGCTCCATCGCCTTGGCCGACATCCGGATTACCCAAGGCTGGCTCCGCGATGCGATGGCCATCTATGCGCGGGGGCTCGAGGTCGCGGGCAGGCACCCGGCGCAAACGCTCCGCGGAACGGCCGACATGCACGTAGGAATGAGCATGCTCCTTCTTGAACGCGGCGAACTTGACGTTGCAAGGCAGCACCTGGTGACCAGCCGGAAGCTCGGCGAGGATGCCGCGTTGCCCCAAAACCCGTACCGCTCGCGGGTCGCGATGGCCCGCGTCCTCCAAGCGGAAGGGGACGTGAGCGGCGCACTTGAGCAACTCGACGAGGCAGAGCGCCTCTACGTCGGCGACTTCTTTCCCGAGGTACGTCCGGTCGCGGCCGTGCGGGCGCGGACGTGGATTTCGCACGGAAGGACGTCCGACGCTCTCCGCTGGGCGCGTGAGCGCGGCATTTCCGCCCAAGATGAGCTCTCCTACCTGCACGAGTTCGAGCACATCACCTTGG
Source organism: Arthrobacter sp. 2MCAF14 (assembly GCF_052115645.1). Taxonomy (NCBI): domain Bacteria; kingdom Bacillati; phylum Actinomycetota; class Actinomycetes; order Micrococcales; family Micrococcaceae; genus Arthrobacter; species Arthrobacter sp. 2MCAF14. The sequence goes on along the minus strand of NZ_JBFRHB010000027.1, from coordinate 50,553 downwards.
CCAGGGCACTCCTCGCCCAGGACAGTATGGAGCCGTCGGAGGAATCCGCCGGACGTGCGGTCGGCCTGCTCGACCGCCTGCTTCGGGCCGCGGAAGAAGATGGCAGGACGGGGACCGTCGTCGAACTTCTGGTTCTTTTAGCCCTTGCACACTATAAGGAGGCGGACGACGGCGGGGCGCTGGCAGCGCTCCGCCGTGCGGTAGCGCTCGCCGAACCAGAGGGCTACGTTTCAGTGTTTGTCGATGAGGGCGAGGCCGCCGCCAACCTGCTGGAAACGCTCGCGAAGCAGGGGAACGCCTCGGACTACGTGACCCGGCTCTTGGAGTCGTTCGGGGCCAAAACGCGCAAAACCCGGGACCACAGCACTTCGGCACAGCAACGTTTAATCGAGCCCCTGAGTGAACGCGAGCTGCAAGTGCTTCGGCTTCTTTCCTCGGAGCTGGGCGGCCCGGAGATCGCGCGCGAGTTGCTCGTCTCCCTCAACACCCTCCGGACACACACCAAGAACATCTACGCCAAGCTCGGCGCGAATAACCGCCGCTCGGCCGTCCGGCGGGCCGAGGAACTGGATCTCTTGTCGCGAAAAGATCACCACATCAATCACCAGATGTGGTGATCCCCGCTCACCACATCTCCTTCTACCTTCGAAGCATCAAGGAAGTCATCCGCAAAGGCGGCTGAAATCCACTAAGGCAGAAGGAGGGGCGATGAACGCGAGATCGGTAGGCCGGGACGACACCCCGGTCGAGTACGAAGTCCGTGTCAAAGGCCATCTTGATTCCCACTGCGCCGCTTGGTTCGAAGGACTGAGCCTCAGCAACGAACGCGACGGAACCACCGTCATCCGCACCCGGAACGTCGACCAAGCCGCGCTCGACGGTCTGCTGCAAAAGCTCCGCGACCTGGCACTGCCGCTCTTGGCAGTCAACCCGGCCGGGGCCACGCAACCCAGCCGGCCGGCGTCGAACACTGAGCTACCGGCGTCGAACACCCGCATCTTCATCTCCAAGAAGGACCACACCATGAAAACCACAACCCAAACCCCGACAACTGAACATGTCCGGATGGACCCGCTGCGGAAAACCGCGATGGTCGCAGGCATCCTGTACTTGGTCACCTTCATCAGCTCGATCCCGGCGCTGTTCCTGATTTCCCCCGTCCTGAACGATCCGCATTACATCACGGGCCCCGGTGCCGACTCGACCGTCATCTTCGGCTGCCTCCTCGATCTCGTCAACGCGGTTTCCGCCGTGGGCACCGCCGTCGCACTGTTTCCTGTCATCAAACGGCAGAACGAGGGCATCGCGCTCGGCTTCGTCACCGCCCGGATGTTTGAAGCCGCGGTCATCGTGATCGGCGTCGTCAGCCTCCTGGCTGTGGTCACTTTGCGCCAGAATGGCGGAGCGGACCCGGCCTTGGTTCCCGTGGGCCGGGCGCTCGTGGCGGTCCGCGACTGGACGTTCATTCTCGGGCCGAGCCTGGTTCCGGGGGTGAGCGGGCTGCTGCTCGGATACCTGATGTACCGTTCGGGGCTCGTGCCGCGCGTCATTCCCCTGCTTGGACTGATCGGCGGCCCGCTGCTGCTTTTGTCGACGATCTCAACGATGTTCGGTATCAACCAGGGGATCTCGGTGTGGTCGGGACTCGCGACCTTGCCGATCTTTGTTTGGGAGTTGTCGCTGGGCGTGTGGATGGCGGTCAAGGGCTTCAAGCCGTCGCCCATCACCACCGGGCAAGTACGTACCGCCTGAGGGCCCACAAACTCTACGGAATGAGTCCCGCGGCCTTCCTGGCCGCGGGACTCATTCCGCTGAAGGACGCCGGCCGGTCCGAAGTTCAATACCGGAGGAATGGGCCTCGGCAAGTTCAACGCCGACGAAAGACTCATGCCGATTGATGATGTCTGGCGTCGCTGTGGGCGAGGTTGCTCGAGAGCTCGCGGTGCGCGTCGGCCTGGTCCTGGAGCACCTTGGCGCGCTGTTCGAAGGTTTCCACGGCAGCCGCGCCGGCGGCGAAGCGCAGCGGTGGCTCCTCCAGCTCGGCCAGTTGGATCAGGGCGTCGGCGAGCTTGGCGGGGTCTCCGCCGTGCAGGCCGTTCATGCTCTTCCATGACGTGACGGTCTGTTCGGTGCGTTGGGCATAGTCCTCGATGGTGGATTCGGCGTAGCTCGTGGATTCAGGTGTAAGCAACTCCGTCCGGAAGAACCCCGGTTCGACGAGCATGGTGCGGATCCCGAAGGGTGCGATTTCGGGGGCTAGGGACTCGGCCCAGCCTTCGACGCCGAACTTGGACGCGGCGTAGGCGCTCAGGAACTCTCTCCGCCGGCGACCCCGGCGGTCGAGGAGATCGTGACGACCAGGCCCGAGCACTGGGCGCGCAGGACCGGCAGGGCCGCGCGGGTGACGTTCATGGGCCCGAACATGGTGGTTTCGATCTGGGCCCGGAAGTCGTCGGGGCTGATTTCCTCGAAGAACCCGGCGTAGAAGTTGCCGGCGTTGTTAACGAGCACGTCGATCCGGCCGAAGCGGTCGACGGCGGCCTGCACGGCCGCTTCCGCCGCGGCGGGGTCGGTGACGTCCAGTTTCACGGCCAGCAGGTCCTCGTTCTCGCCGACGGCCTGGGCGACCTTTTCGGGGTTGCGGCCGGTGGCGACGACCGCGTGGCCGGCGGCCAGGGCCGCCTTCGCGATGTCGGTGCCCATGCCGCGGCCGGCTCCGGTGATGAACCAGACTTTCTTCCCGGTCATGTCGTCCTTCTGTCCTGCATTGTCATTCTGATCACTCATGGTTCTGTCTTTTCTGGGTTAGGTATTCCCGGCTGCGCGGGGGAGCGCAGGGCGGGGGTGGTGGTTGTTCCGGGAGGGGATGCCGCCCAGCTGGCGAGGAACGCCAGCGCGTTCTCGGACGCGGAGCCAGGCTCCGCGGTGAAGGTGAACAGGGTCTGACCCTCGTCGCCGGGAAGATCCAGAGTCTCGAACTGCAGGGATAGATCACCGGCGAGCGGGTGGTGGAAGCGCTTGGTGCCCGCAGTGTGGATCCGCAAATCGTGTCCGGCCCACAGTGCGGCGAACAGTACGCTGCGCGTGGTCAGCTCCCCGACCAGCTCGTTCAGCGCCCGGTCGTCGGGATTCCGCCCCGATTCCAAGCGCAACATCGCGACCGTGGTCGCCGCGATAGCGCGCCAATCAGGGTAGAAGTCACCCGCGCCCGGATCGAGGAAGAGATAGCGTGCCTGGTTCGGCAGCCGGGCGGGGGTCCCCGGTCCCGCTTGTTCGGCGGGGTTGAGCTGTGCAGCTGAGTTGAGCTGTGCGGCTGAGTTGAGCTGTGCGGCGGAGCTGAACACGGGCCCATACAGCGCCCGACCCAGCAGGTTCGCGGCCAGCACGTCCGAACGGCCGTTCTGGACGATGGCGACCGCTGCGGTCATCCCGTCCAGCAGACGCAGCACGCCGGGACGGACTCTCTGCTGCGGGGGCCGGTGTGCCGCCCGCGGCGACGGCGCATTGGCCGTCCTTGCCAGATCCATCAGGTGCGCCCGCTCAGCCTCGTCCAACTGAAGGGCCAATGACACGGCCTCGAGCACAGCGTCAGAGACGCCGCGAATACTGCCGCGTTCCAGGCGGGTGTAGTAATCCGTGCTCACCCCGGCGAGATGCGCCACTTCGTCACGGCGCAGCCCCGGCACTCGGCGCAGTTCCCTGTATGTGGGGATGCCGGCCTGTTGCGGGCTGATCTTCGCTCGACGCGAGATCAGGAATTCACGGATTTCGTCTTTTCTGTCCACATCCACCACGCTACGCAGCCGCGGCGGGCGGTGGCAGTGTCCATCAGACACCCCCAAACAGCCCCGGAATATCAGGGGCCACCTACATTGGGGGCGTTCAGAAGGGCCGTTGGCGAGTCGTTATGAGGGCTTGGGGCGGGCGCGCACGTGCATCCGCTCGCCCTGCTGTCCAAACAGGCTGATGAATTCGACGGGTTTTCCGTCGGCGCTGGCGAACCAGTGCGGTGTGCGGGTGTCGAACTCCGCGGCTTCGCCAGCGCGGAGTTCAAAATCGTTGTCGCCCAGCACCAGGCGCAGCCGTCCGTTGAGGATGTAAAGCCATTCGTAGCCTTCGTGAACTCGCGGATCGGGCTCGGCCCCACGGGCATCACCGGCGAGCACCATCTTGAAGGCCTGCAAACCGCCCGGCTGGCGCGTGAGAGGAACAGCCGTCATGCCGCCATGCGTGATGGGCCGCAGGTGAATTCTCGGATCCCCGGTGGGTGGGGCGCCGACCAGATCATCAAGGGGAACACCGTACAACCTTGCCAAGGGCAGCAGGATTTCGAGGTTTGGCCTGCGTTGGCCGGATTCCAGGCGGGACAGGGTGCTAACAGATACTCCTGATGCGGACGACACCTCTCCGAGGGTGAGATCCCGTTCCGTACGGAGTGCCCGAAGCCGGGGCCCGACAGCCCCGAGAACATCATCAAGCTCATTTGCCATACCCGCAGTTTGCCACAACAGCAAAAGAGTTTGCCAGTTGTTCTTCTTGCGATGGAAGGTGGTGTAACCGCCCAGAGACGCTGGCGGCGGACTTTCTGGACATGACGAAGGGCAAATCATTATGGACACCACACGGTATGACGTTGTGATTATCGGGGGCGGCGCTGCGGGGCTCAGTGCGGCCACGACGCTGAGCCGCGCGCTGCGCTCGGTGCTGGTCATCGATTCCGGAACACCACGCAATGCGCCCGCGGCGGGTGTGCACGGTTATCTTTCACGGGACGGCATGAACCCCCGGGAACTCCTGGCGATCGGACGCAACGAAGTGCTCTCCTACGGAGGAACCGTCATTGACGGCGAAGCCGCTTCGGCACAGCGCACCACAGATGGATTCGAGGTGATGCTCGGAGATGCCCGCAGGTTCTCGTGCAGGCGCCTGCTGGTCACCACTGGTCTGACTGACGGGTTGCCTCCCATCGACGGCCTGCAGGAGCAATGGGGAAAGGGCGTTGTGCACTGCCCCTACTGCCATGGCTGGGAAATCCGCGGGAAACGGATCGGGGTGCTGGGCACCGGACCGATGTCCGTCCATCAGGCACTGTTGTTCAGGCAGTGGTCCCCGAACATCACCCTTTTCCTCAACGACACCGTGGAGCCCACCGACGAAGAGTGGGACAAGCTCGGTGCCCGGTCCGTAACTGTCGTCGACGGCGCCGTGGCCTCCGTTGACGCTGTCGGCGGTGTCCTGACGGGTCTCACGCTCCGCCAGGGCTCCTCGCTCGACGTGCAGGCCCTGGCTGTCAGTACACGGATGGAGGCCAAATCCGCGCTTCTGGAATCACTCGGGCTAAGTACTCAAATGCACCCCATGGGGTCCGGGCGGTTCATCGAGACCGACGCTACGGGTGCGACGGCCGTCCAGGGTGTGTATGCAGCGGGCAATGTCTCCAATTTGATGGCCCAAGTGATCACCGCGGCGGCCGAGGGCGTCATGGCCGGCGCACGGATCAACGCCGATCTCATTGAAGAGGAAACCCGGTGGGCCGTTGAGGGACGGTTCGGCCCCTTCTCGGCGGCCTCGGAAGCAGCCGTTTCCAGGATCGTGCAGGGTCATCGACACCACGGCCTGGACGACGCCCAGAATGCAACCGACATAGGCCCGAGAGCCGCGGCAAAAGGATGATGAACAGCCGCCCCTCCACATAAATCTGCCCGAGGAATTCGCGGCTCTCAAGCCGCGGTCAAGTTGTTGTCGATGGCGGCGATGGCCGGGTCTTCCATGACGTTCCGCCACTCCTGGCCGCCCGATCCTGGGTCGCTGACCCAGACCTTGGTACCCCCTTCAAACGGGAGGGCGGGAGACTCAGCGGGCAGCCATGTCAGGCAGAACTTACCCGGCGCCAGGCAATGAGTACGGAACCGTTTCTGACGGAACCATAGCTCGCGGCGAATCCATCACTTTCTCCGGCAGCGGCTACATCGCCGGCGAAACAGTCAACATCACGTTCGAGCGGACCGGCGGCAAGAAGGCTTCGGACGGTGGGAGGCCCGCTCCGTCCAACTTCAGCGTTATTGCTGACGGCACCGGCGCTTTCTCTACGCCCATTACCTTCACCGACGGCGGCAACTACATGATCGGCGCTGTCGGCGCCACGTCCGGCAACAGGCGCTGGGCAGCCGTGGTTGTGAATTCCGGCAACGGCGGAGGCAACAATAACGGGGGCGGCAACCATGGCGGCGGTAACCACGGCGGCGGCAACGGCAAGGGCAATTCCGGACTTGCTGCTGTTTCCAGCGTTACCGCCGCCGGCACCGGAAGCGGCGAGGCCAACACCGGTGCCGAGTCCAATTTGGTCCTGTGGTCGTTGGTCGGTGCAGGCGCTCTGGCGGCCAGTGCGGCATCCACAGCAGTGATTCGCCGCCGCGCCAAGAAGTAACGTCTTCACAGAGGGCAGGTGCTTCTCCGGGAAACCGGAAAGCATCTGCCCTTTTCGGGCTAGTGGATGTAAGGATCGGTTATGCCTCACCGCCTGATGCTCCTTGATACGGCCTCGCTCTACTTTCGCGCCTTCTTCGGCGTGCCCGATTCGATCCGCAGCGCCGACGGCACTCCGGTGAACGCCGTTCGCGGACTGCTGGACATGATCGCGCGGCTCACTACCGACTATGGGACCACGCACTTGGTGGCGTGTTGGGACGAGGACTGGCGTCCGCAATGGCGGGTGGACCTCATCCCGTCGTACAAGTCGCATCGGGTCGCGGAGGCGATACCTGGTGCTCCCGACGTCGAAGTGGTACCGGATGCGCTGCAGCTGCAGGTTCCCATGATCCGGCAGATCCTCCGCCTTGCGGGGATCGCCGTCGTCGGGGCTGCCTCCCATGAAGCCGACGACGTCATCGGCACCTACGCCAGCCACGCCAAGCTTCCTGTCGACGTCGTGACGGGCGACCGCGATCTGTTCCAGGTGGTCGATGACGCCCGCCAGGTGCGAGTTATCTACACGGCGAGGGGCATGAAGAACCTCGAGATCGTGACCGACGCAGTCGTCGTCCGCAAGTATCGTGTGTTGCCCGAGCAGTACGCCGACTTTGCGACTCTGCGCGGCGATGCCTCCGACGGGCTGCCGGGAGTCGCGGGGATCGGCGAAAAGACGGCGGCTTCGTTGCTCGCGGGGTACGGCACGCTCGACGCGTTGCTCGCGGCCGCGATCGATCCAGGCAGCGGACTGTCCGCGCCCGTGAGGTCGAAACTCGCCGCTGCCGCCGAGTACCTGGCGGTTGCGCCCGTTGTTGTGAACGTCGTGCGCGACCTCGCACTGCCCACTCTCGACGAGGCGGGAGCGCTGTTGCATCCCGTCGTCGGAGATTCACGCATTGAACTTGAGCGTCTCGCCACCGACTGGAACCTTGGCGGCTCGGTGAAGCGGTTGCTCGACGCTCTCGAACTCCGTCAGTGAGGCGGGATTGGCTCCGGGACATGACCGGCGCTGCTGGCGAGTCAGCGGGCTGGTGAAACTGGGCTGGTGCCTGCAGTGGCTCGCACCTTGAGCGTGAGCGCGGCGAGGGCGAGCATTTCGAGTCCGGTCCATGCGAGCGTCCCGCCCCAAATTTCAGGGGAGAAGCTGAGCGCCCCGTCGTGCAGCGCCACACCGGCGAAGTACGGGGCCCAGAACACGACGGGGGAGAGGCCTATCGCAGTCATGAGCCGTGCGTGGCTGTCCGGCTTGGGTCGCACCACGACCCACACCACTCCGACGAGGACGGCACCGAGAAGGGCCACCGGCACGAGCCAGGCGTCCCGCAGCGCGACCATGATCTGAAGGGCCACGGAGGGGAGCAGCGCCATGGCCGCGGGCACCGCGGCGTGAAGGCGCCAGCGCAGCGACAGCAAGAGGACGGGCACGAAGAGCACGGCTGTTGAGACGAAGAACGATGCCAAGGAGACCATGATGCTTGACGACGTCGGAACCGTCACCGCGGGCTGCGCCCCGGCAGCGCCGGCGTATGTCTGGATGAGTCCGTGGCGGGCGAAGACCGCGAACTCCTGCAGGATGAACGCCGCAACCATGCCGGAGAGCATGGCGCTCACGACGGCGGGCATCAGCCGCGGCCACGACCGCACGGGTGAGTGCCATGCTGCGGAGAACGGCGCGCTGAGGATGAGGAATCCGCCGGTCGCGAGCCCCAGATGGGAGGGGCTGAATAGCGCCTTGAGGCCTGCTCGATGCCGAACACCGAATGCCAGGCGAAGTCGGCCGCTCCGGAGACGAGGAAGAGGACGACCCCGGCAGCTGCGGCCCCATAGCCGGCAGGGATCGCTTCGGTCCACCGCGCGCCGGGGGCGTGCCGGCGCCAGGTCAGGGCGGCGATCCAGACGGCGCAGGCCGCGAAGCCCGAGTAAAGGATCGCGTGCCACGGAGTGAAGAACGTCTCGAGGTCGCGGAGGTTGTTGTGCGCCCAGCCGTCAACATAGGTTCCGGTGAGGAGCCAGACGCCGGCCGCGAGGGTGATGATGTCTTCAACGGCAGTGGTGGGGCGGTGGAGTGATACCGGTGGAGTCGCAAAGGCGTGGGCTGCTGTCGCGTCCATAACTCCACAGTAGGTCTCGCCGCCTTCCGCGGCGAGAGGCAATCCCCTTTGGATGGCGGTCCCTGGTAGGGGCGCGGTGGTGCCTGTTGACGAGAACTCTGTGAGACATTGGGCCGGCACGGAGGCTCCCCGTCGGATCCGTCAGGCCGCCGATGAAGTCCTCCCTGGATTCTCGCCCGGCACAGCTAGGATCGGTCCTGTGTACCAACGACACTGCGTAAGCCCATGATCCCCGACCCTTTCCCGACTGGTACAGGTCTGCCTCCGGACCCGCCGGAGGTTCCCGGCAAAGGTCCAGGCACAGCGCTCAGTCCCGAGCTGCTGACTGACCGGGTACCGGGTCAGGCCGTGATGGCCGAGCTCTTGGCCGTGCGGGAAAGGGACGCTCCACGGTCCCGGCTGGGGCGCGTGTTCGGGCTTGACCCGCTGACAGCGGACAGCCGCCCCTGGTACACGGGCGCCGTTGGGGAATTGGCGGTGGCTCGGGTTCTGGCGCGGCTGGGACCGGAATGGACAGTCCTTCATGCGGTTCCGGTCGGGGCCGGCACGTCGGACATTGATCATGTGGTGATCGGGCCGGCAGGGGTGTACACAGTGAACACTAAGAATCAGTCAAACCGGAGAATCTGGGTGGCCGGCCGCACTCTCATGGTGGCCGGCACGAAACAGCGCTATCTTCCCAACGCCATGCACGAGGCCGCACGAGCCGGCAAGCTCCTCTCCGCAGCAGCAGGTCTCGCGGTGGAGGTCACCGGTGTCCTGGTGTTCGTGGAGCCCAAGGGCATCACGGTCCGGGAACGGCCCGAGTGCATAACTGTGCTGACAGACGGTCAGCTGTTGCGCTGGCTGAACCGGCGCAAACCCGTCCACACTCCGGAGCAGCTCGCCCGCATTGTCGCTGTTGCCGCGCTGCCGGAAACCTGGCACCGCCGGCCCGCGGCGCCCGGGGACGCCGTCGCTCTTCAACGGGGTTTCGCCGCCCTCAGGACGGAAGTCGTGGGGGCCCGACGACGGCGGGCGGTATGGGCGCTTGCCGTCGCGACCTGTTTCGTCATCGCTGTTTTCAAACTTCCGGTGATTATCGCGTGGGTCTTGCCGATGCTCACGCACCCGGGTAGCCACTAAAGCGACAAGGTGGGCTTTGGACTGCCAGCAGGCGTTGTGCCTGGATTGCCGGAATCGGTGAAGCCCAGGCTTCGGTATGGAGCAGCAGCATATACGCCGAGAACTCTGACCTCATCGGTGAAGAACACCAGCTCCTCGAGCGCAAGTCGCACGGGTGTGTCGGATGGGTGCCCTTCAACGTCGGCCATGAAGGTGGTGGCAGCAAACTCGTTACCTACCATGTAGCTTTCCAGGCGCGTCATGTTCACACCGTTCGTCGCAAAACCACCCAGGGCTTTGTACAGCGCCGACGGTACGTTCCTGACCCTGAAGACGAAGCTGGTGATCACCGGACCGGGCAACTCGTCGCGGGTCTGCTGCCGTGGCTCCCTGGACAGGGCGACAAACCGGGTCGTGTTGGTGGCGTCGTCCTCGACGTCTTCTGCCAAGACGTCCAGCCCGTACATCTGGGCGGCGAGGGGAGGCGCCAGCGAGACCTTGGAAGCGTCATTCCAGTCGCGGACCTCCCGTGCGGAACCTGCCGTGTCGCCGGCAACAACTGGTTTCAGCCCCATTGACCGGATCAGCTTCCTGCACTGGCCGAGGGCATGAACGTGGCTGTGCACTTCTCGCGCCTGTTCGAGGGTGCTTCCGGGTATGCCCAGCAAATGGAATCGGATCCTGAGAAAATGTTCGCCCACAATCTGCAATCCGGATTCAGGCAGGAGCACATGGATATCCGCAACCCGTCCGGCGATGGAGTTCTCAATCGGAATCATGGCGAGGTCCGCATCGCCGGATTTCACTAGTTCGAAAGCATCTTCGAAGCTGGGGCACGGTACTGGCTCCATGTCGGGGAACATCTGTAGGCAGGCGATGTTGGAGTTGGCGCCGGGCTCTCCTTGGTATGCAACTTTACGAACCATGGAGCAAATGGTGTCACACTTTGCCGAGTGGGAAGCGCCGCCCGTAAAGCGGGCGGCGCGCGGGACCGTTGACGTCGATTTTGCCCATGACCGGAAAGGTGAAACGGAGGATCGAGCAGCTTTCCTGGAGCTGAGTGCGCAATGTCACGCATCGACTTTGAGGACAAACGGTGTGATCCGTTCAACCAGGTCGCGGATGTGGCCTTGGGGGACCTCCCCGGTTTCGACGGCGTCTTTCGTGGCGGTGACGGCGCCGCAATTGTCGTGTCCAAGGACCACGATCAGCGGGACATGGAGTACCGAGGCGTTCTGGTTCGCATGCAGCGAATCACCCGTGACGAAACGCTCGTTGCCGTCAAGCAGGCGCTGCCATGCCTGGTAGGTACTGATTCTGTTGCTCACCCTACTTACTTTAAGGAGGCGCGCCGACGTGTGCGAAGGTATCGGGTTACCCTGACTGAACGCATCGCACACTCGGACTAGGCCCTGATCCGCGAGTCGCCGGCTGACGGCGGAGGCTCAGACAGCGGCGTATCCATATAGCCGGGGCCGATCGCGTTGACGCGCAACCCCTGGGCCCCATATTCAGCCGCAGCATTCTTCGTCAGGCCCACGACGCCGTGCTTGACCGCGGTGTAAGCGGCGTTGCCAGGAGCGGCGACGGCGCCGTGGATCGACGCCATGTTTACGATGGCACCTTCGGAGGCGAATCTCCTAGCCATAGGTAGGGGTGCTTTGACCCACGCGTGGAGCGGCCGGAAAGTCTTCCTTCAGGTGCGAAACGGCGGCACCATGAAGGAGGGCAGAACCGTCGAACGGTGGAAGGGAGAGCAGCATGGATGAGCGAAGATCCGGTCGACGTCCGAGATTCCCGGGCTGGGAAGTCGGACCGGCGGCGGTCGGACTGGGCTTGGTCGCCCACCTGGTCTCGGGTGGCGTGTCTCCCGGGGTTCCGGTGCTGATGGCGCTGACGGCCCTGCTGAGTATGTGCGCTTCGCTGCTCGCACGGATCAACCTACCGACTTGGTTATTGCTCGTTCTCTGCGGCGTGGCCCAGCAAGTTCTGCATCTGGCCTTCGAACGGCTCTCAGGGACCTTCTCGGCTGCCGCGACCGCCCAACATCAGCATGCAGCGACGGGATTGCAGCCTGGGCAGCTGACCGCGACGCCATCCCTTGCCGGGCACTCACCGGATTTGATGCTGGACACCCACGTTGCCGCAGCCTTGCTGACAGCGCTGCTCATCGCCCGGGTGGACATATCGCTTACGCGGGCGTTGACCGTGCTCCGGCACTCTGGCCAGACCCCTAGGGCACATCAAGACTAGCTCGTGCCGCTGCGTCCCGAGGATACCTTGTCGGCGGGCTCGACGTGCCACCAGAGTGTCTTCGATGAACGCGTGCGCCTGGCCGTCCCAGATCACGTTGACGAAGCCGACGAGGCCCTGGTCGTCGCGTATCCCCGTCATTCATCCTGGGCAAACGATAGATCAGGAAGCAGCCCGTCGACCTCAGGACTTAGCGGTCGCCAGCTTCGACCGGACCCGCACGAGGGGTGCGTTCGGATCCTGCGGTTGGGGAATAGCGGTGAGAGCGAACTGGTCGATGACACCGGGCCGGAAGACAAGGCACTCGGTCGAGCCGCCGAACTGGAAGTACCCCAGCTCGTCTCCCTTGTTCACGTGGTGGCCCGGGACGATCTCCGGATCGATGACGCAGGACGAGACTTCGACCATGCCTACCGGGATCACCGCCATGAGACCGATGACGGGGTCGTCGGCCTGGATCAGGATGATCGCGCGGGCAGCGACATGGGCCAGATATGACTGGGAGAGGGTCGGCTCGACGGCGTCGGCCCCCTCGGAGTCTGCCTCGGAGAAGTACGTGCCGTCCTTGACGTACGCCCGCACGATCGTTCCGGCGACGGGAGCGTGCCACCGGTGATAATTGAGCGCGCTCAGGAACGCCTGGTACACAGTTCCGCCCACAAAGTGGTCCACTGACTCGTCCCGGGCGAGCAGGTCCTCGAGTGAGTAGGGCTGGTTCTTGACCCAGAACCGGCTCTGGCGTTGAACGTCGGAGCTTATCTTGTATGGCGTCGACTCGCAGGCGCTGACGATGACTTTGTCGTCTTCGGGTGCAGCGACGGGTCTTGAGGTAGAGGTGAGCCGGCGGGTGAAGAAATCGTTCCACGACGTGAAGCCCCAGTGCTCGGCGAGGGGATCGTGTTCATAGTCGTCCATCCCGACAACTTGCCGCGCTTTCTCCGACATCCACCCGGACGGCGAGTCGTTGAGCACATAAAGCGAGTCCTCGCTGCTCAGGAACTCGGACCAAGCGTTCAGTATTTTGCGGAACATGGCGATGATCCGGGGATCGCGGTGAGCCGCGAACCCGGCCTCGGTACCCATGGTCCAATCGAGGATCGCTGTCAACGGCGTGGTGACCATGCCGCCTTCGCTGAACTCGGGGGCAGTCGTCAGGACCTCGTTGATGAGCCGAAGCATCTGGTCAACGCTCGTGAGATGCCGTTTGCGGTAGGGCTTCGATTTAGGAACCTGCTCGATCATCTCCGTCATGTAGAGGCGGACAACCGGATCGCTCGCGATCAGCTCCTTGAACTCGACGATCACGGGATGTAGAGCAGCGTCTTCGCCCCGCGCCTCCACCCGTTCCCGGTGACCGGCAATCCATTCCTCAAGGTCGTCCTGTCGCTCGGGGAGCCAGCCGCCCAGTCGTCGGACACGGTCGGATGAAGAGTTGATTGTCATAGTGCCGAGCCTACGCGCCTCCGACGTCGGGCCAGGCGCCGACCCAGGGGAGCTCGGCGGTTCTGGCGCTAAAGGTGGCAGAATTGTCAGATGGCTCACCCTGGATGGCCACGGCTTCGGGTCGATGATTGGACCCCGACCCGGGAGACCGTGCACATGTGGACCCAGATCGTCGGAAAAATCCGCATGGCGCACGCCCCGATGCTTAACCACTGGTGGCAGGTGACGCTTTACGTCACGCCGCGCGGGCTGACGACATCAATGATCCCGTATGCCCGCGGTGCCTACGACATCGAATTCGATTTCCTTGAACACCGGCTGCACATACGCTCCAGCAACGGAACTTCAGCATTCGTCGTTCTCGGAGCCAAGTCGGTGGCCGAATTCCACTCCGAGGTATTCGACGCCTTGGGCCGGCTCGGTATCGAGGCGTCTATCCGCGGCATTCCGAACGAGGTGGACCCGGCCATACCCTTCGCCGAGGACCATCAGCACGCCTCCTACGACCCGGAGGCTATCGGGCTGTTTTGGCGGCAATTGGTCCAGTCGGACCGCGTCCTGAACGAATTCAGGTCACGTTTCAGGGGCAAGGCCAGTCCCGTGCACTTCTTCTGGGGAGGCATGGACCTCGCGTACTCCCGCTTCTCCGGACGGGACGCGCCCACCCACCCCGGAGGAGTCCCGAACTGCGCCGACTGGGTGATGGTGGAGGGTTACTCCCACGAGCTAAGCAGCTGCGGGTTTTGGCCCGGGGGAGGGGACGAAGGAGCCTTCTATGCCTACTGCTATCCCGAGCCCGCCGGCTACGCCGAATATTTGACCGACGCCGACGGTGCCGCCTACAACAATGACGGCAGGCTGTACCTCCTCCCGTATGAGAACGTCCGCACTGCCTCGGACCCCGACAAGATGCTGTTGCGCTTCCTGCAGTCCACCTACGAGGCGGCTGCGGAGACAGGACGTTGGGACCGGGCCGCGCTGGAGGCGGATCCGGCCCGCTGGCCGCACTCACCACGAGGGCAACATTCCTTCGGCGTGAAATAGCCGGGGCGTAAAGTAGTGGGTGGTCCAAAGGCACTCCAATACGAGGGAAAGCCACATGAATGCAAATCATGGAATCGACGTTTCGATTCCACCCAGCGGACCTGGTTGCGTCGAATGCGAGGCCAACGGAGGCTGGTGGCTCCACCTGCGGCGGTGTGCCGAGTGCGGCCATATCGGCTGTTGCGACAACTCGCCGGGGCAACACGCCACAGCCCACGCGCAGTCCAGCGGCCACCCGGTCATCCGCAGCTTCGAACCCGGCGAGGACTGGTTCTTCAACTATCCCGACTCCGCATTTTTCGCCGGTCCGGAACTTGAACCCCCGGCGCATCACCCGCTCGACCAAACTGTTCCGGGCCCAGCCTCACGTGTCCCGGCTGACTGGCAGCAGCGACTGCACTGACAGGGATGGAAGGCTGCAACGCACTCGGGCGATCCGCCGTCGGCATGCCAGCGTGTCGAGGGCGGTGTGTAGTTCAGACCGAAAGCTGCTCGACCAGTTCCTCGGTCGTGACCAGGAACCAGTCCGGGGATCCCGGACTCCGCTGCAGATGGAATGTGAGCAATGCGGAGTCTGAGTTGAGGCGAGCCTGTACCCGCCAGTTTTCAATGGATGCGAGGTGTTCGCTGTCGGTGGCGGCCGAGTCGCTGCCATCCCGCCCGCTTCCGCGCCCGAACCAGTGCGCGGCTCCGGCGTCGGGATCCACAGCCCAGATGCCGCCGTCATATCGGACGGCCAACGGGGCGCCGTCGGGGCTGAAGCGGACGGCGATCTCTTCCAGCGTGTGAATGGCCTCGGCAGTGAGTGTCATTGATGTGTTCTTCCCGGGTTGTACGGCGCGCCGTTGTCACGCAGCCTTCGCGAGGGTTAGCTCGGTATTGTCCTCACTCTTTTAATCGTTTGTGTCCACGGAATAGGTACGCTCGCTTCAAAAGTCTCCACCGACATTTCGCAGTCCTCATTTGATTGCCGGCCTGCGGGTCCCCGTTACGAGTACTTCCTGGGAGGCGATGAAATGGTTGCGGACATCATTGCCCAGGTGGTGGCAGCGCTGATCGAGGGGTGGTTCGATTGGCGGCCGACGCCTCGTGAGCGTGTCTTAAGGGCTCTTGAACTCTCAAGGGAGCCTGTCCTGTCGCCGAAGCAGAGGGCATTCGGGCGGAAGTGGCTCACCTACGGCTTCGGAAATCTTGCGGACCTCAGGCTTGAATCGCATGCCAAGGATATTCAGAAGGCGCTGAAGCGTGTTGAAGCCTTTCCCTGGGAGACCAGGGAGCGTGGCACTGGGCGGTAGCCGATCGGTGAGGGAACAATGCCGGGCCCCGGCTGAGACCCCGGCATTGTCCGGCTATCGCCTGGTTGCGCTACTTAGCGGGCGTGACGGTGGCTTCGTAGGTGAGGATTTCGGTGCCGTTGCCTTCGTCGCCGTTGTCGGGGGCGACCTTCATGGTGAGGTGGTTCCCGTCGGCGGTCATCTTGAACGGGTTGCGGGTGGCCACGTGCCCGGCCGTGGACCACTGCTGGAACGGAACATCGCGGATCACGCTGCGGGATTTGAGGTCAACCATCGCCATGCCGCCAAGTTCATAGGTGGCTCCGGTGCCCCCGGCCCCCGGAGTCTGCGGGAGATTGGTGATCCCTGCGCACAGCATCTTGGAGCTGGGCACGTACTGGCAGTCCTGGTAGTCGATGAAGTAGTTCGGGTTCTCCCACGTGGAGAGCTGTTTGCCTTGGAGATCCCATTCGGCGAAGCGGCGCGACCCCCAGGTATTGCCTACCAAGTGGCCCGTCTGCTTGTCCATCACGATGCCACCGAAATGGTCGTTGACCTCGAACTGCTTGTGGACGTCGAGGGTGTTCGCATCGACTCGGTAGACGATGGCGCTGCTGTTGGGCCTGTACTGGGCCACAGGGACCCAGACGTTGGTGCCGTCGAAGTCGATGCCGCCCGGGTGGTACATGTCGCCCTCGCCCAGAATGATGTCCTTTTGCAGGTTGCCGGCCTTGTCCATGACGAAAAGGTGGCCGATGCCCTTGCCGGGAGTGCGGTCGAACCCGTTCTGCGGAGTCGGGAACTTCTTCGTCGGCTCGATGATCTGGACGGCTGAGAGAAAGATGTGGTCCTGGCTGTAGGCGATTCCCTCGGTGTGGAAGGTGGGGAAGTTCAGCTTCAGCTTCGAGGTCTGCTGCCAGTTAGTGCTGCGGTCAACACCGTTGAAGTCGTCGGCCAGGGCCGTGTTCGTTTCATTGTGGCTGCCGGACTCGGCGTTGTTGCCCTGTTGCTGGTCATTGTTGCCGGCGGCCTGGGCGGCCGCGGTGCCGCCGATCGCGGACGCTGCCAAGATGACGGCGGCGGTGGCCGTGAGGATGCTTCGGGTGCGGTTATTACTCATGGTGGAGCCTCTCAAAGGGTTGGGGCCTTACAAGAGCTCTCAAAGTTACTTGGCGGTAATGAACGCCCGCTGGCGGGGTGATGAACGCTAAGTTGCGACACAGCAGTCCCGGCTCCTGCTCCTCCATGCACAGCGAAGAGACCCGTTGTAATGGACGTTTGCAGGACGAAACGGTTTCAGCGCGTTCGACCGGTTAGAACACAGGCCGCCAGGTCTCGACGGCGTCATCGCCGACTGCGACGACCTCGCGCCAGCGGTCGAACACCGAGCAGGGGTGGGAGATGCCAAGGTCCACGACGTCGCCGACCTGCAGGCCTTCGGCGTCGTCCACGATGGCGTGGTGGTCGAAGAGGCGGGTCAGCGTGGCGCCTGCGCGGGCAGGCAGGAGGGCCCCGTTACGGTACCGGGAGACGATCACCGGCAGGCCGGCGTCGTACGCCAACTCGCGCTTGCCCGCGTTCAGGACCACGCGCCCGGCTTCGGGGGCAGAGATGACCAGCGCTCGAACCACAACGGCCGCGGTGAGACCGGGGACCGGGGAGACGCCCTGGTAGGTGCCGTGATCGTGCACCACGTAGCAGCCTGAGCGGAGCACATTGACGGAGGCGCTGTGCGGCAGGAACGCGGCGGCACGGTCCTGGAACGCCGAGCCGCCGTTGCTGAACACCGGCAGATCCACCTCGAAAGCGGGGTGCAGCTCATCGAATATGTCGCGGGCCAGGCGGCAATGCGAATCGATCCCGGCCAGGTTTTCATTCGTCCGGGTGTTCGGTGCCACGCCCTCGTAGGCGCTGACGCCGGCCAGCAGCAGCCCGCTGGCGGCACGGATCTCCTCGGCCAGGGGCCCGGCCTCGGCCTCGCTGCGGATCCCGGTGCGGCCGCCGGGGGTTCCGACGTCGATCAGTACGTTCAGCGGCCGGGGCGAGTCTTCGAACACCTCGGCCATGGCCCGGACACCCGCCGCCGAATCGGCCAGGCAGTAGATCTCCAGCTCCGGCGAGGCCGCCAGCCAGGCGCGCAGCTGCTCAAGGTGGCCGCGGAACAGCACCTCGTTCGCGATGAGGATCCGGCTGGCTCCCCACTCGATGGCGTATGCGGCCTGCGCGATGGTCGCCACGGTCACGCCCCAGGAGCCGGGCAACTGCCGGCGGACAATTTCACCGGTCATGGTGGTCTTGATGTGCGGGGCCAGCACCATGCCGCGCTCCCGTGTCCATGCCTCTTTGATGCCGATATTGCGCTCGACGGCGGCAACGTCCAGGAGCATCTGCGGCAAGGTGTGGAGCGGGAGGGCGGCGTCAAGGTGCGGCATGCGGTGCTGTTCTTTCGGGATCGTTCGGGAAGCTGGGTACCCGGAAATCCTATCCGGGTTCAGTAACTAGAGAACCCAGGACAGATCGCGGCGAATGACAAGTAGTGGCCACTCGGGCGGTTGCCGGGCGGAGTGAGTATGGTCTTTCACGTGTCAGACCGTTCAGGCGCATCGTCGTGTGGCCGGCTGCCACGAGCTGAGTTCAGGCCATAGGAGGTCACATCATGTCAGTCATCATTGCAAGCAAGATTTCCGGTGACACGAGCGTTTTCGCCAAGTCGCTCGAGGAACGCGCGGACGAGTACCGCCAGTGGGGCGAGCGCGGCCGGGCGGCGGGCGCAATCCACCATCAGTTCGCGGTCGGGGACGGGTTTGTCCTCGTGGTCGATGAATGGGAATCGACAGAGGCATTCCAGAAATTCTTCGGTGATCCCGAGATCCAGGCGTTCATCGGCTCGGTCGGCGGCGATCCGAACGTGGCCCCCGAAATCACCGTCGGGGAATCCGTCGACTCTGCGGACAAGTACTAGCTGAAGATCAGGGCCCTTCCCGGCATGTCGGTCCCCGTCAACCTACAGACTGTTCGCCCGCGCAAGCTGGCCGCCGTCCGGCGCGAGATCGCGCCGGACGAAGTTGGCTCGGCATGGGGGCCAGCGGTGGGCAAGGTCTGGGACTTCATTCGCAGTCAACCGGGTCTGTGGACGGACGGCCACAACATCTTCGTCTACCACCACCCGAACGAACCCGACGCGCCCCTTCTGTGCGACTTCGGCGTAGAAGTCACCCACACCTTTGAAACGGCGGGCGAGGTCTACGCAACCGAAACCCCCGCGGGCCAAGCTGCCATAGCGGTCCACCGTGGGCCATACCACCGCATGGACGAGGCATACAAGGCAATCGAGAAGTGGATGGCGGCGAATCATAGGGAGTCTGCCGGTCACTCCTGGGAGATCTATGGAGACCCGACACCCGATCCGGCCGACACCGAAACGACGATCGTGCACCTGCTGAAGTAGGGGCAACACTTCACCGGGACCACAGTTCGTGGAGCAGCTGTTGCACTTGCTCGGGCTGCTCGATGTGGGCAAAGTGGCCGCAGTACGGGATTGTCGCCAGCCGAGTGTGGGGGACCATTATTGCCAACCGGGCCAGGTCAGGCTCGGGCGTGAACACGTCACTGTCGCCGCGGATCGCCAGCACCGGGCAGAGGATGCCGCGCCACCGGCTGAAATCGTAGTCCGCGGCGGCCCTGGCGGCAGCAGAGAAGCTGGCCGGCCGGGCATCGTCGCCGAGGTCGCGGAACACCGCCGGTGGAATAGTTGCGGGATCTGCGAAGAACGGGGACATCAACGGTCGCATCAGGCGTGTGGTGGCGATGGTGCGGACCAGTGCCGTCCCCGCCGGACCGAGGGCCGCCATGGAGCGCATGGCCAGCAGCATGCCTGTGAACGACGGGAATTTGTAAAGGCCGGGGAGCGGCGCGCGGCACGCGTCGGACACACTGAATGTGGTGGCCGAAATGGCGGCCACGCTGGCGGTCTGTTCCGGCCATGCCGCTGCCATGTGCAAGGCCAGGAAGCCTCCCATGGAGTGGCCCACCAGGTTCCACCGCCGGTAGCCCAGCGCATTCAGCACCCCGTTGACGGCGCGTGCCATCGCCTCGATGCTGAACCGTTCCAACCGGGCACCTCTTGTGGATTCGCCCCAGCCCGGCAGATCAATCAGGACACGGTCGTTGGCCGGTGTGCCTGAAAGCGGCATCCCGGAAAGGAGCGCCTGGAAGGTGGTCCAGGATCCCGCAGCGCCGTGAAGGTAGACCTCCGGCGTGCCGGACGCGGCACTCAGGCCCCGGGTGCGCGGCTGGACACGCACCATGCAGGGACCCAACTCCGTGGGAAAGACATGCCCCTGCAGCGTGGCGGCGCTGTTCTGCTGAACACTCATGGTCACCTTGCTCCTACTCTCTGAAACTGGTTCGTAGCCACAGAGGTGCCGGATGGGATGTGCCCGTTCCGGCGTCGGAATCCAAAGAGGCAGCAGGCGGGACAGGTCAGGGAGTGAGCGGGCCTTGCAGAACGCGGACCGCAAGGGCTTTGTCACCTTCGATGAGAGCTGTTTCTGCGAGGTTGGAGCGGCCCCAGAGACCCAGGTACATCCCGGCCAGCGGGGCGGTAATGGAAGCTTCGGCTGCCCCTTGGCCGAGTTTCCAGCTCCGGGCCCCGGGTACGCGGAAGGTCACTGCCCCTTCCGGCTCCGGCATCCGTCCCAGGCGAAGCTGTCGCGGAGTGAACATTGTCAGGATTTCGTCGATTCCGTCGAGCATGAAATCTGCTGCGAAGGAGGGGACCGCCAACGCTGAAGCTTGGCACGCGTCGATGAGGTGGACGGCGTGTTCATGTGCCTGGCGCCGGCGCCAGAAACCGGCTTTGCGCGGCGGTGGTCCAAAGTTCCAGCACGGTTCTTCGGGATCGAGCGCCGACATTGTCCCAAGAAAGGCGTCCGCGCCTTCGAGGAACCACGTTACGGCTCCGGTGGCCGGTGGTGCCGGTTCATCGATGAACTTGCCCGAAACGACTATTTCGGCTGCCCAACGTTCGATTGACCCCAGATGCCCGAAGAGCTCCTTGAGCGTCCAGCCAGGACAAGCCGGCACCGGGCGGGTCAGAATGCCCTCGGGCTGGCGTGCCAGGGCCCTTAGGCGGTCCAGGGTGCTGGCCAATTCAGTAAGATAGCGATCCGGCGACATATGGCGAGCATAATGTGCCAGCCGAATATGGTCATGGGTCCACCCATTTCACACAGACAAGCTGTAGATAGGAAGCAGGCTTACTATGGTGGGAGTATGCCGGACTTAAACGAATGGACGACTCCACGGTTGCTCTCAACTGCAGCGCGATTGGTCGAGCATGCCTGGAATGAGGAGCTTGCCGTCCTGGGCCTGACCCACGCGGGGGTCATAGCGCTGGAAGTTCTCGACGCGGAAGGGTCCATGGTGCAGGCCCGGCTTTCAGCCAGAGCCCGGGTGCAGGCGCAAACCATGGGACAGACACTCTCGAGGCTCGAGGCTCACGGGCACATTACCCGGGAACGGAGTCGACTGGACGGGCGCTCGCAGCGGGTGGCTGTTTCCGAGTTGGGCAAAACGGCCCTTGCCCAGGCCCGGACGCTTGCCCGGAATCTGGCTCCCGGCGTCGAAATGGGCGTGGAGGACCTGCGCGACAAGCTGGTGGCCGTTATCCGCCGGCTCGGGTCTGCCCGCTGGGGCGAAGAGATGCCGGAGGCCGCGTCGACGGCAACAAACAAAGATCTGCCCGAGGGGAGCTAGACGCCGGCTACCTCTCTTCACCAGCTGCGTGGTCAGGGTGGCCGGGTACACTGGCGATGCTGCGGGGAACTTCGCAGCGGACGATCCGTACTGAGGAGTCATTTTGGCCAAATTTCTGATCACCTATCACGGCGCAGGGCATCCGGATCCGGCCGAAATGGAAGCTGCCCGGAAAGACTTCATGGCGTGGCTTGGCAATGCCGGTCCGGCGGTCACAGATCCCGGCGCACCGCTGGGCTTCGCGGGTCAAGTCGCCACCGGGGCGCCGGAGGCCGTTGCAGACATCCTCGGCTATTCCATTCTGGAAGCAGACTCGGCCGAGGCCGTGAGCGCACTGCTCGCTTCCCACCCGTTCGTCACGCGCGGCGGAACGCTGCAGATCAACCAGACCATGGCCTGACCCGCATCTCAGCGCTCACCTAGGCTTCGAAGGGCCCCTTGCCGATCCGCTCTCACAGCGGATGGCGAGGGGTCCTTCGCGTTCCATCGGGACCGCGGTGCGGACCTTTCACTGGCGTTATTCCTCGCCATTGTCCTGGGCTTCAAGGTGTTTCTCCATGGCCTCACAGGCCTGGTTCCACCGCGCCGCGAGCGCGTGTCTGTTGAGCGGCTCGAACATACCGTTCAAAACTTTCTCAAGAGCGTCGTATGCGGCATCCTTGACCCGTTCCTGTGCCGCCATGCTGTAGTAGTTCATGACAGTGATTCGTCACCGAGGCCGCATCAGATGGCCCGGCAGAAGTCATTTGCTTGTCCGCCGGAATTGCAGCGAGCGTCGCCTCACCACCGTGGCAAGCACCACGAGCACGACGACGGCGCCCAGGCCGAGTCGCGCGGCCAACGGGCCGTAGGGTTCGGCGCCGCTGAAATACATCAGGGCCAGCACGGGAGCGATGACGGTGAACTCGTAGCGACGGCTCAGCACCACGAACGGTAGAAGCAGCAGGGCGTACCAGGGGTAGCTGGGCGAAGCGATCAGCAGCATTCCTCCGACCATCAAGACCTGCCCGTCCCAGGGCCGGGCGACGTCGGTGGTCCGCCACACGTAAATGGCGAGAGCAAGCAGCAACACGAGTGCGGCCGGCCCCGCCCAACCGGCAGGGAGCACCAGCTTCAACAAGGTGAAGCGCGGGCTGTCCTGTCCGTCGTACCCCTCCGAACGAAGGTATTCGGGCAGATAGCCCAGAACAGCCCAACCGCTGGCGAGGACGTACGGTACGTACGCCACGGCAAACGTGGCCGCGGCGGCGGCGACGAAGCGGAACGGCCGCCGGTACAGCAGTGCCGGGGCGCTGATCGCAGGAATCAGCTTGGTGGCCACGGCCGCGCCGAAGGCCACTCCGGAACCCAAGGTTCGCCCGCCCACCAGCAGTAGCGCCGCCGCCAAGGCCAGGGCGGTACCCAACGCATCCACGTGCGCACCGTTGACGGCCTCAAAGGCCACCAGCGGAGACCAAGCCCACCACACGGCTTGGTGCGCGGGCCTTCCGGTGCGGTGCAGGAACGCCAGCAACGCCACCGTTATGGCGAGGCTGAGCAGCAGCCCGGCCGCCTGGAAGGCAATGAACCCCACCTCGGAAGCAGGGATGAGCCGCACTGCCAGAAAATAAAGCTCCGCCACCGCCGGATAGACGGTGGGCACGGCGGGCCTGTTGATGGCCGTGCACAGGGTGCTGCCGCCGGGAATGTTGGTGGTGGTCTCGGTACCCGTGGGGAAGGGATTGCTATGGCATGTTCCATCCGGTCCGGCGTCCTGGAACAGCCAGGCTGGCCGCAGCTGCCGCAGCGCCGAGTCCGCCGGAACGTGGGCATAGGGAGAGATTCCGGCTTTCTGGACGATGCCGTCCCACGCATACCGTGCGGAATCGTTGCTGGTGGCCGGCGGTGCGGCGATGGCCGCGGCTCCCACCAGGAGGGAGCCCAGGAGGACGACGGCGGCCCCCTGCCGCGCCGGGATGCGCCGCGCCACCAGTGCCGCCGGGACGAAGACGGTCCACGCCGCCAGCGTGCCAAGGGGCGACACCCATTCCGCTGACGGATCGGTGGTGACCGTCCACCAGACGACGACGGCGAGCAAAGCCACCAGGGCCAGCGCCGCCAACGCAGCCGAAATGCCAGACGCGCGCCGGGGTGTTGATTCGCTCACCCTTTGATCCTGCATCACTCGCGGGCCGGGGGCCACGAACCCAAGGGACCGTTTGCGTTTCGTAAGGTCTGGACCGGGACGACCGACGGGTCTTGGTGGTCTGATCAAGGTATGGACAGATTGACCACTTTCCTCCAACAGCGGATGGAAGCGGTGAACGGACGGTTTTCCTCGCCCGTGCGCAGCAGACGGCTGACGGTGGTGCTGGGCCGTTGGCTCGGCCTTGCCTTCACTGTGTGTTTCCTGACCGGACTGTTCAGCCACCTCCTGCAGGATCCGCCGGCTTGGATGCTTTTCCTCACCCGTCCCGCGTGGCTGTACGTTGCTACGCAGGGCATCCACGTCACCACCGGGATAGCCTCCATCCCGCTCCTGGCGGCCAAGCTATGGTCCGTGTATCCCGAACTCTTGCGCTGGCCTCCGCTGAAATCCTTGGTGCATGCACTCGAACGGGCCTCGATTGCGCTCTTCGTGGCCGCTTCACTGGTGGAAGTCACCATCGGCTTGCTCAACACTTTCCAGTGGTACCCCTGGCCGTTTTCCTTCAGGGATGTCCACTATTGGCTGGCCTGGGTCATCATCGGATCTTTGGCGCTCCACATCGCTGTCAAGATGCCCCTCATCCTGGCCCATTGGAGCCGTCGATCGGACGCGGACGCCATCGCCGCCACCACTGAGGGGGGAGTGCCGGACAGCAAAACGGTTCCGGCCGCCGTAAGGCCGGGAACCGGGCACGGCTGGAGCCGCAGGGGTTTCCTGGCGGCACTGACCGCCGGGACCGGCGTCGTCGTCTTGACAACGGCGGGCCAGTCCTTCGCCTGGCTGTCGGGCCTGAACCTCTTCGCGCTGCGCCGAATGGATACCGGCCCTCAGGGCGTACCCATCAACAGGACCGCGGCCCAGGCCGGTGTGGCAGAGGCTGCGCTGGCCCCCGACTGGGTGCTGACCGTATCCTCGGGATCTGTGCAGAAGACATTCACGCTGGCACAACTGGCGGCCCTGCCGCAGTACAGCTACGGATTGCCCATCGCCTGCGTGGAGGGCTGGAGCCAAGGGGCACAATGGCGCGGTGTCCGGATCCGGGACCTCATGGCAACGGTGGGCGCGCCGCCTGATGCCGAATTGCAGATTTCCAGCATGGAGAAGGGCGGCGTCTATGGGCGCTCCTTCATGCCTGCCGCATACAGCCAGGACGAGCAGACACTGCTGGCACTAGAGCTGAACGGCGAACCCCTGGACCTCGACCATGGCTATCCGGCGCGGATCATCGCACCCGGACGCCCGGGGGTCCTGCAGACCAAATGGGTGCATAAAGTGGAGGTGATCTGATGCGGCTACCGTTGGTGCGTCCGTCGGCGCCGGCGGGACGCAGGACCGTCTGGTGGGTGCGGGCGGCATTGGGCGCCCTGGGCCTTGCGGCACTCGGTTATGCGCTCTTCGGATTCCTGGCCAATGTGCCACCCGTCCAGCTGATCGGCGTGGCGGCCTGGCTTGCCGTGGCGTTGTTGGTGCACGACGGCGTGCTGGTCCCGGTGACAACGTTGGCTGGCGGCGGATTGTCGCGGCTGACCTATGGGCTGGGCCCCGTTCAACAGGGGATAGTGCGCGGCGCACTGCTGGTGGGGGCGCTAGTGACCTTGGTGGGAGCCCCGGTGATCCGCGCCCAGCAGGTGCTCCAGCCAAGCGGTCCGGGCAGCGGCGCCAATGGCACCGTCCTGCAGGGGGACTATGTGCTGGCCTTGGGCGTTTTCTGGGTGGTCCTGGTGGTGGCCGCGGCTGCGGTTGTGGCCGCCGTCGGACTCTACGGCCGCCGTTCCAAGGTCAGAAAGAACCGGTCCTGAACCGTCCGGGTGGCCACGGCATCCAGCCCCGCCCGGGCTGCATGGGAAGCTAGCGCTTTCGACCCGGCGCGGGCCCAGGGAAAGGCCGCGCTGGCCCGTCCATCTGAATCCTCCAGCACCGCCAGATAGGCCGCATCGAGAAAATCCGGGGCTTCGGCCTCTGCCAGCACTTGCCCGCCCGGCGCCAGCAGTGAGGCAACACGCTCCAGAAGCAACCGGATGTTCCCGCCGATGCCGATGTTCCCGTCCAGCAACAGGGCCGAACCCCAACTTCCCTCGTGCGGGACGGGGTCAAAGATGGAGCCAAGGATGGCCGCGCCCCCACGGTCGGTTGCCAGCCGCACGGCGGCGGGGCTCGAATCGACGCCCATGGACGCTAGCCCCAGTTCCCGGGCGGCCTCCAGCATCCGGCCGGGGCCGCAGCCTACATCGAGAACGGGCCCACGGAGGGCGCGAAGCAGCTCGCGCTCGCCTGCCGTGGCCGGGCCAGACCAACCGAGCATGTTGAAGTGGACCGGCCCGATGGTTTCGCTCCAGGCAGGTTCCGGACGCAGCGTCAGGCAGCCCAGGCCGTGGGGCAGGCTACGGGCGTACGGTTCGTGCCCTCCCTGTCCGAAGAGGGCTTGGCCAAACAGGGCCTGTCCAGAGAGGGCAAGCGGGCCGGTGCCCTCAGCAAAAGAGTCAGCCCGGGTGCCGGATCCCTTGGGGACTGCCTGGATGCTCATCGCAGGGCACCCCACGTGGGCACGACGCCGGACGGCACCACAAGCGGCATGGCCTCCGTCGGCAGACCCATGCTCAGGCGCTCGACAGCGCGGGCAAAGGGAGTCCCGATGCATTGTTGCGCGGCAGTCAGGGCGTCGGCGAAGTAGTCCACATCCGTCAAGACGGGCAACAGCCCCACGTCCACGCCAGCGCCGGCCAGCCGGTCCAATTGCTGCGCTCCGGTCTGCGGGGTGGACATTGCCACGCCGCGGAGCAGACCGCCGTCGGGCCGGTACAGGCCCAACGCCCAGAAGCCGCCGTCCGACGCCGGGCCGAACCACGCGCGGCGATGCGGTACCGGAGCGGGGGTTGCCCAGTCAGCCAGCAGCGGGTCCAACTGGCCCCGGCATAGCTGGGGCGTGTCCATGCCCAGGATCAGCAACGGTCCGGCCGTGAGTGAACAGATCGCCGCCAGCCGTTCGTCCAGGCCTCCGGTGCCCTGGGCGAATACTTCAAAACCTGCAGCGTCCGCATGCTGCGGAGTGCCGTCAAACACAAGTAGTCGCCTGGCTGCGGGAAGGGATCGCACTGTCTCGAGCGTCTGGCTCAGGCTGGTCTGGGCCAAGGTTGCGGCTTGCACCGGGGTGAGCGGGGGAGTGAGGCGCGTCTTGACTCTGCCGGGGCTGCATTCCTTGGCGATCACGGCGATGGTGAAGTTCACGGCGTCGCTCCTTGGGCATCGGCCGGCGGCCGATCCGCCGGTCTGCCGTCCTTCGTCTCCGGTGTCCGCCTCGAAGCGGCGGCCAATTGCGTCGCCATGTCTTTGAGGGCCGTGACAGTTCCGCGGAGTGTCCCCGTGACCTTGGACTTCCCCAAGCGGGGTGCATAGTCGACCGCGATCTCGGCCACACGCCAGCCGTCACGGTGGGCCTTGAGGAACATCTCCAGCGGGTAGCCGCTGCGTCGGTCCCCGAGGTCCAGTCCCAGGAGAGCGCCGCGGCGGGCAAGGCGGAGGGGGCCAAGATCCGTGACCGGGATGCCGGTTAGCCGACGCAACCGCCGGCTCAGGGCCATGTTGGCCAGGCGGGCGTGGATAGGCCAGGCACCGCGGGCAGGTCGCCGCGCACCCAACACCAGGTCGGCACGACCGGTGCGGACGAGGTCCAGCATCGGGGCCAGTTGGGCGGGGTTCAGGGAACCATCGCAATCGCAGAAAGCGACGAACTCCGCCGTGGCGGCGAGCAATCCGGCATGTGCTGCTGCGCCAAAGCCGCGCCTCGGTTCGTCGACGACGGTGGCCCCCAGGCTGGCGGCCAGGATGCCGGAGCCGTCGGTTGATCCGTTGTCCACGACGATTGCGCGGTATCCGGGCGGCAGAGCTCCGAGCACCTTGGGAAGGGCCGAACGCTCGTTGAGGCACGGCAGCACCACGTCCACGAGCGCTGCGGGTTGACCGCCGTCGTCGTCAGCCGGTCCGTTTGGGATGCCGGCCATGCCGATTCCATCGTGCGGACCGCGTGAACCGCTCTGCTCTTTCTCCACCCTTTGACCGTAGAATCCCCAGGCCCCGCGCGACAGGCGGAAATCCTTACGGAACCGGGACGTTTGCCCTCCGGACGCCTAGCTTTGATCGCCGCGCAGCGGTGCCGTGGCGAACTCGCGCATTCCGTCCTCGAAACCCTGCTTGGGGATCCAACCCAGCTCGGCCCAGGCCCGTGCCGAGCTGGCGGTGATGTGCCGGACGTCGCCCAGCCGGAAGTCACCTGTGACCACCGGCTCAGGCCCGCCGGCAATAGAACTCAATACTGCCGCCATCTGCCCTACGGTGTGGACCTCCGAGGCGCCGATGTTATACGCCCTCAGGCTGCCAGGAGCAATCCGGCCAGCCACCAACGCGTCCATGGACAACAGATTCGCCTCCGCAACGTCCCGGACATGGATGAAACTGCGCCGCTGCCCGCCATCCTCGAACACCCGCACGGCCTCTCCACGTGCCAGTGCAGAGCGGAACAGGCTGGCCACGCCCGCGTAGGGGGTGTCTTTGGGCATCCGAGGGCCGTACACGTTGTGGTACCGGAGTGCGACGGCGGTGCCTCCGGTTGAGCGCGCCCACGCGGAAGCCAGGTTCTCCTGGGCCAATTTGGAGGCAGCATAGACGTTCCGTGGATCCATGACCGCGTCTTCGCTGACCAGCGCCGGGAGCAACAGCTCGCCGGTGGCAGGGTCGCGGGGGTCAAACACTCCGTGCTCCAGATCCTCGCCCCGGCGCGGGCCGGGGCGGACCGGCCTGCCAGTTGAATCGGTGTAAGCGCCCTCACCGTAGACCACCATCGAGGAAGCCAGGACAAGTTTGTCGACGGCTGAGGCTGCCATGCCGGCCAGGAGGACGGCCGTGGCCAGGTCATTGTTGCGGATGTAGTCCGGAGCATCGGAGAAGTCCACTCCAAGGCCCACTTTGGCGCTCTGGTGCACGACGACGTCGACTCCCGCGAGCGCTTCCGCCACGGCGGCCGGGTCTCCGACGTCGCCCACCTGCAGGGGCACGCCGCCAACTCCCCGCGGTCGATCCCGGTGCACAGCCGGATCCAATGAGTCCAGGATCCGGACCTCCCAGCCGCGCGCCACGGCAGCATCGACGATGTGGCTGCCTATGAAACCGGCCCCGCCGGTGACCAGAATCCTCATGGCCCTGTTCGTTTCGTACCATGGCTGGCCGGGCCGGTGGCTCCCATCACGGTGGCCACCGCGGCGGGAGCCATGAGCGCCATCCGCCACATTCCGCCGTCGTTCGTTGGTTCAGCGCCGGCCAACCCCGCGGACACTGTCCGCACCGCGTCGGACAACACCGCGAGGATCCGCGGCTGCGCGGCCGCCAGTCGGCCCAGAACCAGTTCCGACGTCACGGGTTCGGAACCGTCGTGCCCGGTGTCGGCATCCGTAATGAATGCCAGGGCGGCGAAGTGCATGTTCAACTCCGCCGCGAGCATCGGTTCCGGGTACTGGGTCATGCTGATCAGATGTGCGCCGGACTGAACGAGGGCCGCGGACTCCGCCTTGGTCGAGAATCGCGGACCGTTGATGACCGCCACGGTTCCCGCCCCGGCGAAGTCTTCGCTCCGGCGCTCCAGGGCGGCGATGAGTGCCACCCGCAACGGGGCGCTGTAGGGCTCGGCGGCGGGCAAGTGCTGGACCCCCGTGGGCAGCGAGCCGTCGTAGAAGGTGTCCGCGCGGCCCCAGGTCTTGTCCAGGACCTGATCCGGTACCGCAAAAGTGCCGGTTCCGTGGCTGGAAACCAGCCCGCCCACCGCCGCGGAGGAGATAACGGCCTCTACGCCCAGGCTCTTGAGGGCCCAGAGGTTGGCGCGGTAGTTGATCTGCTGCGGGGCAACACTATGCCTGCGGCCGTGCCGGCTTAGGAATGCGACCATCGGGCCGTCGTCACCGCCGGGTCTCTCGGCGTCGGGGCCGTCCGGTGCGGGCAGCCGGGCGACCGTGACGGCGCTGGAGGGTGGCCCGAACGGCGTCGGGATGTCCAGCGTATCGAGAACAACGGCGCCGGGCAGCTTGTACAAGCCGGTGCCGCCGATGATCGCAATCCGTGCGCGGGGTTCTGCGTGGGTTTCGGGGAGCAGTGACATGA
Source organism: Arthrobacter sp. 2MCAF14 (assembly GCF_052115645.1). Taxonomy (NCBI): domain Bacteria; kingdom Bacillati; phylum Actinomycetota; class Actinomycetes; order Micrococcales; family Micrococcaceae; genus Arthrobacter; species Arthrobacter sp. 2MCAF14. The sequence continues at coordinate 20,767 of NZ_JBFRHB010000027.1, read as the reverse complement.
CCCCATCATCCCAACGCCGGCCCTTGCCGTCGCCGGCGAATTCTTACGGATCCGGAACGCGGGTGCCGGGACACAGGGACCGCAACCTTAACCGTCTCGCTCGATTTGCAGATAGCTGAGTCCGCTTACGTCGAGCCAGTACCTCGTCGGTGTCTCCACGAGGCGGAGCAGCACACCCTCGCAGGAAGCGCAGCGCACGACGATTCCCGGGGCGTCGACGTACACCATCGTCTCCCCGAAGACGCGGACAGCGCCGCAATGCTTGCACCGTCCGATCGCTGCGACGATATCGAAGCGGAACAGTTCCCACAGCGGTCCTGCCACCGCGTTTCCGTCCAGGTGAGGTATCGCATTGCCCGAAAGTCCGGCGATGTCCTGATCCTCAAGGCCCGGATCCTTAGCGCCCGGAGAATCGGAGCCGTTATTGCCACTCACCGCGTTCCTCCTGTTCCGCCGAAGCGCTCGGTCTTGATCGAGGCGGCGGGATATCCCGCCTGCACGAGCCATTCCGCGACTGTTTCCACGAAGACGGTCTGGCCACAAATGAAGATGTCCGGGGTGGGGTCCGTCGGCAAGATGTTGGCCAGCAGGGTTTCCGCCGTGAGCCTTTGTGGAGCAGTCGGCCAATCCTTCGGCGCTTTGCGTGTGTAGACGTAGTCGATGACGAGCTTGCGGGATTCCTGGCCCAAGGTTTGGAGTTCTTCCCGATAGAACCCCGCGTCGGGCGACTTGAGCGAATAGAGCAGCCGGAACTGCGCCTGATTTTCCGATGCATGGTGTGCGCGGATCATGGACATGAGCGGCACGATGCCGGATCCTCCGGCAATCAGCTGAACCGGGTTCTTGTCGGTCGGCTTCCAGACGAACCAGCCACCCACCGGCCCGCGGATCTCCAGCTGGTCCCCGACGGCCAGTTCCCGGACCAGATAGGGGGAGACTTCTCCGTTGGCCAATTCGTCAACAGTGATCTCCAAGGTTTCGTCCATGCCTGCCCTCGCCACAGAGTACGAGCGGACGGCCGAGTACCCGTCGTCGGCGGTGAGGCGGATGTCGACGTGCTGTCCGGCGAGGTTGCCGTTCAGGCCGTTCACCCGCAGCCCTATGGTCCGGGCCGTTTCCGTCTCGGGCATGCTGCTGACGACATCGGCCAGGCGCCATAGCGTGCTCATCCGGCGTACCTCATGAGTAGCGCTCCTCCCACCACGGGTCGCCGTGGAGGTGGTAACCGTTGGACTCCCAGAAACCAGGAACGTCATCCCGCGTCAGCTCGATGCCGTTGATCCACTTTGCGCTCTTCCAAAAGTACAAATGCGGCACCAGGAGACGGGCAGGTCCGCCGTGGGCGCGTTCAAGCGGTTCGCCGTCGAATTCCCAAGCCACCCACGCCCGGCCGCCAAGAAGGTCCTCGAGCGGGACGTTGGTCGTGTATCCGCCGTAGGAGTGGGCCATCGTGAACCTGCAGTTTGTTTCCACGTTCTCAAAAAGAGAATCGAGGGACACTCCCCGCCACGTCGTGCCCAGCTTGGACCAGCTGGTCACGCAGTGGATGTCCGTTTCGATGTCCATTTGGGGCAACGCCATGAAGGCGGCCCAGGACCACGCATGGCGCTGCCCTGCCTCAGTAGTGATGAAGAATTCCCAGTCGTCAGTGGGGATCCGGGGAGCGGGGCCGGCGGTAAGGACCGGGAAGCTGCCGGTCTCATATTGGCCCGGTGGCAACGCCGGATTGCCGCTCTGCCGTCTTCCATGAAATCCAGAAGAGATGATGCCCACCATGTACCCCCGATGCGGAGACTCAAGCCGACTGTGCCCGGTTCCCCCACGATAGGGCAACGGCCGGGCGGGGTCTAGACACTGGGCATTGGAGGCCTGATGAACACCGCTCCATTCTGGTAAGGAGGGGAACGACGCCGTCACCAACCGCCGCGCGTGGGAGTGTGCCCCTTTCGGGCATCGTCGGGCATTGCCATTTCGGCATGCAGGCCCAGGAGCCGGATCGGGCGGCCCGCCTCGATTCCGGCCGCGAGCTCCAAGGCCCGCGCGAGGATTTCGTTCCGGTCGAAGGTCTCCGGAATCTTCTTCCCCTGGGTCGTGGTCAAGAACGGCGCGTAGCGGACCTTCAGGGTCAGCCCGATGACGGGCCGTCCTTCGGCCACAACATCCTCAAGGACATGCGCTGCCAGCTCCCGCACGGCGTCCTCCACCTGGGCCGGATCGCTCAGGTCCTGCTGGAAGGTGGTCTCGCGGCTATGCCCGCGGGCAACCCACGGGGTGTCGTCCACAATGCTGGTCCCGTCGCCCCCTCCGAGCTGTGCATACCACGGACCCATCCTGGGGCCGAACTCCGGGACCAGATCCTGGGGGTCGGAAGCGGCGAGTTCGGCGACGGTGTTGATGCCGAGTTTGGCCAGCCGGGCCGACACCCTGCTGCCGACGCCCCAGAGCTCCTTGGTGGGCCGGCTGCCCATGACATCAAGCCAATTCCCGGCGGTGAGGCGGAAGACGCCGGCTGGCTTTCCGAACCCGGTGGCGACCTTGGCCCGGACCAGGGTGTCGCCAATGCCCACGCTGCAATGCAGCTGCGTTCGCGCCAGGACGGCGGCCTGCACCTGGTGGGCGTAGGCTTCCGGATCCTCTGTCTCAACCCCTACAAAGGCTTCATCCCAACCCAGCACCTGCACTGTGGCGCCGGGCTGCGCGCGCAGGGTAGCCATCACCGTTTCAGACGCCGCGAGGTAGGCCTCCTGATCGACGGGCAGGATCACGGCGTCGGGCACTTTCCGCGCGGCAATGCGTAAGGGCATTCCGGAACCCACGCCGAACGCCCGGGCTTCGTAGGACGCGGTCGACACCACAGCCCGTTCCGTGGGGTCGCCACGGCCCCCGACAATGATCGGTTTGCCCGCAAGCTCCGGCCGCCGGAGCACTTCGACCGCTGCGATGAACTGGTCGAGATCAACGTGCAGCACCCACGGGTTTCCGCCCACGCCACCGGTTGTCATGTCTGTGCGCGCTCCGCCTCGATGTCGACGCCCGTGACCAGATCGCCCGCGCGCTCGTAGACGAGCCAGACCGCGCCCTTCGGGAAGGCCCGAGGCTGCTGGGTGACCGCGAAGGCGGCTGGCATGGTACCGTCCCGGAAGATCCGCTTGCCCGTGCCGAAGGTCACCGGGTACAGCCAGAGATTCAACCGGTCGACGAGGTCCTCGGTGAGGAGGGTCTGAAGGAGGTCGCCGCTGCCGATGACATGCGTCTCGTCATGGCGTTCGCGGATCCCGCGGACCTCGGATGCGACATCCGTCAGCACCGTCGTCCCGGCCCAAAGGGGGTCGGTCAGTGTGCGTGATGCGACATATTTCGGCACGGTGTTGAAGCGGGCCGCGATCGGGTCATCGGCCGGGGCGGTTGGCCAGAACCCGGCGAAGATGTCGTACGTCTTCCGGCCGAGGAGAAGCGCGTCGATGCGTTCGATTCCCGCGCCGATCGCCTCGCTGGACTCCTTATCGAAGTATGGTGCCTGCCAGCCGCCGAACTCGAAGCCGCCCTCGCGATCTTCGTCTGGTCCGCCGGGCGCCTGGTAGACACCGTCAAGGGTGCTGAACAAGTCGACCACGATGATTCCCATGGTGCGCTCCCTTTCATGACGGCGAGCAGGATATCGCGGAATCGACATCCACACGCCCCATTTTTCGGCGAGCGCAACGGGAAGGCAAGAGCCTGTAGGGAAGTCACGAAATCAATGGATTAAGTGGTGCTTGTCCCCTCGAGTTGGAAATCGTTGCTCAGTCCAGCTCATCAAGCAGGCGCGACAGGCAGTCTGTGTAGCTGGTCATGGTGTCCGCGAAAGTGAGAAGTTGGACTCCGCTCTTGGTGACGGCCCCTGCCCTTCCCGTGTCTGTTTCGTCGGCGTGGCAGAGGAGTGGTTCGCAACTGGTTCCGTTTGCGGTGAGTCTTGCGATTCCCCAAGGATGGCTGGGTTCGGTGACTGCGATGCCCGCTGCGTCGAAAGTGTCGCGGAGGACGTATCTTGTGACTGTTCTCCATGACTGCAGGAACTGCGGCTGCAGCTGTTCAATGAGTTCGTCGTCGTTGCTGTCGTAAGCGCGCCTCAAGTCAGTGGATAGCTTGTCCCACTCCTGGGCGTCGCGGACCATAAGGTGCCCGGCCCGGAGACGGGCAATGGTTTCGTTCAACGTCATGGTCAGTCCCCAAACTTTCTGTCGTGTCTGTTCCCGCCAACGAAAGCAGGTCATCAACGGAGAGAACGGACGGGAACCCGGCATGATTCCCGTGCCAGCGGGACTTCCATGGTTATGAGACCACGTCGATCGGTACTTCCAAGACTCCGTCGCCCTCGATCCACGTGCTCCGGGTGCCGAACTGCCTGCTCAGCCGTTGCATCCGCTCAGCGATTTTCCCCGCGCTCCGGCTCGCCAGCCGAGTTTGCAGGTGGGTGATGTTCGTCGGATACAGGCGCAACGTGCGGGGTACTTTTCCATCTGTTTCCAGGACGAAGACGAACGACTGATCGTTGCGTTCATCCGGGTCAACCGCGTAATCATCCATAAAGTCGCCGGCGCTGTAGACGATGGGCCGGCCCCTGTAGATTTCGATGCCGCGGAAGATGTGGACCGAATGCCCGAACACGACGTCGGACCCTGCGTCAATCAATGCCCGGGCCAGACTCTGATGCGCGGGCGGGACCTTGGACCCCCAAGCGACAAAGGCGATATCCGCCGTCGAACCCGAACGGGTGCCGATTCAGCGGTTCTTCCAGCAAAGGCCTCGCGTGGTCCGGATTCGTGGGGAATAGTTGAATCAGGAGGCCGCCCCCCGTGCATTTCTTGCTGCGTGGCGCGGCAGCTTGATGGGAACGTCGCGGGGATGGGAATTTTTCAGGACAGGGCTGACGCAGGGCGGCAGTTGGGGCAGCGGCTGGCGCATCTGCGTGGCCAAGAGGCAGTCATCCTAGGGGTGCCACGCGGCGGCGTTCCGGTTGCTTTTGAGGTTGCAGTGGCCTTGGACGCGCCGCTGGATGTGATCGTCGTGCGGAAGCTGGGAGTCCCGTCCCAGCCCGAACTCGCGATGGGAGCCATCGGGGAGGATGGCGCATATGCGCTCGAGCGAGGCGTTCTCTCTGCCACTAGGGTCAAACGGGAAGAACTGCGGTCTGTCGAGGCACGGGAGCGGGCTATCCTCGAGGACCGGGTTGCGCGTTTCCGTACTGGCCGAGACCGCGTCGATCTGAGGGGCCGCATCGCCGTCGTCGTCGATGACGGGATCGCTACGGGCTCACCCGCCAGGGTGGCATGCCGCATTGCACGGAACTTGGGGGCCGCCAAGGTGATTCTGGCCGTTCCTGTCGCCTCGGCGGACGTCCTCGCGGGATTGACGGCACCGGACGAGGTGGTGTGCCTTGCTACGCCTCCACGGCTTACGGCCGTCGGTTACCACTACCGTGACTTCTCCCCGACGGGCGACGACGAGGTGGTGTGGCTGCTCGCCGCTGCCGCCGAGCGCCTGCAAAACGCCTCTTCAACGGCAGGAGACCGCGGCCTCGATGAGGAGGTCCGGATCCCCTCTGACGGGTTATGGCTTCAAGGACACCTTCACTTGCCCGGATCGACCGCCGGCGTGGTGGTGTTTGCTCATGGAAGCGGTAGCGGCCGCCATAGCGCGAGAAATAGATTCGCCGCCACAACGCTTCAGCGGGCGGGCCTCGGGACCTTGCTCCTTGACCTGCTCAGCCCAGGGGAGGAGCTCAATCGTGCCAATGTGTTCAACATCGAACTGCTTGCGCGCAGGCTGATTGCGGCAACCGGATGGCTCGGCAGAAGGCCGGACACCGCCTCACGCAGCGTGGGATACTTCGGCGCGAGTACCGGCGCCGGCGCCGCGTTGTGGGCGGCAGCCGAACTGGGAGAGAAGATCGGCGCAGTCGTCTCGAGGGGAGGCCGTCCGGATCTGGCTGGCGCGAGGCTTGCCTTCGTCCGCGCCCCGACACTCCTGATTGTCGGCAGCGCGGATCACAGGGTGCTCGAACTCAACCGCCGGGCACAAGCCATGATGGGCTGCCCCAACCGGCTGGAGCTTGTCCCGGGGGCCACCCACCTGTTCGAAGAACCCGGAACATTGGAGGCGGCGGCGATTCTCGCCGTGGACTGGTTTGTTCAGTACCTGCCGCACGGAGAGGGCGGCGCGGGCGACCGAAGCTCTTGATGCAGAGGTCGGGCCGCCGCCCCTTGAACGTCTGATCGCTCCGGGGCTAGCATTGCCGCCACGGGACCCGGCTGTCATTGGCCGAGGGTCAGGCAGTCACTGACATCGATCAAACTCGAGGAGACGGTCATGGGCGAGACAGCGGCGGAGGCGACTTCGGCGGACCTGATGGTCAACCTGATCATATCCTTGGACGGGTACGCCTCGGCCGTGGGATGGCCCGGCTGGTGGGGTCTGGAGGGGCCGGAATACCTGGCGTGGCTCGATCAGGAGGGGCAGAAGGGCTACATCTTCCTTCTCGGGGCGAACACCTACCGGCTGATGTCCAGGATGTCGGAGGAAGCAGCGGCCGAAGGCTCGGGATTCTCCGAGGATGAGGGCGCCACCCTGACCGGCCTTGCTGCCGTGCCGAAGGTCGTCTTTTCGTCCACGCTGCAGGCACCCTTGACGTGGCCGAACTCGGAGCTGGTCACGGGGGACGCGGTCCAGGCCGTGGCGGAGATGAAACGGACCAGGACCGGGCCGTTGAGCACTCTCGGGAGCCTGAGCCTCTGCCGGTCGTTGCTGACCGCTGGACTCGTGGATAGATTCCGGGTGGTCGTTTTCCCGGTGATCACGGGCAGCACCGGGCGCGAGCGGATCTACGACGGCTATCCGGACGTCTCGCTTGAGATGGTGGAGAACAGGACCTTCGACGGTCGACTCCAGCTGCTCGAATACATACCGACGGTGCTCAGGGGTCCGCCGGGCAACGGCCCGGCATAAATCAATCCGAAGCGAAACGGTCATGAAATCGACGATTTTGGTGACAGGCGGGACCGGTACCCTTGGGCGGCTCGAGACATCGCGCCTACAGGACGGGGGCCATGCGGTGCGCGTGGCGGGCCGTCATGCACCTCCACCGGAGCAAGACATCGAATTCGCGAGGTGTGACCTCGACACCGGAGCAAGACATCGAATTCGCGGGGTGTGACCTCGACACCGGAGACGGACTCGAAGCCGCCTTGAGCGGTATCCGGACGGTGGTGCACTGCGCGGGCACGCAGAAGGGCGACGGCGATAAGGCCCGCCGGCTCGCAGTTCCTCGCAGAGCGCGTTCCCGGACCTGTCCGGAGGTGACGCCACCGGGTCAGGCTCAACTTCCCGAATCGCCAGCGACCGGGGGGTGCAGTGCGGCGTGCCTGGCCCGCGCCGCCGGCTCAATGGAGTCCACAGCATAGGGTTTGGTGGCCGAGCGCTGCAGCGGAAGACGCAATCGCACCTGATAAGCGCCGCTCCGGAACTTGGCGCGGGGATCCATCTGGATAACCAGGAGTGGCTCCTGGCGGGAGGCGTCCACCCGCAGCAGAATTCCGTGCCGCAAACCATCGACGAGCAGCGGGGTGGCCGGCTCGACCGCGGTCTGCTTGAGGAGATGCTGATATTTCGGCCCAGCCGCCAGGAACAGGATGCCATGGGAGAACCCGACGACTCGCAAAGGGATTACTGTGTCAGGCTGCCGGGTGTGCCTGGGTTGCTTTTCGTGTTCCCCGGATAAGGGTTCCGTGACCGCCTTCAACGAGCGATCGCATTCCTGGCACCTGGCCCGTGTGCCGACGTCGGCCAAGAGGGTCACAAGCAGCCCTCGCGGGGCGCTGCTCCATTTGTCGGCCACAACGTGGCACCACGCGGGGTGGTACTCCTTGCCGTTCTTCATTACATAGACCTGATCATCGCCGAGGAGGGGCTTGCCTTCCCGCCGGGCGGCAGGCTCGACAGGTTTGAGAGGGCCGAGGCCTTTGGCGTTCGCGCTGCCTACGTCGCCGCCCTTGAGGTACGTGCGGATCCATGGAGTGAGTGGTCGTTTCGGGCTAGGAATTGCGGGGCCTTCCTGTGCGGAGGGAGTGTTCCTTCCCTCAGTTCCCCCCTACCTAGCTTGATGGCTTATCGCGCAAGTCGCCAGTCCGGCCACCGTACCCATCACAGGATTCTGCCCCATGACATTTCCCTTAGGGGAGGGTGCGAGGGTGGAACACAGGGTGGCGCTGTGAGTCGCACGGCCGCGAAGGGGGATGGGGCGGGGAATACCCCGGCACTACAAATCCGGCAACTCAAGGAGTTGAAAGGCATGGCAAGAACCAGAGAAGTGACTGACGCGTCCTTCGACGCCGAAGTGCTGAAGTCGGCCAAACCCGTCGTCGTGGAATTCTGGGCGGTTTGGTCTGGACCTTGCACCAGGCTTACCCCGGTCCTGGAACAGCTCGCGGTCGAATACGCCGACAAAATCGACGTTGTCAAAGTCAATGTCGATGAGAATCCCGAAACCGCGGGTGCCTTCGGGATTAGCTCTGTTCCGTCGGTGTTCTTGTTCAAGGACGGCGAACGAAGAATCTCCGTGATCGGCGTCGGGGCGAAGCGGTACTTCGAAATGGAATTCGCTGAACACTTGCGCTAGTCCTGCTTCACCCCATGGGCGCCTTCCCCTACAGTGGGAGGTCAATGGGGGATGACGGGGTGCATGGTGCGAATCGGTGAAGCCGCCCAAGCGGCGGGTATGACGAGCAAGGCCTTGAGGTTCTACGAAGAGCATGGGCTGTTGCCGGCTGCGAAACGCTCCGGCAACGGATATCGCGATTACACAGGCGAAACCATTAACAGGCTCGACTTCATTCGCCGCGGTCGCGCCGCAGGACTGGCCTTGGCACAGGTCCGCGAAATCCTGCTTCTCCGGGATGCGGGCCGCGCCCCTTGCGCCCATGTGCGCGACCTCCTAGCCGGTCAGTTGGCCGACCTCGACGCACAAATCTCCGAACTCGTCGCGCTGCGCGCCACCGTCGCCGATTTCCACGCCGTCGCGACTACTGCGGACCCGGAGGCATGCGACGCCGCCCGGATCTGCAGCTACATCTGAAAGACCGCGCCAGAATCAGCAGTTCCTATGAGAGGGAGGCTTGGCCCATGGCAACTCGATGCGGCCGAGGCATCGCCGCTGCAGCGGCGCTGGCAGTGCTGACCGGATGTGCGCTGCCGGCAGCGCCGCAAAACAGCGTCCCGGCAAGTTCGACGACATCCGCTGCTTCGGGCGTCCCTTTTGCTCTATTCACGCACTGTGGCATCTACGAGGCACAGGTGCAGGGCTCCTTCTTTGTTGCCGACGAACCGCTGGACGACGGCCACGGCAATCCTCCGACAGGCTGGGGCAACCCCTACCAGCCCGGCATCATGACTGTCGAGGGACAGAGAGCGGTCTTCCATGACGACAGCGGCCACACGGTGACCTTCCACGAACGTGCTGGTGCCACGGGCTTCCTGAGAACCTGTTCTTGAGGCTTGGCTCGAGCGAAAGCCGGCAAGGTTGGGTGGACCTGACGCGCCTATCATTGTTCCAGGGGGTGCGGCCACGCTTTGCGGAGGGAAGAAATGAGCCCTGAGCCACAGCCGAATTGGCGCGACCACGGAGTCAAAATCATTCCAGGTTCGCAGCTCGATCCGAATACGCCGCAGACGCCTGGCATGGCAAGGGCGGCGGCTATCACACTTGCCCGGGCGGGGGCCAGCAAACTGTGGGCCGGCACGGTCACTATTGATGCCAATGCCAAAACCGGGCCTCACCATCACGGAGAACTGGAAAGCGTCATCTACGTTGTCAGCGGCCTGGCACGCATGCGATGGGGAGACAGCCTGGAGTTTGTCGCAGAGGCCGGTCCGGGCGACTTCATTTTTGTTCCGCCGTTCGCACCCCATCAGGAGATCAACGCGAGCAAGACCGAGGTTCTCAGTTGTGTACTTGTACGCAGCGGGCAGGATCCAATAGTCGTTAACCTGGATATCGAGTCCGCTGAACCCCCGGAAGTAGTCCAGTGGATCGATCCCATTCATCCGGCTCCCTGAATCGACACATGTTGGTGAGTGAAGTGAAGCGATTCCTCGTGACGCTGCTGGCCGCGGCCCTGTGGTTGTGCGGATGCGCCGGTCCGGGAGGTCCGGACGCGGGTCATACCGGTGTTGTCACCGGCGTCGTCCTGACCGCCCCGGTATGTCCCGTCGAACGTGTCGGTCAGGAGTGTCCGCCGCGCCCCGTCTCAGGGGCCGCGGTTGTCGCCTTGGACGGGGAAGCTGTCCGGGGCTCGACACGGACCGACGGCACCGGTGCCTTCCATCTCACGCTGCCTGACGGTCGTTACGTGATCAAGGCGAGCAACATCGGCGGTTACCATTCGACGGCGACCCAGCCCGTGGTCATCTCGGAGACCCCCGTTCATGTCACGCTGGTTGTCGACAGCGGGATTCGCTAAGCGAGCTACTCGGCAGACGGTCGTTTTCGTTGTTGTTTCGTCGCCGCCCGGTGTTCCTTTGCGACCCGGTGCCGGCGCTTCGAGCTCCGGGTGGGTTTGCTCGCCCGGCGGGCAGCCGCTTCGGGAGCAAGACCCTCCGCCACGAGGCGCGAGAGCTTGGCCAGTGCGATTTCGCGATTCCGCAACTGGGACCGCTGCTCGGAGGCAGTCACGGTGATCACCCCGGCGATGAGGCGGGGTCCAAGACGCGTGACCAGCAGAAGCCGTTGGTCATCGGAAAGCGCTGCGGAGTCGGCGACATTCCATGACAGTTCAACGCGGCTGTCCGAGGTGTTGACGTGTTGACCGCCCGGCCCTGACGAGCGGGAGAACCGCCAGCCGAGTTCCGACGTCGGAATCGTGAGCGCAGGCGACACTTCGAGATCCATGCTGCAAGCGTTTCACGATATCGGCGGGAACAAAGCCCGTCGCGTGCTTCTCAGCTTCCGGAGGCCTTCGCCGCTTTGATGGCGGCCTTGGCAGCCTGCTTGTTGGCGCGAACTTTTCTCAGCGACTCCGGATCCACGATGTCGGCGACAGAAAGAAAAGCGCCCTCCTGGCCGTAGGCGCCGGCAGCCTCGCGCCAACCTTGTGCCTGGAGTCCGCGCTGCTTCCCGAGCAGTGCGAGGAAGATTTTTGCCTTTTGCTCTCCGAAGCCGGGCAATTCCTTCAACCTGCGGAGCACCTCCTGGCCGTCTGGGTTGTCCTGGGTCCAGATGGCGGTTGCGTCTCCATTCCAATCGCGCTGAACGGTCGCGGCGAGATCCTGGACGCGGCCGGCCATCGAGCCGGGGAAACGGTGGACGGACGGACGCTCCTTGAAGACCTCGACGAAGCCCGCCGGGTCATATTCGGCGATTGCGGCAGGGGACATGGATCCGATGCGCGTCCGGATCTTTTCGGGTCCGGCAAACGCAGATTCCATGGTCACCTGTTGGTCTAGCAGCATGCCGATGAGAAGTGCGAACGCGTCATCGCTGAGCAGTTGGTCGGCGGCGGGGTCGCCGGTAATGTGCAGTTCCATGCGCCCATCCTCCCACCTGCTTTGATTCGCGTCATGGTGGCCGACTCAGCAGTCTGATTCCGTCTTCGTCTGTGAGCTCCCCGGCAACTCGCGCCGTTCGAGGGTCTGCCCATAGGGCACGTCCCGGCTGATTGCGACGGTGTACCTGGTGAATCCGTGCTGCGTAACGAGGATCCCGTGACGTCGCTCCTTGCCGGCGTGTTCGCGGGCGATTTCGACGGCGGTGTTCAGGTCGTTCTCGATGGTGTCAGGGTCGTGGGCGGTGATTTCCAGGACGACGTCCGAGTGGCGTTTGATCATCGTGGGCTCTTTCTCGGTGGGAAGTACCGGGCTCTCAGCGGTCACGGGCTTCCGGGCCGGGTGCGCCCGGGGAGGCGGAAGGCGGTGGTTCGAGAGGGGCTGCCCGGCATTCTGTGATGGGGCGGTTGCTGGCCGTAGAGTCCGGCGGGCTTGATCGGCGGAAGGATTTTCCTGCGGATCTGTAGCCAGTGTGGATGATCGGCGGCTCGGGCACAAGTTGAAATGCCGAAAAAGTTCGCCGTGTCGGCGAGTTGCATCCGCGGAGGAAATTACGCGGGAGCGGGTGTCTGGCTGTCCTAGGACCGGGAGGGCCACGCGCCAGAGCTGGCTTGTGCCCTAGTGTCGAGTCAAGACCGCCGAGTTATATCGAGGGAGTACCGATGAGAATTGCAGTGACGGGTGGAAGTGGAAAACTGGGCCGGCATGTAGTGCGCCGGCTCAGCAGGGACGGGCACCAGGTGTTGAACCTGGACCGCGCGGGCGAGCGGAGCCCCGGTCTGGCGATCGTCGACCTGCGTGACTATGGCCAGGTGCTGGATGTGTTCCTGGGGCTCGACGACCGGCATAGTGGCTTCGACGCCGTCGTGCATCTGGGGGCCATTCCAGCCCCCGGCATCGTCCCGGATGTGGCGACGTTCGAGAACAACATGCTTTCGACATACAACGTGTTTCAGGCGGCCCGCCGGGCCGGCATCAAGAAGGTTGTCTACGCCTCAAGTGAGACGGTCCTGGGACTGCCGTTCGACGTCGACCCTCCGTACATCCCGGTGGATGAGGAATACCCGGCGCGGCCGGAAAGCACCTATTCGCTCGTGAAGCATTTGGAAGAGCAGATGGCCATCGAGTTGACGCGCTGGGACCCCGAGCTGAGTATAGTGGGGCTGCGGTTCTCCAACGTCATGGACGCGGAAGACTACGAACGGTTTCCGTCCTTCGACTCCGACGCCAAGCTGCGCAAGTGGAACCTTTGGGGTTACATCGATGGCCGCGACGGGGCACTGGCTGTGGCCCGGGCCCTTGAAAACGGCAAGCCGGGGTTCGAAGCATTCATCATCGCAAACGCGGACACGGTCATGAGCCGGTCCAGTGCCAGTCTGGCTGCGGAGGTGTTCCCCGACGTGAAGGTGACCAAGGATCTGGAAGAGCACGAGACTATGCTTTCCATCGACAAGGCCAGGCGACTCCTGGGCTTCGAGCCTGAACACACTTGGCGCACCTACCATTCGAACCGCACCACCCCCGTCGAGGATTGAGGAACAGCATGCAATACCGCACTCTGGGCAACAGCGGCGCAGTGGTTTCCAACTACGCGCTCGGAACCATGACATTCGGGGCCGAGGCTACCGAGGAAACGTCCCAAGCCATCCTGGACAGCTACGTCGCGGCCGGCGGCAACTTCATTGACACCGCCGATGTTTACAGCGCCGGTGTATCGGAAGAGATCATCGGCCGTTGGCTGGCCGAACGGCCCGATGCGCGGAACCGCGTGGTGCTGGCCACCAAGGGCCGCTTCCCCATGGGGACGGCGCCGAACGACGTCGGCACCTCCCGACGCCACCTCACGCGGGCGTTGGACGACTCGCTGCGCCGCCTGGGCGTGGAGCAGATCGACCTCTACCAAATGCACGCGTGGGACCCCATCACACCGTTGGAGGAGACGCTGCGCTTCCTGCACGACTCCGTCAGCAGCGGCAAGATCGCGTACTACGGTTTTTCCAACTTCCTGGGATGGCAATTGACCAAGGCCGTCCACGTCGCCAAGGCCTTTGGCTGGAGCGCACCGGTGACGTTGCAGCCGCAGTACAGCCTGCTGGTCCGTGAGATCGAATCGGAGATCGTTCCGGCCTCGCTGGATGCTGGAATCGGGCTGCTGCCGTGGTCTCCCTTGGGGGGCGGTTGGCTCTCCGGCAAGTACAAGCGTGACGCGCCGCCCACCGGTGCGACCCGCCTCGGTGAAAACCCGGAACGCGGCATGGAAGCGTGGCAGGCGCGCAACGACGACCCCCGCACTTGGGACGTCATCGGGACAGTGGAAAAGATCGCAGCGGACCATGGCGTCAGCGCCTCCCAGGTTGCACTGGCTTGGTTGGCGGACCGGCCTGCCGTGACCTCCGTGATCCTCGGCGCCCGCACAGCCGAACAGCTAGCAGACAACCTGGCTGCTGCAGACCTGGAACTCAGCCCCGAGGAAACTGACCGGCTCACGCAGGCCAGCCAACCGCGCGTCGGCGTCTACCCGTACGGTCCGATGGCGCAGAACCAGCGCAGCCGGAAGATCGAGGGTGGCAGATAGGCTTCCATTGCCCACGAGGCGGGACAGGCGTTGAATGTGGCTTATGGTCGACTGGGTCCTGATCTCCAACCTCGGCACCGCTCTCGGTACGACCGTTCTTGCCGTCGCGACGTTTATTTCCACGCGCTCGGCCAACCGGTCGGCGCGGCTGGCCGAGCGCGCCCTGCTCAATGGATTGCGCCCCATCCTACTGCCCTCCAACTGGTCTGACGCCCCGCAGAAGGTGCGGTTCATGGAAGGCAAGTGGATGGTGGTGCGCGGTGGCCACGCTGCCCTCGAGATCAGCGACAACGCTGTGTACCTGTTGATGTCTGTCCGCAACGCCGGTGCGGGAGTGGCGATCCTGCACGGTTGGCACCTTCCACCGGACTCCAGGGCTCCGTTGTCACCGGTGGAGGAGTTCCACCGGCTGACCCGGGACATCTACGTCCCGGCCAACGACGCCGGATTCTGCCAGGTCGCGATCCGGGACCCGGAGTCGGCCGACTTCCGCAACGCAACTGCGGGAGCGGCCGGCGAGGGCTTCGCCGTCGACGTGCTCTACGGAGACGCTGAAGGCTCGCAGCGCGTTGTCTCCCGGTTCTTCATCACCCCGGGACCCGCAGGGCACGACGACGACGTCGATTGGCTGCTGATGGTCTCGCGCCACTGGAACCTGGACTTGCCGGCGCCACGCGGCTGAGTCAGGGTACGACGCCGGACGTGTCCCGGCGGTCCTAGCCGGCTTCGCTCTGGATGCGGTCCCTGACGCTTTGGGGCATGGTGGAGCATGCGTCGTTGTCGGAGCGCTGGTCGGCATGGCTGTCGGCGGTGTCCGTGATTCCGATTGTCGCGACGGCCCCCTGCCATCCGCCCAGGCCAACGAGCTGCCGGGGGACCCAGACGTTTGCAGCCCCATTCACAAGGTTCCACACGGCGGGGTCGACGCCCGTGCCAAGGTAGATGCCTCCGTTGGGGTCCCTTTTGACCAGATCCGGCAGTGGGAGGACGCCCATCAGCTGCGCCGACTGGTAATCGGTCATATTCCACGGCGGTGTTCCGAAGTAGTACCAACTGGCCGCACAGACGCCGTACAGATGGGGACCGAACTGGGCATAGTTCAGATAGAGCTCCAAGGTCCGCTGAGGGCTCAACGTGTAGCTGAACTGGGTTGCCAGGACGGCTTCAATGCCCTTGCGCACGGCGTTTTGGTCATCCCAGAGGAAAATGTTCTTGACCAGCTGCTGGGGGATGGTGGAACCGCTCGGGTCGGGCTTTCCCTGGAAATAGGCCTGCGCCCTCGCCTGGAGGTCTCCGAGGTCGAAGGCCCCGCTGCGTGTGCCGAGCTGTTCGTCTTCATGAGCGATGGTCGCGGCCAGCAAGTGCCGGCTCATGTGGTTGATCGAGACGAACTGGTAGACGCTCGGCTCGCCCGCCTCCAGCATGTAAGCGGTACGGGTCGGGGTCACGCCCATGCTGAACATGAAGGCAATAATTTGTACCAGAACGAGCGGGGCGATCAGCGTCAGGAGGAGTTTGCGGCGCCACTTCCGTTTGGATCGCTTGGCCTTTTTGGCGTCTTTGGGAACCGGCTGCAGGGTCGGATCCGGCTCAGTCACGGACCGCTCCGACCCGTCCTGCATAGCTCTCTCTGGCTCGGAAGGGACAGGCACCGGGTAGCTGATGACTTTTGCACGCGCCGGTTCCGCGCGGCCCGCTGAAGGGCGGCGCCCGGGCTGCGGACGCCGAGCGGAGGTCGGTGGTGTTGGGGTGTCCATCGGTCTGCCTTCACTTCTCGTCCCGCGCGGTTACCCCCGGGAGGGGTAGAGGATGGCACGAAAGTCTACCGGGCCTTGCTGGTTGTCAGCCAAGTAGTCCGGTCCCCATCCCTTAGGGTGCGGGGGAAGATTGTAAGTACACTTACCGAAGTCATCACGAGCAAATATCGGAGCGGCAATGACTTCTGCACGGACCTTTGAATCGATTGTCATTATTTTCAATCCGAACAGCACGGGGGATGCGCGCAGGCTGGCTGAGGGTCTTCTCGGCGAGCTGGAGGGTCTTCTTAGCTACCCGGTGGACATCAGGCTTCAGCCGACGAGCCATGCCGGTCATGCAGTGGAGCTGGCACGGGATGCTGTGAGCGGTGGCGGGGACGTGCTGGTGGTTTCCGTTAGTGGTGACGGGGGCTACAACGAGGTGGTCAACGGTGTGATGCAGGGAGGCAATCCCCGGGCCGTGTGCGCGGTGCTGGGGGCGGGCAATGCCAATGATCACCGGCGGAGCACCGGCACCCAGCCGCTGGGGGAAGCGATCGCCGCGGGCCGGGTGCGGAGCATCGATTTGCTGCGTGTGCACGCAGGCGGGGAAGCGGATTCGCCCGGGGAGTACGCGCACTCCTATGTCGGTTTCGGGCTGACGCCGGTGGTGGCGATGGACTTGGAAAAGGGCGGCAAGGGGGCCCTGAAGGAAATGGTCTCCGTGGTGCGGACCTTCTCGAAGTTTGAGCCCTTCGAAATACGTCAGGCCGACGGTGCGCGACGCCGCTTGGACAGCCTTGTGCTCGCGAATATTCCGGAGATGGCAAAGTACGCCACGCTTAGCGACGCGGACGATAAGCTTGCTGACGGAAAGTTCGAAGTGGTCCTCTTTGCCCACATGCCGAAGTGGCGGGTGCTCTTGACGGCGCTGCGGGCCGCTACGACGGGCCTGGGAGACCAGCCCAGTGTGAGCAGCTACTCGTTCACCACCCTCAAGCCCCTGACTTACCAGATCGACGGTGAAGTGAAATCCGTTGACGCGGACATTCCGGTCAGGATCGAGTGCGCCCCGGCGGCCCTCTCCACCCTGGGATAAACAAGGCACCGCACCGCGCAATGAATCTCGTGGTGGAGCGATCTGGGATATAGTCAGCAAGCTTAGTACTTGCCGGGATGGACAACATAATAGGAGTACGAATGGAAATCTGGCCCGGATCGGCGTATCCCCTTGGCGCTACCTTCGACGGAACCGGAACCAACTTCGCCTTGTTCAGCGAGAGGGCCGAAAAAGTCGAGCTTTGCCTGTTTCAGGAGGACGGCTCCGAAACCAAAGTCGATGTCGTGGAAGTCGATGGTTATGTGTGGCACTGTTACTTGCCGCAGGTGCAGCCGGGACAGAAGTATGGCTACCGTGTGCACGGTCCGTATGACCCTGCCGCCGGTCAGCGCTTCAATCCCAACAAGCTCCTCCTGGACCCTTACGCGAAAGCAGTACATGGCCAGATCGACTGGGATCCCGCTCTGTTTTCTTACGACATGGGGGATCCGGACTCCCGCAACGACAAGGACTCCGCGCCCCACATGATGATGGGCGTGGTCATCAACCCGTTCTTCGACTGGGACGGCGACCATCTCCCGCGGATCCCTTACCACCGGTCCGTGATCTATGAGGCGCACGTCAAGGGCCTGACCCAGCTCCACCCGGAGGTTCCGGAAGAGCAGCGCGGCACCTACGCCGGCGTCGCACACCCGTCGGTCATCTCCCATCTGCAGAAGCTCGGCATCACGGCCATCGAACTCATGCCGGTCCATCAGTTCGTCAATGACGGCACTCTCGAGGACAAGGGGCTGAACAATTACTGGGGCTACAACACGATCGGGTTCTTCGCCCCGCACAACAGCTACAGCTCCGCGGGGGACACCGGCCAGCAGGTCCAGGATTTCAAGGCCATGGTCCGTTCGCTCCACCGGGCCGGTATCGAGGTCATTCTTGATGTCGTGTACAACCACACGGCCGAGGGCAACCACCTGGGCCCGACGCTGTCGTTCAAGGGCATCGACAACTCCGCGTACTACCGGCTGGTGGACGGTGATGAGAAGCACTACATGGATTACACCGGTACCGGTAACTCCTTGAACGTCCGCCAGCCGCATTCATTGCAGTTGCTGATGGATTCCCTGCGGTACTGGGTCACGGAGATGCATGTGGACGGGTTCCGTTTCGATCTGGCTTCCACGTTGGCCCGGGAGTTCTATGAGGTGGATAAGCTGTCGACGTTCTTCGAACTGATCCAGCAGGATCCGGTGGTTTCGCAGGTCAAGTTGATCGCCGAGCCGTGGGACGTGGGCCCGGGTGGTTACCAGGTGGGCAATTTCCCGCCGCAGTGGACGGAGTGGAACGGCAAGTACCGTGACACGGTCCGGGATTTCTGGCGCGGGGAGCCCTCCACGTTGGGCGAGTTCGCTTCGCGGTTGACGGGGTCGGCGGACCTTTATGAGCATTCCGGGCGCCGCCCGGTGGCTTCCATCAACTTCGTCACGGCCCACGACGGCTTCACCCTGGCGGATCTGGTTTCCTACAACGAGAAGCACAATGAGGCCAACGGCGAGGGCAACAACGACGGCGAATCGCACAACCGTTCCTGGAATTGCGGGGTCGAAGGTCCCACGGAGGACCCGAAGGTCCTGGGCCATCGTGCCCGCCAGCAGCGGAACTTCATCGCCACCATGCTGCTCTCCCAGGGTGTGCCCATGCTGTTGCACGGTGATGAGCTGGGCCGGACCCAGCGGGGCAACAACAACGGCTACTGCCAGGACTCCGAACTGACGTGGATCAACTGGGACGGCGTGGACCAGCCGCTGGTGGAGTTCACGGCCGCGGTCAGTGCTTTGCGTGCCAAGCATCCCACTTTCCGGCGCAGCCGCTTCTTCGACGGCCGGCCCGTGCACAGGGGCGAGGGAGAACCTCTTCCGGACATCGTCTGGCTCGACCCGGAGGGAGCCCTCATGCAGCCCGAGGACTGGGACAACGGTTTCGGCCGTTCGGTGGGCGTGTTCCTGAACGGTGACGGCATCCACGGCAGGGACAACCAGGGCCGGCGCATCACGGACGTCAACTTCCTGCTCTACTTCAACGCCCACGACGACGAGGTCAAGTTCAGGCTGCCTTCGGATGAGTACGCACCGGCCTGGGACATCCTCATCGATACAGCCGGCGTAGGCGCTGACTCCAAACCCGTCGGAGCAGACGGCATTGTCTCTCTCGCCGCGAAGTCCCTCGTGGTGCTTCGCGCGCACAGCACTCCCGAGGAGGTAGCCGATCACTCGGTGGCCGCGTCGCTCGCAGCGCTGACGCAGACGGCGACCGCCGAGACAGCGGCGCTCACGTCACCTACCGTTCCCGAGCCGAAGAAGACGAAGAAGCCGGCGGCAGCGCGGCGGCCAAGCAAGCGGAACACTCCGTGAAGGGTCGGCTATTTCTTGATCGGGGCCTTGCCTGTCAGTAAGCATGCTGATTGACTCAAAGGCGAAGCGCCGGACTGGCGCTGGTCTTCGTTTGCAAAGGAGATGCACCATGGGATTTCTCGCTTTTCTTCTGCTCGGCCTGATCGCGGGCGCCATCGCAAAGGCCATTCTTCCTGGAAGGCAAGGCGGCGGCTTGCTGCTTACCCTTCTTCTGGGAGTTGTCGGAGCGTTTCTTGGTGGTTGGATCGGTTCTCTCGCCTTCGGTGGTGGACTGGGAGACTTCTTCGATCTGAGGACCTGGCTGCTGTCCATCCTGGGAGCCATCATCGTGCTTCTGATCTTCGGCGTAGTCAGAGGACGTCGAAGCAGGGTCTAGTCACGGAGGCAGGGACCTGTGGAGTACGCGCTTCTATCGTCCGTACCCGCGATGCTGGTCAGGCCTTCGCCGCCACGGGATCGTTCGGGTGTGGATTCAGCGGCGTGATCTTCACAGTCATCCACACATGCAACGGGAGCGAGGCCAGGATCTCCTTGAGATCGGCCTCCGTGTTGGCGCTCCAGAGGCCGAGAGTGCGCCACTCGCCCGGCTCCGTGGGCGGCCTCCACAATCGCAGGAGGTGGCCCATCTGCGCCAGTTCGGCAGCGCGGATAGCCTCGCGATCCTTGGTAGCGTCGACCGTCGATTCTGGCGTTCCATGCGGGACGTTCGTGGTGAGCGTGGTGAGGAATTCCATGGGACTGCTTTCTTTCTTGTTGTTAGATGCGGCCTGTTGTTAGATGCGGCCTGGGAGGCGATCGGTGACTTCCTGGACGATCCACAGATTGCCGTCGGGGTCTTCGAAGGAGCAGAAGGACGCGTAACTGGTGCGTTCGGGGTCGACGCCGGGCTGTCGCGCCTCAACGGGGAACGGCGGACCGTGCCAGATGTCAGTCACCTTGATGTCACGCCCGACGAGTTCGTGGTGTGCAGCTTCAATGTCGGACACGACGAGTGTATTCACGGCTGAGCCCGGCTTGGCCGAGTTGAGACCTATGCCGAAGTCGACCGAGGTTCCCGAGCCCGGCGGGGTGAACTGGACAATGCGCAACCCCTCCATCGGGGCGGCGTCCTCGTCGAGGCGCCAACCCAGTTGTTCGTAAAACTTCTTGGATCGGTCCGGGTCCGATACCGCGATGACCTGGACCTCGAGGTTCATCGGGATGCTTGCACTCATGGCTATCTGTCCTTTCGGTGTTTGTTGGTTGCCGGACGGGTGCCCTTTCTTTGAGTTGATCGGCCGCCTACCGGCCGCGCCACGGATGGAGGAAAATTCTATGGTCGCCCGGTGACCCCGCGTTGACTTGGTGCGGTTGGAGCCCGCAAATGAGTTTGGAGACCGGAGGCCGCCGACAGGAACTACTGATTGTTGCTTCG
>NZ_JBFRHB010000026.1:0-80009 GCF_052115645.1 Arthrobacter sp. 2MCAF14 | reverse complement strand
GGCGAGAACGGCTGGGCGATCCCGACCGCGAACAACGACGCGTCACCGACCGAACGCGATGACATCGAAGCCGCCGCGCTCTACGAGCTCCTGGAGACCCAGGTGGCCCCACGCTTCTACGGCTCCACGGTCTCCGCGGACGCCGGCGCCGCCGGGCCCTCGCAGTCCGGCCCGGAAGCCGTGCCGACGCATTGGGTGTCCATGATCAAGCACACCCTGGCCCACCTCGGCCCGGCCGTCTCGGCCGACCGCATGCTCCAGGACTACGTCAACACCCTCTACCGCCCGGCAGCTGTGGCCGGCAGGCAAGCGGGAACGGCGTCGTTCAAGGAAGCGAAGGAACTCGCGGCCTGGACCACCAAGGTCCGCACCGCCTGGCCGCAGCTGATCGTAGAACACGTCGATTCCATCGGCGTCTCCGAAGAACCACAGATCGGCGACACCCTCCAGGTCAACGCCTACATCGCCCTCCACGAACTCACGCCCGAGGACGTGTCGGTTGAGGTGGCGTATGGGCGGGCCCAGGACGGAGACGAGTTGGAGGATGTCGCTTTGGTCGAGCTGACCGAAACGGAGGACCTCGGCAACGGGCGCCACCTGTTCACCGGGTCCATCCTGATCAACCGCTCCGGATCCTTCGGCTACACCGTCCGCGTCTTCCCGAAGCACCCCTCCCTCGCCTCCAAGGCCGAACTGGGGCTGATCGCCAACGCCTAACAGTACGCGCCCCCGCTGCGGCTCGAGCAGCGGGGGCGCGTTCCGTTAAAGCGATCCTGGCCCAACGGTAGCGGCTCGTAGTTCAGCCGCAGCCGCAGCTTTCCCGCACTACAAGCTCCACGGGCAGCTCTTTGGCCACCGGCTCGGATCCGGGATTGGCGATCTGGTGGATGAGGATGCTCGCGGCGGCGCGCCCCAGGGCGATCATGGGCTGTCGGACGGTGGTGAGCGCGGGGCGATTGACCCGGCCCGCCGCCAGTCCATCGAAACCCGTGACCGCAATCCGTCCCGGCACTTCCACTCCGGCCCGTTCCAGGGCATCCAGATACAGGAGTGCCTCGGCATCGACCGAACAGACAAGTGCTTCAGGAAGTGCGGCGCCGGATAACAGCCCGTGGATAGTCGCGTCCGAGTCCGCAGCGAGGTCCACCCCGGATCCCAACGTGCCGTTCGCGTCCCGCCCCGGTGCGGGCAGCGTTTGGGCGTCCAACCCCGCCTCTGCCATGGCCAAGAGGTATCCGGCGAAGCGCTGCTCACGGTCCGGCGAGCCGGACGGGCCCACAAAGGTGATGGCGCGGTGTCCGTGGTGCTGGATCAAGTGGTTGGTGAGGACCCGCATGCCTTCGGTGTTCTCCACTGAGACCCGGTTCAGTCCTGTCTCCTCCGGCGGATCGGCAAGCTCGACTACTGGAATCCGTTCGGCGATCCGCCGCAGGACCTCGACCGGAAAAGTATTGGGGAACACCGCCAAGCCGTCCACACGGCCGGCAATGTCGTTGATGTCGGCCTCGGATCTGCCGCCACCACCCTCGCCGACCATGAGAACGAAGCCCCGCCTGCGGCATTCCATTTCGACGCCCCGTTGCACCTCGTCGTGATACAGCGGGAAGAGGCGAAACTCCCCGTTGGCATCGTCGGAGAACAAATCACGGGGCAGGAGAGCGTCCGAGTCGCCGTGGACGCGGGCCGCGCCGGCGCCGGACCGGTTGAAATAGTCGTAGGAGAAGAGGCCGATTGCGCCCGTTTTCCCCCGGGCCAGGCCCCTTGCGCTGGCACTTGGAAGGTAACCGAGTTCGTGCGCAGCATCCATCACCAATGTCCTGGTGGATTCGCGCACCCGGTGCGGCTGGGTGAAGGAGAGCGATACCGTTGCGATCGAGACGGCGGCGCGCTCGGCGACGTCGTAGATTGTCGGTTTCTTGGCCATGGCGACTCCTTTTCCGGCCCTCAGTCTAGGCGCATGCCGCGCCATGACCGCTCGTGGCGTGTCGGATCCGGAAACGGCGAAAAGTCGAAGCGCTTAACTGATTGACGCTGTTCGGAGGCCCATGAAAGCGTATTTATTGGCCCCAACCCGGGATACGTGAAAAGACAGGAATACCGTGGGCATTCAGCAACAAGCAACGTCAGCAAACCTCAAAGTTGGCGTTGTGGGCATCGGATGGGCTGGTCAACAGCACCTTAAGGCTTACAGCGCCATCGAAGGCGTGGATATCGTCGCCGTCGCCGGGATGGAAGAGGACCTCCTCGCCCAGATGAAGCAGGAATACGGCATTCCGCATGCTTTCGCGCGCTGGGAAGACATGATCGGGCTGGAAGGTCTCGATGCGATCAGCGTCGCCGTTCCGACCTTCCTGCACGCCCCGATTTCCATAGCGGCCCTGGAGCGTGGACTGCACGTACTGAGCGAAAAGCCACTGGCACGCAACGGCGACGAAGGACGCGCCATGGTCGAGGCGGCCCGGAAGGCCGGCCGGGTCCTGGATGTTGCGTTCAACCACCGTCGCCGTGGCGACATTCAAAAACTCAAGAGCATCATCGACGACGGCGGACTAGGACGTCCGTACTACGCGAAGGGTTCCTGGCTGCGCCGCGCCGGCATCCCTACCCTGGGCAGCTGGTTCACCAATCCGGAACTGGCCGGAGGCGGTCCGCTGGCTGACATCGGAGTCCACGTGCTGGACTACTCGCTCCACTTGTTGGGCGAGCCCAAGGTCCTGTCTGTCTCGGCGCAGACCCACTCGGAGCTGGGGCCGCAGGGCCGTGGCGGCAACGCCCGGTACACCGCGGGGCCGGCGAGCCACAAGTTCGAAGTCGAGGACTTCGCCACTGCCTTCATCCGGCTCGAAGGCGGCGGCACCCTGATCCTCGAAGCGGGCTGGGCGAGCTACCGCGAGGTGGACGACCTGCTCGACTTCACGGTTTACGGGACCGACGGCGGTGCCGAACTACGCGCCGTCGGGGCTCCGCTGCAGCCGGTCGGCAGCTTGAGGATCTTCACCGAGAAGGACGGCGAAAACGCCGACTACGAGCCCGAAGCGATTCCAGGCCTTGCCCACCAGGCCGTCGTCGACGACTTTGTCGCCGCCGTCCGCGGCGGGGAGACCGTCTGGGGACAACACGACGGATCGTTCGCCCTGAGCAGGGCCCTTATCCTTGATGCCTGCTACAAATCCGCCCTCGAACAACGCGAAGTGGTGCTCTGATGACCGACAGGAAACTGAAGATCGTCGTCTGGAACGAAGCCGTCCACGAGGCCCGCAACCAACCGGACACCATGGCCGAAATGTACCCGGACGGCATCCACGGTGCCATCGCGGCGGGCCTGCGGGGCTACTACCCGGATGCTGAAATATCCACGGCGACCCTTGCCGATCCCGAACACGGGCTGGACGAGGAAACCCTTGCCGCCACCGACGTCCTGCTCTGGTGGGGGCACATCGCCCACAACGAGGTCAGCGATGAGGCAGTGGAACGCGTCCAGCGGCATGTCCTCGGCGGGATGGGACTCGTGGTGCTGCACTCAGGGCATTTCGCGAAGATCTTCACCCGGCTGCTGGGCACCACGTGTTCGCTCAAGTGGCGCAACGACGGCGAACGCGAGCTCGTGTGGACGGTCAAGCCATCGCACCCCATCGCCGCCGGAGTCGAGAGCCCCATCCTGATCCCCAAACAGGAGATGTACGGCGAGCTCTTCGACATCCCGGAGCCGGACGACCTGATCTTCATCAGCTCCTTCGAAGGCGGCGAGGTGTTCCGCTCCGGCGTGACGTTCTCCCGCGGCAAGGGGCGGATCTTGTACTTCAGCCCCGGCGACCAGGAGTACCCCGTTTACCACCAGCCGCAGATCCAGAGGGTCATCGCGAACGGCGTGGGCTGGGCAGCGCAGCCCGAACAGTTCCGGGATGCTCCGGAAGTGACCAACCCGGCCCGGGCCTGGTTTTTGGCTACCTGAAATCGCGGGAGTTGGACTTCACTGTCAGGACCAGGGGTTCCAGCTTGTCCGCTACAAGATTGGTGACTCCTTCCGGCGATCGTTCGAGGAACCCTCGGACGATCAGCGCGGATGATTCCCGGGCGACGCGGCGATGCCTCTTCCAGAGTCCAACGCTGCAGATCACGTTGAGGATGCCGCTCTCGTCCTCCAGATTGACGAAGGTGATCCCTTGCGCGGTCTGGGGGCGTTGGCGGTGGGTGACGACGCCGGCCACTTCAACACGCGTGCCGGACTCGACCTGGGAGAGCCGGTCCACCCGCAGCACCCCCCTCGAATCCAGGCCCCCGCGGGCATGGCGCATCGGGTGATCATCGGTACTGATTCCTGTGGCCCACATGTCGTAGGCAACATTTTCCAGGGGGGAGAGCTCGGGCAGCAGCGGCGGCTGGACGGCGACGCGGGTCCCCGGCAATTGTCCTTCCCGCTCGAGCGCGGCATCCCCGGCCTGCCACAACGCTTCGCGGCGGTTCATCCCCAGCGAATCCAGTGCGCCAGCTGAAGCGAGTGCCTCCAGCTGGTCCGCGCTGAGATTCGCACGGCGGGACAGATCCGCCATGTCCCTGTAGGCGCCATGCTCCTCACGTTCGGTTACGATCCGCTTCGCCACCTCGGCACCGATGGACGTGACGCCGTCGAGCCCCAAACGTACAGCGTGCGAGCCATCCCGCCGGTGCAAGTGGTCCTCGCGTGGCCGATCCTGCTGGAAGAGGCCGATCTCCGGCTGGTGGAAGTCCAGGCAGGAATCCATGCCGCCTGCCTGGCCCGCCTTGGTACTTGTAGCCTCGTCGAGCACTTCGAGGGTCGCCTCGGCCAGGGAATGCAGTACATCAGGGCGCAACACCTGGACCCCGTGCCTGCGGGCATCCGCTACGAGCGTTTGCGGGGAGTAAAAGCCCATGGGTTGTGCCCGGAGCAGGGACGCGAGGAACGCGCCGGGATAGTGCAGCTTCAGCCACGAGCTTGCATAGACCAACACCGCGAAGCTCAAGGAGTGGGATTCCGCGAAACCGAAGTTCGCAAAGGCCTGGATCTTGCCGTAGATGGCGTCGGCGTCGTCCTTGCTGATCCCGTTGGCCGCCATCCCCGCATAGAGCTTGGCCTCGAGCGATTCGATCTTCTCCCGGCCCCGCTTGGAGCCCATCGCGCGGCGGAGCAGGTCCGCATCCTCGGCAGTGCACCCGCCCACGGCAACTGCCATCTGCATCAGCTGCTCCTGGAACAAGGGCACACCCAAGGTCCGCTTCAGCACAGGCTCCAGCAATGGATGAAGATACGTGACTTTTTCCGTGCCTGCGCGGCGTCGGATGTACGGATGGACGGCACCGCCTTGGACGGGACCTGGGCGGATGAGCGCAATTTCGACCACCAGATCGTAGAATTCCCTCGGTTTCAGCCGCGGCAGCGTGCTGATCTGGGCCCGTGATTCCACTTGGAACACCCCGATCGAATCGGCCCGGCAGAGCATGTCGTAGACTGCCGGTTCTTCCCGCGGGATGGTCTCGATTGTCCAACGCTCCCCGAAATGCTTGTCGATCAAATCAAAGGAGTACTGCAGTGCGGCGAGCATGCCCAGGCCGAGAAGGTCGAACTTGACCAGGCCCATCCATTCGCAATCGTCCTTGTCCCATTGCAGGACCGTGCGGTTTTCCATCCGGGCGCGCTCGATGGGAACCACCTCGCCGACAGGCCGTTCGGTGAGGACCATGCCGCCGGAGTGGATGCCCAGGTGCCGGGGGAAGCCCAGTATCTGGTCAGCAAGTTCCAGGACCGGGGCCGGGATGTTATTGGTCTTGCCTTCGCTGAGATCGCCCCAGTGATCGAGCCGCTTGGACCACGCGTCCTGCTGGCCTTGGCTGTAGCCGAGCGCCTTGGCTATGTCCCTGACGGCGTTCTTCGGCCTGTAACTAATGACATTCGCTACCTGGGCCGCGTTGAACCGTCCGTATTTGCGGTAGACGTACTGGATGACTTCTTCCCGCCGGTCCGAGTCGAAATCGACGTCGATATCCGGTTCTTCCTCTCGGAGGCTGGAGAGGAAACGCTCAAACGGAAGGTTGTAGAAGATACTGTCGACGGCGGTAATCCCCAGCGCATAACAGACAGCCGAGTTCGCCGCGGAACCCCGGCCTTGGCAGAGGATGCCGCGGGAACGCGCGAACTGCACGATGTCGTGCACAATCAGGAAATAGCCGGGGAAGTTCTTCGCCTCGATCACTGCGAGTTCCTGTTCGATCCGGCCATGGACCCGTTCGTCGGCATCCGGGTATTTGTCCCTCACGCCTTCTTCAACAAGTTGCCGGAGCCAGGTGATAAGACTGTGCCCGGCAGGAACGTCAAGTTTGGGGAGCTTCGGGCGGGCAGCCCGTAACTGGAATGCAAGCTCGTCAGCAATCTCGACAGTCCGTTCGACCGCGCCGGGGTAGCGGGCGAACCGCGCGGCCATCTCGGAACCGCTCCGCAGATGGGCGCCGCTGCTTGCGGGCAACCACCCGTCCAGTTCCTCCAGGCTCCGGCGTGCCCGGACAGCCGCCATGGCCGTTGCCAGCGGGTATCCCTCCGGGGACGCATAATGTACGGCGTTGCTGGCGATGAAAGGTATCCCCGCCCGCTCGGCAATACGGACAAGTGCGTCGTTGTGGCTGCTGTCGAGGGGATTCCCATGATCGAACAGCTCAACCACCACGTTTTCCCGCCCGAATCTCTCGATCAACGCATCCACCTCAAAGGCAGCGGCTTGCTCGCCGTCGCTCATGAGGGCCCTCCGGACTGAGCCTTTGCGGCATCCGGTCAGCACCAGGCAGTGGTCCCTCAGGGAATGTGCCAGCTCATCGAGGTCGTAGATGGGGTGGCCCTTCTCCGCATCGGCTGCCAGATGGGCGGACGTCATCGCCCCTGCCAAGCGGTGGTAGCCCTCTTCCTTCCGGGCGAGGACGAGCAAATGGTCACCTTCGGGGTCGGCTTCCCCTTGCTGGGGTTTGCTGAGCCCGAGCGAGAGCTCGGCGCCGAACACTGACTTCAGCTCGTAGGCTTCGGCGGCCTCCGCCATTCGCGCGATCCCGTAGAAGCCGTCATGGTCGGTCAGTGCGAGGGCATGGATGCCCAGCCGGACTGCCTCCTCAACCAGTTTCTCGGGTGAGGAGGCGCCGTCCAGGAAGCTGTAGTGCGAATGCGCGTGCAGTTCGGCATAAGGCACGACGCCGGCACCCGGCCTCGATGCGGCCCTTGCGGGATCGAGGGGGACCGGACGGTAAGGCCCGCGTTTCCTTGACCAGGCGGGGCTGTCACCGCCGTCTCCTTTGGCCTTGCCGATCTCCGGCACGCGCCGGTCCGACAGCGTGCGTTCGAACTCCGACCACGGGATTGACGGGTTGTTCCAAGCCATCTTTGTCTTTCCTGCCTAAAAGTTCGGTGTTCGACTCGGGTGTTCAGTCGTAGCGGGCCTCTGCCCACCAGTTCTGCTCGTCCAGGAGAAGGAGCCAGGCCTCTCCGTTTCCGTCCACAAGCTGGAACCGGTCCGCTTCAAGGCGGTGGTCGGCGTCCCACCATCTCTGCCGCAACGGCCAAGGGCCGGCCCACTGAGCTACCAGTCGTCGTCGTGCAAGGTCTCCGCCGGGACAAAACCACATTGGCGGGGCAATCAACCCGCCACGGTGGTCTGTACGGACTTTTTCCTTGTTCGCATCAAGCAGCAGGACAGGGATAAGGGAGGCGAACACCGTGGCGGGCTGCGGGTCTGGAATCCTTCCGGGCCACGGCCTGGTGGCCAGGGCTGCCGATCCCGCGGGCAAGGCATCTCCCCAAGGAACCAAACGGCGCCGCTCGGCCAGCAAGCGACCTCCGGAGACCGCAGGCACTACCACAGCTTCATGCCCCAACATGCTTTGGATCCGGCTGAGTCCATGATGAATCTGTTCCTCGGCTCCGTCTCCAAAGAGCGCCCGCCCATGATGGGCGATGGAGTCCACGCGGACGGGGACGAACTCGACCCGCGTGACCGGTGACGACAGTCCGCCGCGAGCCATGCCGCCGTCGTGCATTCCGCCGTCGACTGTTTTATCGGTGGCGCGGGCGGGGGGCTGTGACTGAAGCTGCCAGCGCACCCTGTCCACGACGTCGCTGGCTGTGAAATGGCGGGGGTGGCCCCACGTCCGTTCCGAGCGGCTCCCTGCATCGTCAGTGATCAGCACCCTCAACTCGGTGCAGACCAAGCCTTCAGTCTGCACCCCGGCCACGAAAGCATCGGCCGTGGCCCTGAGCTGGAAGGCGAGTTGGTCAACCCGGTCCAGGCCGGGTTCGAAGTCCGCCCGTTGATCCAGCTTCCGCGGGGGAGTCCGGGGGATTACTTTGCGGGGATCCTGGCCGCTTGCCAGGGAGTGCGCCGTGATTCCGGCAGCCCCGAAACGGGCCCGGACATCGGCGGCGGGAAGATTGGCGAAATTCCCCAAAGTGAGGACGCCAAGGCGTTTGAGCAAGGAAGCCAGCTTCGGCTGCCCTAGTACTTCCACCGGAAATGGAGCCAGGAAATCCCGGGAAGAACCCGGCGGGAGCACAAGGACGGCAGAGAGTTCGCTGGTGCTCCGGGCTGCTTGCTCGGCGGCGAACACGGAATCGGCGATCCCCACACGAGCCTCCACGGCGAGACGGTCCGCCGATTCAAGCACAGCACCTGCGGCCGCTTCCTCTCCGCCGTAATATCGGGCGGCACCCTTGGCCCGGATAGCGCATAGTCCGGGGCGAAGCACTTCCACGCCAGGAGTCCGTTCCTCGAGTGACGAGACCACAGGCTCGAATTCCCTCGCATCCCGCACCGGATCAACGGCACACACCACCAGCTCAGGGCAGCGGGTCTGCGCTTCCCTTAGCCGCAAGCCCCGGACTACTCCCTCTGCCCGGGCTTCCGCGGAGCAAGCAGCTATGACACCTTTGCCTATGACTGCCGTAGGCACATCAGACGGCAGGGCATCTGCCAAGCGGGCGGCGACAAGGGGCCAATCCGGGAACCATGTAACCAACGCGCGCACCGGGGTTTCAAGCTGAAACAGCATCATGCTCCCATCCGATGGCGGGAAAGATCCACCGGGCCGCTGTCCGCAAGATCCACGGAAGCCCTGCGGGAACTGCCCCTCAAAGCGACTTCGAGCTCGAGCTCCTGCTTGGCGAGATGTCCATGGCCCTGCCCGAGCCCCGCCCACTCATATCCATTCACTTGCAAGACGGCTTCACTCTGCGGCCAGGGTCCCATGACAAGGAGGACGGAACTCCGCTCCCGGAGCCTGGCTCCCAAGCGTGCAGCCTCGGCTGGTGCGACTCTTTCCGGAGCGCGTGCAAGGACCACCGAGAGCACGTCCGCCATGGCAGCGATCACCTGCGTCCAGCTGGTCCCGGGGTCAGGCACCAGCACCAGCCGGTCGAGCGCAATGCCGAACCCTGCTGCCGCCTCGACCCCGAAGTCAGGCAGCCCAGCTACCCCGCACCACGAGCCATTGAGTGATGGTCCGGCCAATAATGCCATGGCCAGCGACATGGATCCCTGTATGGAGTAAGCCGCTCCCGGGCGCAGTCCGCCCGGAAGGAGCCTGCTGAGTGAAGGGAGCACGGGCAAGGAGCGTTCGCTTCCGCGCTTGCCCTGCATGAGATGGATCTGCGCCTGCAAGTCATCGCGCAGCGAAGCCGGCGAAGCGGAAGACAGGCGGGATGACATACTTCAATTTTCGAACATATATTCGAATGAGTCAATTGCTCGGGATCCCGCTTCGAAGGTTGGCCTCCTCAACGATCTACTGTTTTTGATGCGGACTCCCTGTTTCCGGGCGCGTGGTTCCGGGTCGGCGGGGCAGTGTCAGGGGCGAAACTGGTCAGTTGTTGAGGGCTAAGGCCCCCTGCGAGCGCGACCAAGTCACGCTCGACAGCGAAACGGCCAGGATCGAAGCGAGGATCAACGCCGACGCCGGGGCGGCAACGGCCCAGGGGGCACGCTCCACGTAGTTGATACCCTCGGCGAGGATAAGGCCCCACTCGGGAGACGGCTGGTGGGGGCCGAGGCCGAGGAACCCCAAAGCAGCCAAGGCGAGCGCGATTCCCGGTACCCGGAGCATCGAATGCCTGAACACCGGGCCAAGGATCGCTGGGAGGATATAGCGCCAGAGGATGCGGACCCGCCCCACGCCCAGGACCGGAAGGATCTTCACGTGGGGCTGTGCCCTCGCCTCCTGTGCCAGTGCCGCTGTGTGGGCGGCCAGGGGTGCCCAGCTGACCAGGGTGACGGCTATCGCCGCACCTTGGGCAGACGGCCCGGTCACCACGGCAACGATCAGGCCGGCCAGGATGGGCGGAGCGGCGTTGGCTACTTCAAGGGGACCGGTTGCCGCGAGCGGGAAGAGCCCGACGACGATCCCGATCACAAGGCAAGCCAGCACCACGAGCAGAGCCGTTCCCAGCGTGGACACGGCACCGTGCCCCACCCTGGCAAGGAGGTCCCGTCCGCTCGCATCGGCCCCGAAGGGCAGCTCGAAGCCCGGGCCGGCAAGCCGCGCATGGCTCGAGGTGAATGGATCGCGAAGCAATCCCGCGACGACGATGAGCAGCAACGCTCCTGCCGCAACGAGCGGAACCGCGGCATCCCGCCGTCGTGATCTTCCCGGCGAGTCCGGAACCGGAACCGTCCCCGAGCGCAGTGCCGCTCCCATGAGAAGGTATCGGGCAGCGGCGCTGAGGGTACCTACCGCGACGGCCAACATGAGGAGGGCCAGCACTCCTGCCTGCAGCGCGGGTATGTCCTGGGCGCTCGCCGCGCCCAGGACCGCACGGCCCAAACCGGGAATCGCGAAGACCTTCTCCACGGCAACCGCCCCGCCGGTGAGGCCAATGAGGACAAGCCCGACCTGGCTCATCACCGATGGCAGGGCCCGGCGGAGCACCGCCCCGGCGAGCCTGGCGCGGCTTGCTCCGGCCATGGCCCACGTGGCCACCCATTTTTCGGCGAACGCCAGGCTGATGGCGTCGGATAGGAGCCGTCCGATGAGCCCGCCGGCGGGCAGGCCGAGGGCGAGGGCCGGCAACACCGCGTGGTCCAGGCCCTGCCAGCCATACGGCGGGAACCAGCCCAGCCACACCGCACCGACGACAAGGAGCATCGCCGCGAGGAGGAACTCGGGGAGGGCGGTCATGGCTGCCGCCACGACGCCGGAACCTCGGCCCGGGTTCCCGGCCAGTCCGCGCATCACGGAAGGAACGCACAGTGTGGTGGCCACCACCGTCGCAACGGCCACCGCGCAGGCCATCAGGGTAACGGAGACTCCGAGAGTTTCCAGGGTGCCGGGACCAACAGGGGTGTTGGTAATCCAGGAATTCCCCATGTCCCCGCGCAAAAGGCCTCCCGCCCAGTCGAGGAAGATGTGCACCGGTCCTCGATCGAGTCCGAGCTCCGCGCGGATCATGCCCAGCGTTTCATCAGTCGCTTCCCGGTCGGCGTAACGGGCCCTCAGGATGGTGTACTCCGGGCTTTGTCCCGAAAGCCACGGCAAGAGCCCTATCAACAGAACTATGGCGAAGAGTGCCACGGCCCGGGAAGCCGCGGTTTTGATGAACGCCGGGCTCCGCATCAGCCGGCGATTCCTGTCTTGCTAGTGATCAGGGCGCGCTCGCGGGGATCACGTTCGACGTTGCGGATCCTTGCTGATTCGCCTTGGATGACGCGTTCGTGCAGCAGCGGCACGGCCGCATCCTTCGAGAGGACCAGCGCCTCGGCGGCGGCAATTGCCGTCCGGCGCTCCGGGCCTGCCGGGATGGCGGCGGCCTTGCTCAGTGCTGCGTCCACCTCCGGATCGCAGAACTGGGAGATGTTGAAGGAGCCTTTGCAGGAGAAGTCGCTGAACATGTAGGCGACGGGGTCGCCGGAGTCGAGGACCGTGGCCCGGGACAGGATGAAGGCATCGAACTTGCCGGCCAGCGCGTCAGCCTCGATGTGCTGGTACTCGCGGACTTCCTGCTCCACGATGAAGCCGGCGGCCTCGAGCTGCTGCTCAAGCTGCACGGCGACCTCGGGCAACTCGGCCCGGTCCGTGAACGTGCCGAGTTTGATACGGCGGCCATTGGCGGGTGCCGCTTCCGCCCGCTTCTTCAGGGTTTCGATGTATGAGGAGTTTTGCCGTTCATTGGCCGCCCAGGGGAGAGCCGGACCCAGAAGGCCTTCGGCGATGTCCGCACGTCCCTCGTAGACCCGGTCAATGATGGCGGCCCGCTCGACCGTGGTGCGTGCCGCTGCCCGGACCGACGGATCAGCGAAGGGACCCGCCTTGGTGTTCAGGTAGAGGGTATTGGTGCGGGGCATGGGGACTTCATGAATCAAGTCCGCCTTGATCTGGGCGACCTGGCCCACGGGAATGGCCTCCACGACGTCGGCAGTTCCGGTCCTCAGCGCGGCTGCACGCGCTGTACCGTCGGGAACGTATTGGACGTCGACGCCGCTGCTCGCTGCTTTCTCGCCCCAATAGTCGGCGAAGCGGTTGAGTGTTGCCGAGCTGGTGCCGTCCGCGGATGCAAGGACGTAGGGGCCAGTTCCGGCGTTGATGGGGCTGACGACCCCGCCGGGCTTGTAGGCGGACGCGGCGAGGATGGAAAGCTGCGGGCTGGAAAGCCGCTGCGGAACCAGCGGGTCGTCCGTCTGGGTGGTGACGACGACGGCGTTCCCGCCGTCCGTGCGGACGCTCAGCTGCACGCCGTCGAGGATCCGTGGCTTGGGCTTTGCGCTGGCAGCCGCCGTCAACGATGCCGCCACTTGCTCGGCCGTGAGAGGCGTTCCGTCATGGAATTTCACGCCTGCGCGGAGTTCGAAGCGCCAGTTCCTGCTGTCCAGTTGCTTCCAAGCTGTTGAAAGCGATGGCTGGGCATCGCCGAGGGTATCGAGGACAATCAGCGTCTCGGCGGTCTTCCACCGTGAGAGTTTGAAGGCGTCGTCGCTCAGGGGAGTGAGTCCGGAACGGGGTGGCTGCAACATGGCTACTTTGATTCGGGAGTCGATACTGCTGCCAGCTGGAGTGTTGCCTTGGGCGAAGCAGGCGCTCAGTACGGCGGCCATTGCGGAGGAGAGGAGTATCGCGGCAATTGCTTTTGGACGTGGAATAGCCATGGATGGATGCCTGTCTTTCGTGGGTGTGAGTGGATTAGACGGGGTGGAGTTGTTGCGTGAGCGAAGCCGGGAGGGGTGCCGGAGGAAGCGGTGAATGAGCGCCGCGGAGGTTGTTGCGAAGATTGCCGACACCAGCCACGGAAAGACCGCGGCCGCGGATGGTGTGTCGGCCTGTTCATAGAGGGGAGCAAGGACAACATTGCCGAGGAGAACCATTGCTCCGCCGCAGCTCGCGAGCAGGCCGTAGTAGGCGCCGGTGGGGCGTCCTGAGGCAAAGTCGAGGACCAGATCCATGGCAACGGGTGCCACGCACATGTGCCCGAGGGCGAGCGCGGTGACCAGCAGGAACGCCGGCAGCGCAGGGAATGCCGCCGGCGGGCGGAACGCGGCCATGGCTGCGATAGCCACGAACCCCAGGGCTTGAATGGCAAATCCCGCGGCGAGCGCAATGCCCGGTCCCTTCCGTTTCATGAGCCTGGCGATGGGCCACTGCAGGGTGATGGTCAAAATGGATGCGTGGGCGAAAATCGCTGAAAGCGCACCCAGACCCGCGTCGCTTCGTTCCAGCTCGATGGGTAGCCCGAAGTAGAGCTGGTTGTAGGCAAAGAGGTTGACGCTATAGAAGGCCGCGAATGAGACGAAGCGCTTCTCCCTGAGGCAGGACCAAGTCTGCGACGGCGGTGCGGCCGCCGGGCGCCCGGCGGACGTTTTGACGGCGCTCGCCTTTGT
Source organism: Arthrobacter sp. 2MCAF14 (assembly GCF_052115645.1). NCBI lineage: Bacteria > Bacillati > Actinomycetota > Actinomycetes > Micrococcales > Micrococcaceae > Arthrobacter > Arthrobacter sp. 2MCAF14. The sequence continues at coordinate 66,159 of NZ_JBFRHB010000026.1, read as the reverse complement.
CGCTGGAAGGAAGGCTGTGAAGACCACCGCCATCACGGCGAAGACGCCCGCCCCGACGAGCAGGGCGGTATCGAAGCCGGTCTGAAGCAGGATGGAGCCGAGCAGGGGACCTGCCACGGCCCCGATTTCCCCGAAAATGACCAGCAGCGCAAAAAGACTGGTTTTGCGGGGCTGGATGGCGGCGCGCCGTTCTTCGGCCCCGCCCACAAGGCTCTCCAAAGCGGGTGAAAAGAGGGCACCACCCACCCCTGTGATAACGGCTCCCAGGAGGAAAAGCGGGAAGTCCGAAGCCCAGAGCAACAGAAGGTACCCGGAGATCCTGGCCAGGCATCCGGTGATCATCACAGGCCGGGCTCCCCAACGATCCGCGGCTGCACCGCCCACGAGGAACAATCCTTGCTGGGCGAAAGTACGGGCTCCGAGGACGATTCCCACAGCCATTGCACCCATGCCAAAGTCATCGCGCATCGAAACCGCCAAGAAGGGGACAACCGAGTAGAAGCCAAGGTTGAAGATGAGCTGGCTGGCGAGCAGGAGCCGGGTCGTGGGCGCCGCGCGGGGGTTCATAGTCTTCACGGCTTGTGCCTGTCGGTTTCCTTGTACCTGTTCAGCCGGGGGATTGACGTTACGAGCTCCTTGGCTTCCCGGGTCTGTGGATTGGCATACACGGCTGCGGTCGGCCCGCGTTCCACGACGCGACCCCCGGAGAGGACCAGGGTCTCGGAGCACAGGCGGGCGACGGCGGACAGGTCGTGCGAGACGAATAGGAGCCCGAGGCCGTCCCCTTGGACCAGCTGTTCCATGAGGTCCAAGACCGTGTTCCTGAGGGGAAGATCGAGCCCGCTGACCGGCTCGTCTGCCAGGAGGATGCTCGGCTCGGGAACCAGGGCCCGTGCAATGGCCACCCGTTGCTTTTGCCCGCCGGAGAGTTCCCGGGGCCGACGGGTGAGCATGCCCGGATCGAGATCTACCCGTTGCAGGGCATTCAGGATCATCCCCCGGTGGTCGCCGTCAACGCGCAGTTGCCTCAGAGGTTCCAGGAGAAGGCGCTCCACGTTCATGCCCGGGTCGAGGCTCGCCGCCGGATTCTGCGGGATGTATTGCACTGCACGGCGGTACCACCTCAAGGACGAAGCCGGGCCCGGCACAACCGGGGTGTCATTGAACGTGACGGTTCCGGCATTCGGCTTGTCCAAAGCGAGCAAGATCCGCAGGAGCGTCGATTTTCCTGCGCCCGAGCCGCCGACCAGGCCGATGCTGTCGCCGCCGGCAATGCTAAGGGAAACGTCCTGCACTGCGGGCCGGGCTGACCGTTTCTTGAGGAGCCCCCTGCCCGGGTAGCGGAGTCCCAGATTGCCGGCGCTCAATATCGCAGTCATGCCGAGGCCTCCCGGCGAAGGGAATCGAAACCGACATGCGCGGCTTCCATCAGCTGCTTCGTGTACCGGTGCTTGGGCCGCTCCACTAGCGACTCCATCGATCCCTCCTCGACGATCCGGCCGGAACTTAAGACAAGGGCCTGGTGGCAAAAGGCCGCAGCCACAGCAAGGTCATGAGTGATGAACAACATCGCTCCGGTGGACGTGGAATGCCCGGACGTGGAATGCGCGGATTCGGAATACAAGGACAAAGCCTCGAGGACCTTGGCCTGGCTGACCATGTCCAGTGCGGTAGTGGCCTCATCCGCCACCAGGACGGCGCTACGGCAGGCCAGGGCGAGGGCGATGCAGACCCGTTGCAGCTGACCGCCCGACAATTCGCCGCTGAAACTCTCCATGGTCCGTTCGGCTTCTTCTATCCCCACCGACGCGAGCAGCTCAAGTGCCTGTTGCCGTGCGATGGAGGCCGAATGGCCGGCATACCGTAGCGGGATCTCAAGCTGTTTGCCCAGGCGTACCAAGGGATTGAGCGCTGACATCGGGTCCTGATGGATTGCGGTGATCCCGGCGCGCCTGCTTCGCCTGTTGGACAACGGCACGTCCACTCCGTTGATCTGCAACCGCCCTGAAGCACTCATCGCGTCTGGAAGCTGTCCGAGGAGTGCGGCCGCGGTTAGGGACTTGCCTGAACCCGAGGCTCCGAGAAGTGCCAGTCTTTGACCCGGGTCAATAGCGAAGCTGACGCCGTCAATCAGGGCGCGTCCCCGGAGGGACACCCTCAAATCTCGGACCAGGAGGGCAGGGTGCATGGGGGACTTTCATGTTAGGAGCGACGAGAATATTGATGCTATCAATACTCATTCTCATTAAGCGAAATGTTGAGGCGCATTGAGTTCCCCAAGCGCTTGCCAAGTGGCCACAGCCGGCGGTTAGGGTGGGGGCCTTGAAAAACTCTTTGTCCTGGACAGCCAGCGAATGCTGACATTTCCGGGACGGTCCGGGCTATCCCGGGGAGCCGCCTGATGATCGTGCCGGGAAACCACGGAGACTACCTTGGGGAGCAAGCAGCCAGCGACGGCGATCTCCGGACCATGCGCGCGACGCTTCCCTTTCTCCTGCGCCACCTCGACGAAGAATTCTAAGCGCCGGTCACGTTATCGCGGCGTGGAGAATTGCCGCGTTTTCGGCCAGCCACGCTCGGCGGCGAAGAATCTTGTCACCGACGCCTTCCTCCCACATCCGTTTCCACCCGCCGCCCTGGGTAAGCGCCCTGCGCCGCATCAAATGCCAGGAGCGCTCGGCGGCGTTCCGGGCCACGTCAACTACTTCGGCGCGATCAACTGGACCCAGGCCGTAGGCGTCCACCAGCAAAGCAGCCCGGGAGGCGGCGTCGACCTCGCACATGACGGGATCACGGTCCGTGACGGGCATCCAGGCGCCCCACCAGAGGAGCAAGTTCGCAACTTCTTCCGCGCGGGTTGCGGGGCGCACGAAATCGAAGTCGATCAGAGCTACGGCGGTACCGTCCCGGAAGACGACATTCTCCGGGGTGATGTCCATGTGGGCGAGGAATGTCGCCGGTCCCGCAATCGAGCTCGGGCACCCGTGGGGGTCGGCATTCTCACCCGTGCGTGCCCAGTCGGGAACACCTAGCGGCTGCACGGCGTCATCGTAGCTCCGCACCAAGCGCGCGACGCTGATGGCGCTCGATTCATCGGCGACCCAGCGTGGCCAGGGGCGGCCGGCCGTGTCACCGGGAACGAAACTCAGGGTGTCCCTGCCGCGTTCGTCGATGCCCAGGAAGCGGGGCGCTCCCTGGAATCCGGCCGATTGCAGGAAATCCAGGAGACGGCGGACCCGTTGCGAAGCGTCGCCTACAGGGCGCCGCACTGTGTCGCCGACCCGGACGAGCCCCTCCGTCACGTCGCCGCCGAGTAGCGGAACGGCAAGTTCCGGCTGCCCGGGCTCGACGTACGGACGGGTATCTGCAGTCATCGTCCGATGCTGCCACGGCCGGGTCGTTGGCGCCAGCCGGTCCGGTCCGGGCAAGAGCGCAGGCTCCAAGCGGTAGTGTCATCAGCGATGGATGATCTGGGCGGCACCGTGCTGACAGCGGCTGGAGCCTTTGCGGCGACAAACCTCGATGACCTCCTGGTCCTGTCCGTTCTTTTCTTATCAGCCCGGACACGGCCGGTGCCAAGTCTCTGGAGAATCTGGGTAGGCCAATACATCGGCATCGGAATACTCACCGTAGTGGCGGCCGCGGCGGCATTGGCGCTCACTCCGGTCCCGGTGGAGTGGGTCGGCCTGGTGCCGCTTGTGTTGGGCTGCTATGCGCTGCTCAAGGTTGCCCGCCCGTCCGGAGATCCACCGAAGCCCCGGTCCCTGACGGTGCCCGTGGTTGTCGCCGTGACAGTAGCCAACGGCGGAGACAACATTTCCGTATACATTCCGCTGTTCCGCTCGCTGGCACCGGCTGATTCGGTGGTGACGGGTCTGACTTTTGGGGTGATGGTGGCAGTGTGGTGCGCCGCTGGCTACTGGCTGACAGCGCACCCGACCGTAGCCGCCATCTGCCGCCGGGCTGGAGAATGGGTGATTCCTGTGGTCTACGTCGCGCTAGGGGCCACCATCATTGTCCGCTCCGGCGTCATTGCCCTGTTGTTCCAGCGCTGATCTGCGCAGCATGCAGGGTTCTCCCATGCGGAACTGATATGACTGCGGGTGGGTTTCATCCGGAAGCGCGCAGGAGGATTGGCAGGATATGTTCCGAGGTTCGTTTGTTGTAGGCGCTCTGGTGCTGCTTTTCGGGGCAGCGGCCGTGTTGGGGTTCGGAGCCATCTTCCGGGCCAAGAGTGTCGCGGCCCGGATTGACGCCGCCGCAGCCGGGATATTGGCCGCCGCAATGGCGGCGGTAGGGCTCGGGTGGGCTCCGCTTGGTGTGGTCCCGCTCGGAGCGGCGATTGGCCTTGTCTTCCTCTTGTTCGTGGTCAGGATCGTGTACCAAGGCCCACGGACAGGGGGGACAGCGGGGACAGGGCGATGGTCGGCGATCTATGGCGCAGCGGTGGCGGCCCTTTCAGGCTGGGTGCTGCTCTCTGCGTCGAGTGGAGCTGGATCGGTGTCGGATCATCCAGGACACCAACTGGGCATCATCCTTGCCGACATCATGAGCGCGATCCTCATGCTCTTTGCCGCCACGGGTTGGCTGTTGGGCACGTTCGCGATGCCGGCCGAGAGCAAATCGCACGCCGTGCCCCGATTGAAGGGTGTGCGCGAGGCGCTGATGGCAGCTGGACTTGCCGTAGCGTTGTACGCGATCTCCTAAGCCCGGTGCCGCCCGGAGCGACCGGGTGGTGGATTTAGAATGGAGCCATGATCGATATTTCGGTCGAGAAGGTAGCCCTTCTCCTGATTATTGCCGTTTTGGTCCTTGGACCGACCAAGCTTCCGGAGTATGCGAGGAAGTTGGGGCGGCTTATCCGCGAACTGCGGCGCATGGCCTCCGGCGCGCAGGAAAAGCTTCGCCAGGAGCTCGGCCCGGAATTCGAGGACATCGATTGGCGGAAAATGGACCCACGCCAATACGATCCTCGCCGCATTATCCGCGAAGCCCTCCTGGAGGACGAGCCGCTCACTGAGCCGGTCGTCCCAACCCAGGCGCAGCCTCCGGTCCAGCCTAATGCCCGCCCGGTTGTTCGGTTGGCGGCCGGGCAGAAGGCCCCTTTCGACGACGAGTCCACCTGATTCGTTAGTCGAGGCGCGGTGTGCGCGGGGGACTTGTGCGGCGCTCGCCTGTTGCTTCAAAAGCCGCGGCCAGTGCCAGCAGTGCGGTGTCGTCGTAGGCGCGGCCGGCGAATGTGAGTCCGACGGGCATGCCGATATCGCTCATGGTTCCCATCGGCACGGTGACCGTCGGGATGCCCAGGTGCCGGGGGACGAGGTTGCCGTTGGCTACCCAGACGCCGTTTCGCCAGCCGAGGTCGGCTGAGGATTCGTTGACGTCCATGTCGGCTGGTCCGACGTCGGCGGCGGCGGGGAAGATGACCGCATCCAGGCGGAGGCCGTCCATCCATTCCTCGAGGTCCACGCGCCTGGTCTCTTCGAGTCCGCGCAGGCCTTCTTCGAGGTGCGGGATGTCGGTGAGGGAGGCAACCGCGTGTGCGCGGATGTGCGCTGGGTAGTCGGCGATGTCGTCGTCGAACCCGTCATAGCGGTCCGGGAGGGCGCCGTCGGGGTGCGGGAAGATCGCCGTGCCGTCGACGTCGGCCAGCCTGTTGAGTGCCGGATCGCCGTTGGCTGCGAGGAAGTCGTCCCAGGCCCAGGCTGAGAGATCGACGATTTCCCGCTTCAGGTACTCCGGGCTCACGAGTCCACGGCTGGCGATGGTGGGCGCTCCCGGGCGGTCGCCTTCGTACTTGGAAACCACGGGGAAGTCCACCAAGACCACGTCGGCACCCGCGGCTTCGAGGTCGCGACGGGCAGCCTCCCACAGTTCCATCACGGAATCGCGCGTCTGGATTCGTTGGCCGGCGGGTCCGCCGATGCCGGGAGTTTCGCTGGTGCCGGCGTCGGGGTCTGCGTTGATGTACATGCGCGGCACCCCGAAGCGTTTGCCCTTCAAAGCCGAGCGCGCGCCGTCGACGTCGGATGGTGCGAGCGCCGGGTAGGAATCCGGACGCACCCTGGATGCGGCCGGGATCCGGACCCACGGCTGCGCGCGCCAGAAGTCGCCGCGGGTTTCGGCGTCGTCGGCAACAATTACATCGAGCAGTTCCAGCAGGTCTGCCATGGACCGGGTGTGAGGCACCACGACGTCCATGGTGGGGACCAGTGGCCAGTTGCCGCGCACCGAGATGACGCCGCGCGAGGGCGTGTACGCGCACAAGGCATTGTTCGACGCCGGTGCGCGGCCACTGGACCAGGTCTCCTCGCCCAGGCCGAAAGCTCCGAAGCTCGCCGCGGTCGCGGTTCCCGAGCCGTTCGAGGATCCGGAACCGAAAGCCGCGGTGAGGAAGTCGGCGTTGTAGGGGCTTTCGGCGCGCCCATAGACCCCGAGTTGCATGCCGCCGTTGGCCATGGGCGGCATGTTGGTCAGGCCGATGAGGACGGCCCCGGCTGCACGGAGGCGTTCGATGGTGAAGGCATCGCGTTGGGCGATGAGGTTTTCGAACGCGGGGGAGCCCGCGGCGGCAGTGAGCCCTTTGGCCAGGTAGCTGTCCTTGGCGGTGTAAGGGATGCCGTCGAGGGGCCCGAAGGTGGTGCCGTGTGCCCGGCGCTCGTCGGAGGCCCGGGCATCTGCGAGCGCTGCAGGGTTCATCACCACCATCGCGTTCAGCGTGATGCCGGTGCGGTCGTAGGCGTCGATGCGGTCCAGGTACGCCTGGGTGAGTTCCTCGCTGGTCACTTCGCCGGCCTCCAGTGCTGCACGCAACTGCGCAATGGAGGCCTCGACGACGTCGAAGCGGCTCATCGTGCGGCCTGGCTGGTGAGTTTGGGCTGCTGTTGCGTGATGCAGTGGATTCCTCCGCCCCGGGCGAGGATCGGCCGGGCATCCACGGTCACGACGCGGCGGCCCGGGTAGGCCTCTGCCAGGATTTCCGCGGCCAAGGCGTCGGCCCGCTCTTCGCCATAGCCGCACGCAATCACGCCGCCGTTGACCACGAGGTGGTTGACGTAGCTCCAATCGACGAAGCCTTCCTCGTCGCGCAGGGTCTCGGGCGCGGGAAGCAGGGTGATTTCGAACGGTTTGCCTGCGGAATCCTGCTGGGTTTCGAAAAACCGCTGGAGGGTGCGGCTGACCTCGAAGTCGGGGTGACCTGGGTTGGTCTGCGAGTGCAGCAGGACCCGGCCGGGGGAGGGAAGGGTGGCCACCATATCGATGTGGCCGCGAGTGCCGAGGTCCTCGTAGTCACGAGTGAGGCCTCGCGGTACCCACACAGTGTGAGTAGTGCCCAGGGTGCGTGACAGTTCCGCTTCGACGCGGGCCTTGTCTGCGTAAGGGTTTCGGCGTGGATCCAGCTGGACGGTTTCGGTGACAAGGACGGTGCCTTCACCATCGACGTGGATGGCGCCGCCTTCGTTGACGAGCAGCGACGTGACCAGTTCCGCGCCGGACTCTTCGGCGACAAAGCGGGCCATGCCGGCGCTCTTCTCCCATTCGGACCAGGCCGGCGCGCCCCAGCCGTTGAAGATCCAGTCGACTGCGCCGAGCACGCCGGGACGCTCGTCGTCGACGACGAAGGTGGGTCCGACGTCGCGCATCCAGAATTCGTCGAGGGGAGCCTCAAGCTGTTCGATTCCGGCGCCAAGCATGCGGCTGGCCCGGTCCCGTTCGCTGGGGTCGACCACCATAGTGACGGGCTCGAACTCGGACACTGCATGCGCGACGGCGGTCCAGGCCGCGTACGCTTCTTCGGCCGAAGCTGCGTCGTCGCCCAAGGTCAGGCCAGTGCGGGGGAACGCCATCCAGGTGCGCTCGTGGGGTGCGGTTTCGGCTGGCATTCTCCAGGCCATGGAAGTCTCCTCTGTGTTGTGAGGTGAAAAATCTTATTGATCGCGTGATCAACAACAAGAAAATTACTTTAGACTGTTGTGTGATGTCAAGCACCATACAGAAACGCGCTGCGCGGAAGACGCCGGCCGAACGCGCGGCCGAAATAGCCGAGGCTGCCAAGGAAATAGCGCTTGAGCAGGGGCTTTCCGCCATTACGCTGCGCAACGTGGCAGCGCGGGTAGGGGTGGCCTCAGGCCTCGTCGCGCATTACCAGCCCAATGCGGAGGCCTTGGTGGCGGGCATCTTTTCGACCATCGTGGCGGCGGAGACCGAGGAGGTTGCGGGCCTTCTGGAGAAGCAGCCGACTCCTTTGGAACAGCTCGGGATGCTCCTCGAAACGCTCATGGACGTCAGCCGGCTCGATGTCACTGCAATCTGGGTGGAGGCGTGGACCCTGGGGCGTCGGAACGAGGCGCTCGCAGCCTGCGTCCGTGAGCAGATGGATGCATGGCAGGCCGTGGTGCAGCGCGTGGTCGAAGCGGGGATCGACGCCGGTGAGTTCGATACGTTCGATGCTCCGTCTGTCGCCTGGCAGATCCTGGGCATGGTGGACGGACTGAATGCCCAGGCCCTGGTGCGCTGGGACGGCGTCAGCGACCGCGGTACGCACCTCGCCCGCGCCGTAGAAGGCATGGTAGGTGCGGCCCGCGGTTCGCTGGTGCCGGGCGGTGTCCAGCACCTCGGGCGGATCTCAAGCTCGGATTCTTAGATCCCCAGGTAGTGTTCCAGCCGCTCGAACTCCGGTTGGGAAAGCTCGCTCGCTACGGCGGCGGCCCCCACCGCGCAAGCCGCCGCGAGGCTGCTTTCGTCGTCCAGGCCCGACGCAAGTGCCAGCACGAGCGCCGCGCAGAAGGCGTCACCGGCCCCGACGCTGTTGACAACGCTCGTCTTTGTCGCGGGCGCATGGGCGGTCTTGACCCCTTGCGTGTACATCGACGCGCCGCCTGCCCCGTAGGTGACGGCCACACGTTCGGCGCTCCGGAGCTCGGGAATGAGTTCGTACTCGGACTCGTTGACGATCACCAGGTCACACCGTTCCAGAAGCTCTGCCGGGAGTGCCTGGGCAGGGGCCGCGTTGAGGGCGAAGAACCCGTTGGTCCGGCACGCGGCTTCCAGCACGGTGTCGACGGCGATCTCCAACTGGGCGAGCACCGGCCCGCCTTCGGAGAAATCGGCGCGATCCAGCGAAACCACCGCGTTGGCTCCCGGCGCCACGGCGATTTGGTTTTCGCCCTCGCTGTCGATCACGATCAGCGCGGTGCCGGTCGGCGCGGAAACCTGCTCCACCGCCGAAATGTCGACCCCTGCCCGGTCCAGGGCCTCCGTCAGAAGCCGGCCGTCCGGATCCGCTCCGACGGCGCCCACCATGCGGGCAGCCCCGGCCAGCCGTGCAGCAGCCGCGGCCTGGTTGCCTCCCTTTCCGCCGGGCTGACGGGTGAGGGTGCCGCCGCCGATGGTTTCGCCGGGGGAGGGTAGGCGGTGGACGCGGCACGTGAGATCGACGTTGAGGCTGCCGACAACAGTGAGCGTGCTGGGGATGGGCATGAGCTGTCCTTTGGGTGGTGCTGGATTGCGGTGTCGGGTTTCCGGTCTAGTGCCAGAAGCCAAGGTGGACCTCTGTTGCCTCGGCAAGCGGAACGGGACCCGTCACGGTGACGCTACTCCCGCCATGGGCAAGGACTTCGCGGCAGGGCAGGTCAAGAGTGGGCACGCCGGACTGCTCGGTGACAATCGAGGCAAGGTCCTTCTCGGACAAGGCATAGACCACGCGTCCGATTCCCGCCCAATAGATCGCCCCGGTGCACATGGCACACGGTTCGGTGCTCGTGTACAGCGTGCTGGCGGCCAATGCGCCGGCGTCGAGCTTCCTGGCGCTCAGGCGGACCAGATTGGTCTCGGCATGACCGGTGGGATCGTGTTCCGTGTTGACGGTGTTCATGGCTTCCACAATTGTTCCGTCCGGTGCCAACAGAAGTGCGCCGAACGGGTGGTCGCCGCGGTCCCGGGCTGCCCTCGCGAGGGAAATGGCGCGGTTCAGCAACTTGAGGTCGGCCTGGCTGGGCTCGGTGGGCGAAGAAGCAGTGCCTTTGGAAGTGTTCATCAAAAGCCCGTCAGTTCGCAGCCGGCAAGGACAGGATCCGCTCCAGGAGATGCGCAGCGGCGTCGCCCTTGACGGACAGCACAACCCGGGACGCCCGTTCCGGCACTGGGCCCGCGCCGGCGGCTCCGCCGTCGAGCCGCTCACAGCGGGTCTTGCCATGAGCCGCGCTCTCGCTCGTGTCCACGGAAATTCCGACGTACGGGGCGTCGTCGAGCTCGAGGGCACCCACGGCGATTGCCGCTGCCAGCGGATCGTGGAGGGCAGCGCAATACTCGCCGAAAATCGTGTTGTAGAAGGCGAAGTACTGGACGAGCATGCCGGAGAGTGCGCTGGCCACCGGATGTCCGGCTGTCGCAAGGGCCGCACGATGGGTCTCATCGAAGCGGTGGTTCATGGTGACGTCCAAGGGAACCATGGTGACCAGCCAATCGGCCTCCATCACCACGGCGGCTGCCTCGGCGTCGTTGAAGATGTTGGCCTCGGCGACAGGGCTGATGTTGCCCGGCACAAACGCCGCTCCGCCCATGATCGTCACATCGCGGACGAGCGACGGGAGCTTCGGGTCCAGTTGCAATGCGAGGGCCAGATTGGTGAGCGGACCGACGGCGATGACGCGCAGTTCGCCTGGGTGCTCGTTGGCGAGCCGCACCAGCATCTCCGCGGCTGTCTCTGATTCTGACGTCAGTCCCGAGTCTTCCAAGGAGACCCCGCCGATGCCGTTCTCGCCGTGAACGTGCGGCGCTCCGCCGTCGAACGTGCCCATGAGCGGATCGTGTGCACCCACGGCAACCGGGATCCCGGCCCTCCCGGCAGCGTGGAGCAGGTTCAACGTGTTGACGGCGCCGACTACGGCGCTGACGTTGCCGCTGACGGTTCCGATCCCGGCCAGCTCCACCTCAGGGCTCGCCAGGAGATAGGCGATTGCCAGGGAATCGTCGATGCCGGTATCGCAATCGAGATAGAACGGCTGCGGTGTGGTGGTGGTCATGGTGCTCCTTCGTAGGTTTGGTGACTCTTGTTCGGGCTTAGGCGTGGGCGACGACGACGGCGGGCGCCGCAGAGGCGCTCGCAGCGACAGGGCGCAGGATCAGGGAAGCGGCAAAGGCCGCGAGGGCGAAGCCGGCAGAGATCCACAGGGCAGTTTGGTAACCGGCGATGGTTCCGGCGGCGACGACGGGTGCGACAACGGCGATTCCCACACTGGCTCCGATTCCAAAGCATGCTCCATTCAGGCCGGGCACGGAACCCGGCGCCGATTTGGGTGAGTTCAGCACCGCGATGCCGCTGACGGTGCTCTGGAACTGGCCGAGATACAGGACTCCCATGATGATCAGCAAGGCGAACACCATCCAGCGGTCCGCGGCAAAGATCGCGACCGCAACCGCTGCCACGACGATCAGGCCGCTGCTGATCCGCAGGGCCTTGAACCAGCCGATGCGCTGTGCGAACCAGCCGGAGAACACCGCGGTGAGCACGCCCACGAATGCCGTCGGCGTCAGGTACAGGAGGGCCGACATGGAAGCGGACAGTCCGTATCCGGCTTTTGCGTCCTGGCTCAGGAGGATCACGGTGAAGTTCAACGCCGAGAAGATGCCGGCAAGCGTCAGCGTCGTGCTCGCCAAAACCGGCCACACCTGGCGGGACCGCAATTGTTCGATCGCGATCAACGGACGCTCAACCCGCCTTTCCACGGCGACGAACGCCAGCCCGGCAATCACTGCGCCGGCGAGATAGCCAAGGGTCCAGATATCGCCCCATCCGGACGTGGAAGCCTGTCCGATCAGGTTGCTCAAGAGGACCAGGAACGTGCCCAGGGTGCCCGCGCCCCACCAGTCCATGCGTCCCTCACGTGTCCGGGCGGGTCTCTTCGGGACCACGACGGCGACTAAGACGATCGCCAGAACGCCCACGCCGAGGACCAGGACAAAGAGGAATTGCCAGCCGATGGTGTCGGTGATGAAACCACCCAGGAAGCCGTCGAGCCCGCCAATGCCGCCGTTCACTGCCGAAATAATGCCGACGGAAATACCGAAGAGGCGTTTGCTGAAGCGCTCGGACAGGAGCAGGAAGGAAATGGTGAACGTGGCGCTCGTTGCACTTTGCAGGACCCGCCCGACGAGAAGGACGGTCAGGTTTGGTGCCAGCAGGCACAGGACCGTGCCGCACAACATCATGGAGAGGACGATCAGCAGGGTGCGGCGGCGTCCCAGGAAGTCGCTCCATCGGGAAAATGCCATGCCCAGGACCGCGCCGGTCAGGAAGAACAGGGACTGGACTTTGGCCACATTTTCCGTGGATTCCTGGAAGTGAGCGGCCATGGCCGGCAGGGCCGCAGAGAACAGGCTGGCGTTGAGCTGGTAGCTGAGGATCGAAAGGATCAGCGTGGCGATGAGTACGGGCACTCGGGCTGCTTTTCGCCGAAGGGGGAGCCCTGCGGTGCTGGTGGCTTGGGTTGTCATGGACAAACTTCCTTGTTTGAAACAAAACGGCTTCGGGGGCGGCTCGATGCAGGTGTGGCGCAGAGCACAAGATGGCTTATATGTTCATCATACACGCTTGTTATACAAGATTGGAATACCCATCGCGTAAACTCTCAATATCGACGAAGGGAGCCATTTTGGACCGCAATGCTGAGGGCGTTCTTTCGGAGCCGTTGGATGCCACCGCCAACATCCCGCTCCGCGTTGCCGTGTACTCGCGCATCATGAATGCGATCCGGGCGGGGCACTTCCCCGTTTCGTCGCTGTTGCCCTCGGAAACGGACCTGGGTTCGGCAATGAAGGTCAGCCGGACGGTTGTCCGTGAGGCTCTCATGCTCCTCGAGGAAGACGGATACGTACGCTCCCGCCGAGGCATTGGACGTTTTGTGGCCACCCGACTGCCGCGGGTCGGCCTCGAACGGATCAGGCCCATGGAGGAGATCCTGGCCGAGGCCGGATCCGCCATTCAGGTCAGCCGTACACAGCATGTACTGCACCCGTCGTCGTCGGTTTTCACTGCGGAGCCCCTCGGAATCCGCGAAGAAGAGCCCTCCTGGTTCTTCGAGAGTGTCCTCAAACGGGACGGCTCACCCATTGCCCTGGTCCAGGAACACATGGCAAGTACGGGGGCTCTCATTGATCGTGACCCTGAAGCGGCACGCGCCATTGTGGACGACGTCGAGAGAGAGGCCACGCTGCTGGCTAACTTAATTGCGGCTGTCGGCCCGGCCTTTGGTCCGGGCGAGACCGATATCGCGGCTGGCACCCCGGGCGTCGCGCGAGGCGAGCTGCTTGAGCTGGACGCCAAGGACCCTGTGCTGATCCTGACCCAGACCGTCGAGCATTCCGGGCGGGTTGTCTATTTGGCAAAGACGCTGGTCAACACGGGAGTGGTCCAGATCGGAATCATCCAGGGAACCTGAGTGCGGGGCTGCCCGTTGTCGTGTGGCAGCCCAACTGACTGGCAGTAGGTGTCGTTTTGGGCGCTCAGAACGACACCTACTGCTTGGGCCCACGCCGCCAGGGTTCCCTGGCCGAGCTTGCGAGGCGAGGGTGGCGGTGGGGACTAGTTGGCCGGGCGCACGGCCCGACCCGCGGCTGCGATCACCAGCTTCTCCGGCAGGAGTTTGACGGCCACCCGGGCAACAAAGGAGTTGAGACGGCCATCGACGACGCTCGGCTTGTTCCCGCGGATCGCGGACATGGCGGTGTCCACCACCTGCTCCGGGGTCCTCATGGATCCGGCGGCTGCAGCGTCGCCGGCGATTTCAAAGAACGGCGTGTCCGTAGCCCCGGGACAAACGGCGAGGACTTTCACGCCTGTGCCTTGCGTCTCGGCCCACAGCGCCTGGGTGAACGAGAGTACGAAGGCCTTTGTGGCCCCGTAGACGGCCATGTGGGGTATCGGCTGGAATGCGGCCGTACTCGCGATGTTGATGATGGCCCCCGATCCGCGCTCAACCATGCCGGGCAGATAGCGTGTGGTGGTACCGACCAAGGTGGAGCAGTTCAACTGGATCTGTTCGACATATCGATCGGCGTCTGCATGGAGAACTTGTCCGTGTGTTCCGAATCCCGCGTTGTTGACCAGGATGTCCACTGTGAGTCCCAGGGAATCGGTGGCGAGCTGGAGTTCCTTTGCGGAGTCCGGCAGGCTCAAGTCCATCGCCAGGACGGTCACTTCGGTGCCGTGCTCGCGGAGTTCACCCGCAAGCGCGTCAAGTTTGTCCTGGCTACGCGCAACCAGGATCAAGCGTGCGCCCTCGGCGGCCAGCCGTCGGGCAAAGACTGAACCAATGCCGGTAGACGCTCCAGTGATAAGGGCTGTTTTGGCTGAAATATTCATTTCTACTCCTAGTAAACTGAGCTAATAAACTGACTGTGCGGTTTGTTTTTTGGCCAAGTGTTGAAGTCTTTGACTCGTGGGTTGCTGCGTTACTGGCTGGAGATGAACTGCTGTTCGAGGAGTTGCAACAGTAGCGTCGCGCGTCGTTCAAAGGCATCGAGATCTTTGGGGTCAAGGGCGTCGGTGACCGATTTCAAGCCATCGAATGCGGCCACAATAACCGTTGCTGCGTCGCCGGGATCCCCTGGAAACGTCAAGACGCCGCTTGCGCGGCCCCGTTGAAGGATCCCGGCCACGAGGTCCACCCATGCGGCTAGTGGAGAGGAACCGCCGGACGGCTCTTTCGTGGAAGCCAGTTGATTGGCCAAGTGCACGACGCCCCACGCGGAAGAGTCGCTCAAGACTGTTCTGACCATGAACTCCCCGAGGCCGCGTAACTCCTCCAGCGGGTTGTTCTTGCTGAGAATTTCCTCTTGCACGCGACGTAGCCAACGTGCCTTTTGTTCGTCGACGACGGCCTGGGCCAATGTTGCTTTCGAAGAGAAGTGGAAGTAGATGGCTCCCTTCGTGAGCCCGACTTCGCGGATGATGTCGTCCATTCGGGTCTGCTCGAAACCCTTGCGTGCAAAAACGTCCGCGGCAACCCGAAGGATCTCAATCCGGGTGGCCGCGCCCTTGGGCGTACTGCCTGTGTCGCCAAACTCCATATTGCTAAACTACAAACCGACCAGTAGGTATGTCAATCCGGACAGTTCGCCGACCTCGATAATCCGATGGGTACAGCTTGCCGATAGGATTTGCTCGTTTAATGGGGGGCGCAACAGCAGTGTTGGCTGGTGTGGCAGATCCTGGGAGGAGTGGGGGACCCAATGCGCGATGAAGCGCTCTTCGAAGCTTCCGTCAAGCGGGAGCTCGTTCATAAGCGCTCGGTTTCGGAAGTCTTCTTGACTGACTTCGTTCAATCAGGTTCTAGGCGGTTCATTGCGGGAGCGCAATGGCCGCGATGGCACGTCTTTTATGGTTCGCCGGACGGTTCGCCGGATTCGGCGATCATGGCTGAGACGTTGAGGCAGGCAGTAATCTTCTTGTCCCATTTGTGCGGAGTACCCTTGACCCACAAATTCCTCATGCCGTACATGAGCATCTCGGTAGAAGCCGCGATCCTGGATCCCCTGGTCCCCGCGCAGGTTGCTGTCGAACTCGATGTCAAGGACATGAAGCTCAGTGGAGGGCACTTGTCGGCCCTGGCTGTGTCTGCGAGGTTCGTTGTTGACGGTGCTCCCGTAGGGGAAGGGGTGGCGGCGGCCCGCATTGTGAATCCGGCGACGTACGAGCGATTGCGTGGGTCAGTCCCTGCCGGGTTGCCCGCCCCTGGCGAAGACTTACTGGCGTGTGCCGACGTCGGGCATGCCACCCAGCGGAACGTGATGCTCGGGCAAAGTCCACGCCGGTTCGTCTGGCCGCTGCGGGTTGATCCAACCCACCCGATCTTCTTTGATCATCCCCTTGACCACGTACCGGGAATGCTTTTGGTGGAGGCTGCGAGGCAGGCTGTGCGCGCAGCGTGTTCCCGACCGGATGCCGATTTTGCCTTGTTTGAGGCGGAATTCATGAAGTTGGTCGAGTTCAGCTATCCCGTGGACGTTGCTGTGACGCAACTCGAATCACATAGCGCCCACGGTGTGATGAGGGTCCGGTTGCTGCACGAAGAAGAGACCCTGATGTCCTTGTTGGCTCGGGTTAAAAGGCCGCGTTAGTTCACGGGGTCCCTGGGCCCCGCGGGTGAATCTGCGCGATGGCCGGCATCATGAAACGCCACATGTCGTCAATCCGTTTGAGAACGTCGCGTCGTTCGGTCAGCACGTTGGAAACCATCTGGACGCCCGTGAAAGACGCAACCAAATACCGTGCGAAGTCTGCTGCATCAACTTCGGGTCGCACGACACCCTCCAGTTGGGCTTGGCGCGTTAGCATTTCCATGGTCGTGACCCAGTCCTGGTAGGGACCTTTGACGTCCCCATTGAAAGCCGAAGCTTCAAATGTCAGCCGGATTCCAGCCCTGACGATTGGCTCGTCGAGTAGCTGTTGCCCGAATGTCCTGCACATGGCGATCATGGTCTCCAGTGCAGGCAGTCCGGCGGCGGCGATCTTCTCCCCGGCGACACGCACAATGTTGTGCTGTTCGGCGATGACTGCCAGCGCCAGGTCTTCCTTCGACTTGAAATGGAAATAGAGCGCGCCTTTAGTGACCGAGGCGCGGTCAGTGACGTCGCTCAGGCTTGCATTCCCGTAGCCGACCTCTTCAAAGATCGACGCTGCACCCTCAATGACCGCCGTTCGGGTGGCTTTGGCACGTTGTTGCATGATCCGCGTGGAGACCTCTCCGGTTTCTGCGTCCGGGATACTTGTGTACATGAAACTGACGGACCCGAAGATCGGTGGGGGCCATGTCAACGTGTGTTGACCATGTGCCCCGGGTCCTGGTCCTGGGTTCGTCAGGTTTCATTGGAAGCCGGGTTGTAGCCTCACTCGCCGGATCCAGAGGGGCGCACGTTGTGGCACTCTCACGAAAACCGGTTGCAAGACTACGAAACAATAACGCTACCATTGCGACCGCCGACATTTCGGTGCCGGGGAGCCTGATCCCCTTCTTGGCCGATACGGATGTTGTCATCCATGCCGCATCATATGTGGGCTCCGAGCCTCGCCTTGCCCAAGAGATCAACGAGGCCGGCACCGGTCACGTCGTCGAGCAATGCCGGCAGGCCGGAGTTGCCCGGCTGATCTATGTCAGTACTTGCAGTGTTTACGGGAGCGGCCCTCACAGCGGCATCCATGAATCCCAAGCCGGGTATCACCCGGCCTCGGTGGCCAGCGCCAGCCGTGCCGTCGCCGAACAATTGATTCTCGGCTACGGCGGCGAAGTTGTTCGTCCCAACCTTGTGTTCGGCGCGGGAGACCGCTGGTTTGTTCCGGGCCTGCTCAAACTGATGAAGGTGGCCGGGGGGTGGCCGGGTGATGGTTCGGCGCTGCTTTCGCTTATCGGTGTGGAGGCGCTGGGAAGGCTGCTTTCCGGGCTCGCGTTGGCGCCTGGACAACCCGGGCACGCTTACCATGCCGCATATCCGGAACCTGTTCGGGTGTCATTCCTCTTGCAGAGCGTTGCCCGGATATTCGGTGTGGAGTACCCGAAGTTCCTGGGAGATGACGAACGTGCCGGCTCGGCCTTGCGCGCTGCAGGATTCAGCAGCCATCAGATTGACTTGGTGACGAAGGATCACTGGTATTCCTCTGAAGGTCTTTGGCGGATCTCCGGGCGCGAAGCGGAGAAGTTCAGTGCTCTTGGTGAATTTGCTTCTGCGTACCAAGTCCCCCGGGAGCTCGATCGGTCATAAACCGGTTGAACGGTTTGTTTAATGGCCTTCCAGTCTCTAGACTTCAGTCCAGTGGCTCGTTGTGTTTGCGGCAACAAGTTGAAGGGCAGTAATGGGGGGAGGTGCGGCCGAGCAATCGACCGCACCTCATCTGTCCTACCGCACCCCATCTGTCCTTGAGTCAACGCGTTCGATTTCCTATCTCACATCCTTGTGGTTTAGTATTGACGAGTTGCTCCGGCGGGGATTCAAGTCGCTGCGAGGAAAGTTCGGGGCTGTGGCGCAGCTGGTAGCGCACCTGCATGGCATGCAGGGGGTCAGGGGTTCGAGTCCCCTCAGCTCCACCATATTGACCTTATTCGAACCATCGACATCGTGGATGCCGTCGAGTAAGTCTTCAACGGATACCAAAAGGGAATCACCAGATCTGGTGGTTCCCTTTTGCGCGTCCGTGTGGGCGTCGTGGAAGGCCTGAGCGCGGTTCAGGGCCTCCGCGCGGCTGAGGCCCGCTTGGAGGGCTTGGTGGCCTGCGTGTGCGGCAGCGAGTGTCGCGATCGGTTCGGCAAGTAGAGTTCCGGTGATTTCTTCGTCTTCGACGAGGACTTTGACGAAGATGGCTTGGTTGAGCTGTCGGCGTTCCTGGTCGCTGGCGGAACGGTAGAGGGCTTCCGGATCGGCCAGGAGATCGAGGTAGGTTTCGAGGTGCCGCGCTCCGGCTTCGAGATTGGATTCGACGCTGTTGAGCTGCTCGCGGACTCTGGTGCGCTGGCGCTCGATGTCGGTCAGCCGTGTGCGGATCTTTTCTTTGGCGATGGTGCCGTCGGCGGCGAGATCAAGAAGGTTCTCTTCCTTGGCGTCGCATTCTTTCAGTGTGGCGGCAAGCTGCTTTTGGAGGAGCAGGTTGGCGGCTTCCTTCTCGCGAAGGGCTTCTCGGATGCGTGTCCGGGCGAGGTCGAGGAAGTCTGGCGTGAACTGGAGTTTGCCATATTCACGGGTCATGGCGTCTTCGAGCCGGGCGGTGCTGATGTGGCTGCTGGAACAGTCTTTGACTGTTCGGCCGGCGCAGAAGAAGTAAAAGTATTCGTTGCCGCTGCGGCCGATGGAGCGTTGGATGACCATGCGGTGGACGATGCCGCGCTTGTGGCTGTTGTCGCAGTACAGCGTGCCCTTGAGGTAGTGCTCGTGCACGCGTCGGCGTTCCCCTGCCACCCCGCGGCTGTCCAGTAACCGCTGGACCTTGTCGAAGAGCTCGTCGGAGACGAGGGCTTCGTGGCGTCCGGGATGTTCGGCTCCGTCCAAGGTGATGATTCCGCAGTAGTAGCGGTCTCGGAGCAGGCGCGAGAAATATGTGGGGGCGATGGCCTTGGACGGACGCTTTGCACTTGGTTTGGTGGTGAGGCCACGGTCTTCCATGGCTTCTGACAGTTCGGCGAAGGTGTAGTTGCCGGTGGCGTAGAGCTCAAAGGCTTGCCGGATGAGCGGGCCGCGGATGTCGTCGACGGCGACGGAGCGCACTTCGCGTCCTTCGAAGTATTCCCTGACGTTGAGGTACCCGACGGGTGCCCGCCCGATCGTGCCGCCTTTCTTCGCTTTTTGGGCCATCTTGTATTTGATGTCGGCGCCGTCTTCGGCCGAGCGGTATTCGTTGAAGGCGGCGAGGAGGCCGTGCATGAGTTGGCCGACAGGGCTGGCGTCAATCGACTCCGTGGCGCTGATCAGAGTGACGCCGCGTTTCTTGAGGTCGGCCATGACGATCGCGTCATCGGTGCGGTTGCGTGCGAAGCGGGAGAGTTTGTAGACGACGACGTAGTCGACGTCCCTGTCTGCGCGGACGCGGCGCAGCATTTCCTGGAAGGCGATGCGTTTGGTCATCTCGGTTCCGCTGCGGCCTGGTTCGATGTATTCCGTGACGACGCTCAGGCCCATTTGCTCGACTTTGCGCAGGCAGGCCTCCCTTTGGGCGGGGATGGAGATGCCTTCGGGGTCGTAGTCGGTGTTGACTTGGCCTTTGGAAGAGACACGGAGGTAGAGAACGGCACGAGTCCCCGGTGGGGCGTCTTTGCTGACTGCCGTGAAGGTCAGATCTTCGGCGTCCGCCTGGTCGACGACGTCCAGGACCACGGTGTCGGTGTCGCTGTAGGCGCTCAGTGGGGCTATTGAATTCATTGCTGTTCTCCGGTTAGGCCTCTCAGACAATAGCTCGATGTGCGGAGGAATGGAACGGTGTTCTTCGGCTTCAATGTCCTTACCGAAATCGACCCCCGTGGGGACTATTCACACCCTGTGGATAACTATGTGTTGAAGACATAGATGGTGCCGTTTCTGCCTTCGATGACTTCCCAGGCTTCCTTGTATCTTTCCCAGATGCACGAGCGGTCGAAGTCGAGCGGGCAGTCGATTCCCTGCTCGGCGACGAGCGCTTCGAGTGCTTGGCTCCAACCCATGGCTTTCAGAAACTCATCGATGCAGGCCTCGGCATCGGGGAAGGTCGCGACGTAGAACTCTTCAAACTCCGTCAACAGTTCCTCGCAACTCGCGTTAGCGTGTTCCATGGCGTAGGCGGCGAATGCTTCGCCGTGAAGGTCGATACCTTGCCCTATGTTGGTGATGTGGGCGACGTCCGTAGTTAGGTAGGGGCCGTGGCCGTAAAAGCCGAGCGTGTCTTCAATGAACCAGCCGGTTGCCTCAGGAGTGCCGGACCGGGCGGCGGGTGAGGCAGCTAAGAAGGCGTCTAGCTGGTCTTGCATCTTGTCAGGTGGCTGGTCGGCTCGAATCCAGGCGGAGTGTCGGACATTGACGGAAAAGTCGGCAACTGAGGTCACGTAGATCCAAGGGGTGTCTTCCGGATAGTCGCCGTGTTCGGGGCTTGAGCGCCGTTTGGGTAGTTCTTTGATATTTTCCATTACTTGCCTCCTTCTGATTTGAGTGTTGTGGTGTCCCCGCCACCGGCTACCAGCGCTGCGAGTCCGGACATTTCGACGACTCGGAACAATTCATTGCTCAGGTCTACCTCTTCATTGATGGCGGCCTCGATTTTCTGTCGCCGCGCTTGATCAGGCACGACCCAGACAGTCAGTGGAAAGACGCCGTGCCGCTGCTGTTCTATGCCGCGGTCGTGATACAGCTGCACCGCCAGACACTTGCGGAGGATCACGGGCAGGTGTTCGGTGTCGCGGTCGACTTCGATCATCCAGTGGTCCTCGAATTCCGGTGTTTGCGTGACGGCGTAGAGGTCGGGTTTGATGTGGGCCGGTTGGCCGTGCCGGTTCAGGTACGGCCGCCAGCAGTCCGGTTCCATCTCGGTCTTCGTGATGGTGAAGGCCCCTTTGCGGTCGGCTTCGATCAGGGCGAGCCGGGCGTCGGTGACAGCCAGGAGGTGCTCCAGGTGGTGGGCCGAGGGCAGCTTGTTGTTCCGGCGTTTGCCGCGGGAACCTTGCAGCTCGCCGATGGTCCGTTCGCCGGTGTCGGACACCGTCCAGACGAAGGCTCTGGAGCCCCCGCTGAAGCCGCCGACGCGGCGCTGGAGACGGGTGACGAGTTGTTGCTCGTGTAGCCGTTGCAGGACGCGGACGGTGGCTCGTGTGGCTCCCTGCTGGCTTTTGTGGTCGTAAAAGAACAGGCGTTGAAGCTGGGTGGTGCTGAGGTAGCGGTGGGCTGCCAGTCCGAGCAGGATGCTCCGGTCGCGGGCGCTGAGCCGAGCCAAGATTTCCCGGCGCTGGTATTTGCTCACGCGGGCCACCGGCGCCTCTGTCCTCCCAAGGGGAGGATCAGTCCCCGTCCTTAAAGTCCCGCCGGGGGCGCCGTTAGGCCGATCGTGGGCAATGTTCGTGACAGCGGTCGGACGGGCGACCGGATGCCCCGTGTCGCTGCCAGCCGTGGCTGTTTCGTTAGGTTCACTGTTGCTTTCAGTCATGTGTCTTTCCTCCTTTTCCTTCCAACGGCTTGAGCTGTTGGGGTTTCTGTTGATGGGCTCCCTGGTGTCGGCGTCGCCGGGGTGGTTGGCGGCGGCTTGATGTCCTCGGTGGGGCCGTACCGTTTCCGGCTGCTTCTCCGGATGGTTTCGGGGTCGCTGATCTTGATCGGCGGCGGCATTGTCTTCCCTGATGCCCATCCCGAGGGCTGGCCGCCTGCGACGAGGTTGCAGTAGATCTCGTACTCGCCGAGGGACTGGAAGTCGATGGGTTCCAGTCCTGGCGCCATGGCGGCCATGGCTTTCGCGTCGTCGATCTCCAAGGCGAAGGCGATCTTGCTGCGGGCGTTATTGTCGATGGCAGCCGCCATCGAGGCCGACAGCTGCTTGCGGAACTGGTGGGCGAGCTGCCATCCGACACCGAGCGAGCGGGACTGGGCCAAGGCATCGGCCAAATCTCCGATCTTCAGGTAGTCCTGTACCTCATCGACCGTGACAATGACCGGCCGGCGGTGGCTGGCTGGTGCTGCCGCTCTGGCCTGGATGCACTGCCACAGCTCAGCGACGAGCAAAGATCCCAGTAGCGAGGCGGCCTCGGCTCCGATGACGCCCTTGTTGAGCGGGACGAGCAGGATCCGCGATTTCGTAAACAGGTCGTTGATGCTGAAGCGGGGTGCGGCCTGGCTGAGGACTCGGCGTAGCTGGGGGCGCAGCAGAAAGACGCGCAGCTTGTTCAGCAGGGGTGCCGTGCTTGAGGCCTGGGCCTCCGGTTTCAGGCCGTCGTACCAAGCCCAGAAACCAGCCAGGACGGGATCGCTTGCTTGTGCGGCGGTTAGGGGCCGACGGAACGCCGGGTCGCTGAGCAGTTGGGGGATGTCGGCCAGGGTGTGGCCGCCGGCCCGAACAAGGGTGATCAGACAGGCGTGCAGGATGTCCTGGCTGCGTGGCCCGATGCCGTCGAAGATGTCCTTGATCGCGGTCAGGATGCCATCGACCACGACTTCGGCATTCCGGCCTGTGCTGGCCAGTGGATTGAATCCGACGGGGTGTTCGTCGCTGGCGTCGAGGATGACGACGTCGCCTTGGCGGCTCTCCGGGATGCGGGCCAGGACATCGTCGATGAGGTCCCGTTTGGGGTCGATCACGCAGATGGACCGGCCAGCGAACATGTCCGCCACGATGGTGTTCAACAGAGCCGTGGACTTGCCGCTGCCCGTGGGTCCGAGGTAGACGGCATGCCTGAGGGCATCCTCTGGTCCGATCCCCAAGTGCCGTGGCTTGCCGGGCGCTTCGGAGAACGCGAAGACCCGTTCGGTCCCGTCGACCTTGGGGGAGGCTGGCAACAGTTTGGGGTGCAGGGGCGGCACGCCCGGGAGATCCGATCCGCCCAGCGGTGGCGCCAGCAACGCGGCCAGCTCGTCGATGCTCAACCGCAACGGCCACCGTAGTTTCGGAACCCGGGCGTCATTGAGCTTGACTGCGGAGTCCGGGACCAGGCCGGCGCGGATGCCAGGGCCTTCCATGGTGCCGACGGCCTCGAGGACGCCGAGGGCCAAGGCCTGCCGTTTGGCTGAGGTGTCCGCCGCGACACCGATACGCACGATTGCCCGGACACTATGCAGGGCGGCTTTGCTGGCAAGGCTTGACCGTACGCCGCCCGGGGATTGCGTTGTCCCGGAGCTGATGGCCTGCCACCACGGGGCTGTTGGGTTCGTCGTGGTGTCGGCGAACCCCGGCCCGAGCCCTTCCCCGAGGACCAGTTGCAGAACGAGCAGGTCTTCCGCGAAGCGGGCTGCCGAAATGGCCGCCAGCAGTGAGCGGCTGATCGCCTCGGGACCGTCGATGTTTGCGGCCAGTGACGAGGGCGCCAGCCGCAAGGCTGCAGCCGTGGTGACTGGCCGCCTCGTATCCGGCTCTGTCAGAGCGATGCCCGGTATCAGCTGCCGGAGAAGATGGGCGAAGCGGCGGGAATGCTGCTTGCTCGTCGCCACTTGATGGCGCACTCTTCCTTTCTCTCCGCGGATTTCCCAAAGTACGGCCCCGGGGAGGCGGTTGGAGGCGAGATGGCGGACAAGCGCCCTCACCGATTCGCTGGTCAGAGGCCGTGGCCAGTGGACTTCCCGCCAGACAAGCTCACTGTCGCCGTGGTCAGTCATGGCTTGCCTCCGACGGCGCATCCCGAGCGGCCTGTGCCTGCTGCTCCTGGGCTGCTTGGCGCATGGCCATGTCCAGGAGCGTCTTGGTCAGACGGTCAACGTTCGGCGGATCCTGACGGATGCTGCGCACCCGGAGACGCTTTTCCGCTTGTTTTCCGCGTCGATTTGATTGCTTTCCCATGTCGGTGATCCTCCTTTCATGCTGAAGAATTTATTTTCACTAAACGGTCAGTTGGTTATATTCCAGCCAATTGGCGGCGTCAATATAGTTTGTATATTTCACAACACCGACTTGACGGCCTGGCAACTCTCTTTTATAGAGATAAATTGGAGAATTAATGATCTGGTATTTCATCCCGATATTTGGCGGCTGCCGGCCTATCTTCGACGCCATATGTGGCGCTTATGCTCACCACCGGCGCCGCCAGAGCCGCCACCAAATGACCAGTCCGGCAATGACGGCTCCGATAGCCAGCGCGATGAGGATTCCGGCCCAGACCTGCGCGATGAGCCCGACCGCCCAGTTGATCGCCAACGCTGCGCCGAGCAGCAGGAGGCTGGCGTCGAAGAGCCAGCGCAGCGGGCTGCGGGGCTGTGGCTTATCCGCCACGGCGCACCGCCGGTTGTTCCTCCACGGGGAGTTGTTCCGAGTCGGCCTGCTGGATGACCTGTTCGTCAAAATCGGACGGCACTGGGTAGCCGGGGATGCTGATCTGGCTGTCGATCTCGTTGCCCCAGGAATCCCAGCCAGGCTGGTGCCTCCGGGCGAACAGTTCCAGGCGGGGCCCGTCGCAGAGGCGTTCAATTGGAGCGTAGAACTCCTCAGGTTTGTGTGAATGGTTCTGAACAGGGGCCATTAGCCAGGTTGGCTGGCTGCGGAAGTTGGGCTTCACCCTGCCCCGTGTCCCAACCAGCAGGTGCTCGGAGGCATGGCGCAGGTAGTTTCCCAAACCGAATTTTGGTTTGATCCAGGTGAAGGGGACTCTTGGCGTGAATCCCCAGACTTCGAGCACGTCGTATCCGGCGCGGAGGGTGCCGTTGGTGACCCAGAGGAAGCACCAGCTGTTCTCGGCGGCGAGGTCGGCCACCGGCATGGCTTTGATGCGTTCGAGGGTCATGAGGTCGTAGTGGCGTTCGGCACCGAGCTTGCCTTTTTGGTCGATGTCCCAGGGCGGGTCGGCCAGAATGCAGGCGTAGCGCTTGCGGGGGAACTTGTTGGTGTTCATGAGTAGTTCCTTTCAGCGGCGGCGATGTTAGTTTTCGGGGTGGCCGAAACGTGGCGGGTTGTCCGTGACGGGCAAGTGACCGGGGTGGTGGCCTTCTGGCGTGCTCGCAGTGCCTTGACGAGCGCGCGGGCAGTCGCTTCTGCGGGGGCTACTGCGATGGCGTTGCCCAGTTGTTTCATGGCCTGCGTCGTCGAGACGGGAAACCGGAAATCGGGCGGGAAACCCTGCATCGCGGCCGCCTCTGTCACGGTGAGACGGTGCAGTTGCCCGTCGACGAGGTAGCCGTCCCAGTTGCGGCTGTGACCGAGCTGGTGGCCGCGTCCGCCCACGAGAACGGTGCGGCCGATGTCGCGCTGGCATTTGCCGCGCAGGACGTCGCTCATGGTCGTGGTCAGTGCCTGCGGCTCTGGAAACTCGAACGGCGTGTCCGGGTCGCGGAAGCCGACCATGAACAGGCGTGGCCGCAGCTGGGGGAGGCCGAAGTCGCAGGCCCGGACGATCTTGTAGTGCAGTGAATACCCGAGGTCCTCTTCGATCACCGATTTCATGGTCGCGAACGTGGCGCCGCCGTCGTGGCTGAGCAGTCCTTGGACGTTTTCGAGGAAGAACGCGGCTGGTTGCTTGGCTTCGATGATCCGGGCGATGTCGAAGAACAGGGTGCCGCGGGTGTCCTCGAAGCCCTTACGATGCCCAATAATGCTGAAGGGTTGGCAGGGGAAGCCGGCGCAGAGTATGTCAAAATCCGGTAGGTCCGTGGGATCGATCGTCCGCACGTCTCCCGCGAACCTCTCCTCCGTGAACAGGTCGGGATCGGTGCCGGCGAAGTTCGCTTCGTAGGTTTTCCGGGCCGAAGGGTCGTTGTCCGCGGCGAAGACGCAGACGGCCCCAGCCTGGTCGAAGGCGAGGTGAAAGCCGCCGATGCCGGCGAAAAGATCGACGAACCGCAGTGGTCCGTTCTCGTGCTGGAGCCGTTCCGGATGGCAAAAGCGAGGGGCGATGGTGTCGGGTCGACGTTCCTCCATGCGGCACGCTCTCGTTTTTGGCATGGATTCGGTAATCATGGTTGGAATCTCCTTTCTGAGCCTGTTTTTGGGTGCGGTCATCCAGGGCGATGGTGCTAATGACTGGTTTGCCTTGGTGTCTGGCGAGTGCTCTGGCTGTACTTAAGATCAGATGATGCGGTTGGTAAACCGTCTGGTCGCTTCGCCTGCTCGGCGACAAGTCGGGCCACCGGACGGGCGCGGTCCTTGGTGGAGATCGATATTCCTGGCGCGTTGGTGGTGAGGTCGTCCGTATTGTGGAATTGACAACGTCCGGGCCTTCGGGTGCTGTTAGATAGTGGGTTTTCGGTCCGGCCGGTGCATCGTCAGAGCTTCGAACATGGTCTTGGCCAGGGTTCCCGGCTCGGATTGGGCGGTGATTGCCACGACCGTGATCCTCGGATCCAGCATCCAGGGCTGCGGGCCGGTCCGCAGGACCGCCGCAAAGACCTTGCCGGGAAATTTTGCCAGCCTGGCGTAGACAGCCGACGGGTTCTCGTCGAAGAGCTCCCAATCGGTCATGACCGTCAGCACCACGTCATGGTCCGGATAGGATGCGGCCAGCTTCTCCGCCTTGGCCAAGCTGGGTTCGAGCTTGCTGCTGCCTGCTGCATCCGGCGGAACTGCCAGCCCGGCGGCCAGTTGGTGCCGGCCGGCCCGGGTGAAAGGCCTCGGCTCCACGCATCCGCTCGTGGGGGTGTCGAAGTGGATGATTGCCATCAGTTCCTGCTTGCAGTAACAGTTCCGGGCGACCTGATCCATGGCAAGTTGTGCCTCCGAGTATCGGTTGCTGACCGGGTCGTTTCCGGCCGGGCCGTATAGGCTGCCGGAATCGTCCGAAATCCAGAGCGAGAATGTTGGCTTCCTGGGGCAGCGACCGGGGTAGCCGAGTCGGATCCGCTTGCCCCGGGGGAGGACCGCGGGTTGTCCCGGCCCGCTCAGGAACGATGCTCCACGCATATCACCGGGCAACAATTGAGACGCTTTCACCGGGAATCCTTGGCGGGTGGCGTGGTTTGCCCCGCTGGTGCGGCGCCCTGATTATTAGTGGCCGGGCCGTGGCCGACGACTCCGGGGTTGGCGGTGAGCGATTGGAATTTCAGCGCCTGGACGTGGTGGGCGGCGGCCTCGCCGCGAAGGCGATGTTCCTCGGTGATGGATTTGACCATCTCGTGTGCGCGGGCCCGGCGCCGTAGTGGCGCGGCCCGCCCCATACGCCGGTAGCGGCGCACGGCCTGCCGGAAGTCCCGCAGCGCCACCGCGATCAGGTCAGCCACCTCATCGGCATGCGAGTAGCTGTTAAAGAAGGAGGCCAGCGCGGTGGCGGCGGCAAGGGCGCCGAATACCAGCCCGGCCAGCCCGCCCTCGATGCTGGCCCGCAGGGCAAAGATCCCTGCAGCGATGAGGACAACGATGGCGCCCGCCAACCAGGCCACGACCCTCAACAGTGAGTCCCCGGCAGAGGTGTCGTCGAAGAAGCGCCGGTAGCGTTTTTCATCCTCTGTGAGATCGTCCGGGTCACGTCGGCGTTGCCGGGCCATGCGTACTTCCTTTAGATCGTGCCCGGCCGAACCGGCGGTGACTGCCGCCAGCCCCGTGGCCATCGCCTGGCCTACGGCGATCCAGATCTCCTCACCGAGGAGGATGGCCGCCCCAGCGACACCGACCGCATCACCGAGACCCAGCACAGTCCAACCGACCCAGTAGCGGAGATTGTGGTGCGGTCCTCGGTGCACCCACGGCAGGAGTGTCTTCTGGCAATGTTGGTAGGACTCCTTGCTGGCGGTGACCAGGCTGGCTGACTCACTCAGGAGGAACTGCTCTGTCTCGGCGGCACTGTTCAGACCGACGGCGGTCGCGGCGTGCACGCGGCTGGCCTGTTCGCCCTCGGCGGGCCACAGGTGTTCCTGTTCGGCGGCCAGTTTCCCGAAGCCGCGTTCCATCCATGTCCCCGCCGCGATAGGGTCCGGAGCGGCGATCGCCGAGGCCTCATCGACCCGTTGCAGGTTGACCACGTCGCTGGCGTTGGCCATGGTATGAACTGGGTCGCCCGAGGCATATCGGCGGGACCTGCCCGGGGTAAAGAGATTCAAATTCGCCATGGTGGTCAGCCGCCGGCCGGGGTGTAGTCGGTGACGCTGACACAAGTTGCAGCCCCGGTGCGCTGGCAGATGGCTTCGTAGAAGGCCTTCATGCCGTTGACGACGTCGGTGGCCACGACTGCTTGGTCACTGGTTTTGCCGATGCCTGCCACGGTGATGGTGGCACCGGGCAGCAGGGGGACGTCGACGTCGGTGGCGAGGGTCTTGGCTTCAGCGTCGGACAGGACGCGGTCACCGATGACGAGGCCGGCGTTCTGAAAGCCGTCGGTCAGGATCAGCAGATCCAGCGGACGGTCGCCGCCTAGTTGCCGGCGGCCCTCGGAGGCAAGACGGTACTGGGCGAGGATGTCGGTCCCGCCAGGGGTAATGGAGCTGATCTTGGTGGCGTAGGCCTCCTCGACGGTCCTCATGACATCTTCCGTCGCCTGGGGAACACGGCGGAGGCGGCTGTTCTCTGTACTCCCTGGCATTCTGAGGTCGCCCTCGAACAGGCTGACCGTGGCTGTGCTGCTGGCCGAAAACGCCACCACGGACAAATGCCCATCACAGACAGCTGTCCGGCGGACAAGGTCCCTGGTCGCCGCTGTGTAGGCTTCCGGGAGCTTGTGCATGCGATCTGTGCCGCTGACATCGATCGCAGCTTGGGCGGCTGGCGGTCGCGATGGGCAGGTGGCCAAGGTCTTCTGATTCACGCCGAGGTCACCTGGCGTGTTGGCTCCGGCGCAGCCACTCATTGTGAGCGCCACGGTGGAGAGAAGAAACAGGACCGGAAGGAGTCCATGAACCGGTGGGTTGATTTTCATTGCGCTTCCTCTGCAGATGGGATCCTTGCGGATGACTTTCCAAGTGCAACTCATCACCGAAATATCGTGGCGACGGCGACCCCTCCCAGTACTCTTTACCCAAGCGGACTGCAACCGGAGCGGTTTCCGGAGGGGTAGAGGGAGGCCGGGATGAGTGTGGAGCAAGGGCAACGGCGCCAACGGATCACAGACCCGGCGACTGTGACTGAAATCAGAGCCGCTCTCTTCAGTGTGCGTGGGCGCCTTGGGCTCCGGGGTGAAGAAGGCATCAGAAAGATCAAGAACTCCGGAGATGCGCTGTACCGGACACCGGCGGTCCTCCAGGAACTTCGCGCCAGAAACTGGGGACTGGAGGAGGCAGCAAGCATCGTCCTGGATGTCCTTGAATGCATTCTGATTCGGCAACCTGCCGCTGAGCTTGATGAGCTCGAACGAGCTATCTTGTGCGCCACACTCAATTTGATCGGGAGCCGCGACGACCTTGGGGATCGTCAACGGGCTTTTATTGCCTCACGCACGCCTCGGCTCACCGCGACCATGTACAAGAAGGAAGAAGCCGGCGCCTACTATGAGCTGGCCAGATTGCTGACCCGCATGCAGTCCTACCCATGCGGGGTCGGGCAACCCGGTGATGTGGACTTCCATGAGTACGAACGCTCACGGATACAAGACGAACTCCGGTCAGCCTTTCGCCAGTATCAGCGGCTGAATCCAGGACTTAGCTTCGAGGAGGCCTTCAAGGATCTCGTGGATCTACTTTCCTCAGGCATCAAAGCAGCCCATCATTACAACAGGCTGGCGAGCCCGATTCGCCTTGTCTCAAAACTCATCAAAGTCGCGATTGACCAGAAGTACGGAGCCGCAGTCAAGAAGGAAAGAAAGGCAGATCCGTACGTCAGACTGTTTTCCCCCAATTCCATGACGCACCTGTTCCTGAATGCGAGAGTACCGGGGATCCAGGAAGAAATATATGAGCAAGTGAAACCCGAGCTAATTGCGGCAAGCTTCACCCCTCATGGAAGCGACGCGGGTGGCATCCCGGTCGGTTGGGATGAATACCAGCTGACAGACGACTTCGCCCTGAGGCTGGGCAGCTCCATTGAACTCTTATGCGCCGTGATCTACGACATTGAGGAACGGGGCAAATGGCAATATTTAATTGCAAAATGGATCGTTGAGAAACCGGGAAACAATATGAAGTTCCGGAGAATCTACCGCGGAATAAAGCATAAAGCTTGACTCATTGCGAGTTTCGTGCTTAAATGCCTGCAACCCATTGTCCGGGCCACAATCAATGTGATGTGTGGTCCGTGAGGGTCGCACATCTCTGTCGAGGAGGTGAATCACTTGGCTTCTGTCAACGATTTCAAAAGGTATCGCAAACCATCATTTACGTCGCGCGCCGAATTCGAAGCCGCGAGTCCATTCGATCGGGCAACCCTGTACTTGCAACAATTTGAGGTCTGCACAGGACTCGTCGTCGCGACAGCCATGGACCGATTCAAGGCGGGTGAGAAGACAGTCTCATTCACGTCTCAAATCACCCTGTTCTCGAATCAAAGGCTGGCTGGTTTCGATGCCAGTTATTCGCCAACAATCAGACGCCTCATCTACGGAGCGGGCCACCTGGTTTTTTCCCAGAGTGCTAGTCCGGCAACGATTAATCCCGACGAAAGTGTAGACGACCTGATTGATCACATGTCGCTCGGTGGTGCCTTCGCCGTCCAATTATGACAAAACCCATCCACGGGAAAGAGCTCCACCGTCATCGGTGTCGCAGCCATCTCGACGGTGGGTTCTTTTCTTTGGGCGAAGGGCTGGAAATCCCTGCCCTGACTTTGGGAATCCTTAGGACGACTATGAGCGACTACAAAGGCGGCCCTCCGAGTGTGGCTATGATCTGGTTTGAACGGCTTAAAGTCTCACGGGGCTAATTCAAGTGATAGTCTTGTTTCATGACTCAGCGAATGGTAATTCTTTTGGAAGATGACCTTGACGGCTCCAAAGCAAGCGAAACAGTGTCGTTCGCGCTGGACGGCGCGGAATACGTGATTGATCTCAATGAAACTCACGCCGGCGAACTTCGTGAGACACTTGCGAAATACATGGCGGCGGGCCGACGGGCCGGTGGCCGGGCACGGTCCCCGCGCAAGGTGGCCGCAGGTTCGGACACCAAAGCAATCCGTGAATGGGCCAGAGCGAACAACATTCCTATCAACTCCAGAGGCCGGATTCAGTCCGAGGTTATGGCGCGCTACGAGGCCGCCCAGACCTCATGACTCTGCGTGAATCCGTCGGCTCCTCGCAATAGGCCCGGCCAAGCTAGGACAATCTCAGCCATTTGGCGATCCGGCTCAGGACTCGTTGGGTGGTCTGGTATGAGAGTGCTTCGTCGAATGGCATGGTTTCCTGGAATGCTTCGGCAATGACGAGATTCTGCTGGTCGTCGTCGGTGAGGCTGAGTTCCAATGCCAGGCCGAGGCGTTTCTTGGGCAGCAGAACGATCAGTGAGCGTGTCGGGGTGTTCCTGCCGGTCAGGGTCTCTGCGATGGTGAAGGCCCGGTAGTCGTTTAGGTCCAAAGCTTTCTCGTCGATGGTCAGGCTGTCCTTGCCGAGGATGCAGGTCAGGGTTCGTGGTTTCCGGGCGTAGGTGACGATGAGTCCGGTCGCGGCGGCAATGAAGACCGCTGCGACCGACCATGCGTGGAGTTCCAAGGCCAGTGCTACTCCGGCGATTCCGACATAGCCAACGATGGCGAACCACCACCAGTGTTTTCGCGGAATATCTTCGGTGGTCTGCCAGGTCATCGGCAGTCGGGATTTGAGGTCAACGCCGGAGGTTTCTTGTTGCACGCTGTCTGTCGGCAGTTGGGCAGCTTCGCTTGCCCGGCGGTTCGTTGTCTTTTTGGCGCGTGTTGTGGTTTTGGTCATCACCGTCCTTTCTATTGATTCATGCGGTCGTGGTAGTCATCGCTTGCGCCGTTGGGTGTTTGTCGGCCTTGTTCATCGGCGTGACTGCCTCCGGACTCACGAGCTTGCTGTTGTTCGCGCCACCTTGCCCACCCGTCAGCTTCGCCGCTCTCCTGCATGTGTTTTTCGACGGATTCACGCGCGGCGCGCTGGCCAGGTGTTTCTGGCGGCACGGATGACGCGGTCGGGGCAGCCAGCGCCGGTTGTTGCGGTGACGGAGTTGCTGACGTGCCGGCAACAGGACTGACTAGTGTCGTTGGGCTGGCAGGAGTGCCACCGCCGAACTTGTTGTGTATGTTCGGGGTGAAGTGACGGGCCTGCTCAGGATCGGCCAGTGCTGATGCGAGGTTGGCCCGGAATTCCGGACTGGAGCCAGCGCCCTCTTCCAAAGCGACGTCTTTCATCGCATGCATTTCCGCTTGTTTGACCTCGCCCCACGCCTTGGGCGTCATCGGCATGACCGCGCCAGGGTGCTTTGCCTTTAGTGCGGTGAACTGCGAGGCTATGGCGCGGTTGTAGGCGACCATGTCTTTGTCTGAGGTGATGCCTTTCCTGATCTCAGCAAGTTCGACCACACTTCCCGTAGCCGCCAGTTGTCGGAGGGCCGCTTGGCCCTTGGCGGATCCCGGATTCTTGGCTGCAATACTTTGAAGTTTCGCGAAATCATTGGCAGTGCCGTCGCGGTTCCAGCCATCGAGGATCTGTTGGGAGGACTCGTTCTCGGCCTTGGCACCCAGCGCGTCGTAGCCGCGTCGGCCGTGTCCGGTGGCCCGACCTCCGATCCTGCGGACGAACGCGTTTCGTCCAAGTCGGGTGTTGGCTAGTTTGCCCAGGCCTGTGTTCTGCAGTTCGCCACCTTTTTTGGATGCAGCGCCTTGGAACTTGCCTCCGATCTTGTTGATAGCTCCGCCCAGATTGCCGATGGCGTTAAGGGATCCTTTGAGCAGGCTCGGCACGATAAACAGCGGCAGCACGGCGGTCGCGGCGGCCACGACTTTCAGCAGGTTGTCGGGCTGGCCGGTGGTGGCGTCGGCGACGGGCGCCAGGATATGTGAGGCCAGCTGCGAGGCGCCGAAGACGACGGCGATGATCGGGTACAGCAGCAGCAGCGAGAAGAGCATTTTCTGCCACTTCTTGAACCACTGCTCGGTGTTGGGCAACATGTAGGCCGCCACAGCCAAAGGCGCGATGACGATCAGCAGCACAATCAGCGCCTTGCGGGCGATGAGGAGGAAGCCGACGAATAGGACGGCGACGAGCCCGGCGAGGATCATGGCACCGAGGAACGGCAGAACGAGGTAGATGCCTGCGGCGACGCCGAGGACACTCACAGCGATACCCGTCACGCCCAGGGCGCTGGAGGCGGTGGCGACATCGGTCGTGCTGTTGACGTCCTTGAGTTGGATCTGGGGGCCAAGGCTTTGGAAGAAGCTCTGCATCGATGCGCCCAGGATGTTGGAGAGGTCAACCAGGATCTGGCAGACAATGAAGGAGATGTTGACCAGGATGGCCGCAATGACCAGCCGCGGGAACATCTTCTTCAGCCCGTAGTTGGAGATGCCAAAGCTGGTGAGCTGGGAGTAGATCATGATCAGGAAGACGATGATCAGGACGACGTTGCTGATGTCCCGCATCTTGGCCCATGCCTCATAGGTAGGGCTCGAGGTGTCGACCAGCTTGATATCCGTGCGCAGGAAATTATCGGCCAGGAAGCCATAGACGTTGTCCATGATGTTGGCCAGGAACGTAATCACCGGGCAAACTATCCAGCCAATGCCGGTGACCGCGCAGGACGGCTTGTCCTTAGCCGGGCACGGATTACCCTTAGCGTCGGTTGTGCCACCATTCGAGCAGTCTGCAGGCTTGTCGGTGCTGCTCGACTTGTGGTTGCCCACCCATGCCGTATAGGCATCCGCGAGGTGTCGGTTGTTGATCTGATTGACCATGTCCGTGCAGCCGTTGTAGAGGCTACCGATGCGAACGGATCCTGCGATGTTCTGCCCAGCGTTTAGCACGCCTGCGGGAAAGTTAGTGGTGCCCCCGTCGTTGGCCGTAATACCCACGGTGTAGGCCTCAGGAGATGCAATGCCGATGCCTGGGATTGAGATATTGAAGGACGACCCTGTCGTCGGTGAAATCGATCGCTTGTCGTTGCCGAAGGATATGTTCTGCGTCTCGGGCTGGCCCGTGTCCTGGTTGTAGACGCTGATGTCGTAGACACCCTGGGTGAGGTTCGCGCTGGTCTTCGGGGCAATAGTGGCATTGCAGAGATCAGTGAGACCCTGCGTGAGCAATTTGTAGGTCTTGACGTCATCGATCCCGGGGAGGCCCTTGCCGTTGGGTGAGTTGACGACCTTGTCGCGCATGGCGTCGCCGGAGGCGCTACGGTACCAGGCACCTTTTCCGCTCAGACAGCGGTCGCCGCCGTCGCGTTGGAATCCAAGGTCGCAGAGGACGTGAAACACCCCGACCGAGTCACCAGAAGCTGCGGAGTAGCCGATTCCTTTGACGGCGTTCGAGATGAATGTGGGGTCTGAGCACTTTGCCCGGCCGTATTCATCGACGGAGGAATCGCCGGCATCGTGAAGCCAGCGTCCGGCGAAAACGTCAAGAGGCTGAAATGAGGGAGAAAGCCCGCCGCCATCCCAAAACCATTTGTAATTCGAGGCGTTCTGTTCATTGATGCGGTCCAGGCTGCGAATAACCCATGCGTCATCCGTCAGTGGCGAGTAGCCAACACACGTTGCCAAAGCGTTTCGGTAGAAAAGCTTGGTGATCTCGGCATTCAAGTTCTTCATTGCCGCTGGATCTGGGACCGCCGCAGCCGCTGCAGGGCGCGCCAGAGGCGCGAGCACCAACGATACCGTCGTCAGCATGGCCAGAAGAATCAGGCGAATTCGCGGTGGGCGCTTTTGTCCGGTAAACCACGAAAGGTACAGCCCCAAGGGCTGTACCTTTCCAAGTACTTGGAAACCAAGGTTCCGAGCGTAATTCGATTTTCGTTTATCCGGCATAACCTGCGCTTATTTAAGCACAGGCGGCATGGTTTGAGAAGTCCTAGGCGCGCCTAGTTCTACCCTTCCAAGGTCAGAGCCGTCATTTCAAGTCAGCGAGTTTCCAGCTGCCATCGACTTTGTCGAGCTGGACCTGCCAGACAAGTTTGTTACCCTCGATGCTCGTATGGTTTGGGTCGATCTGGATGGCGCGATTCTTATCTGCGTTCTCATGTTCAGTCATGTAGACCGTCAGGATCGTCGAAGCGTCGGAACTACTTACAATATCCACCTTCTCGACTGTCAGACTACGTTTGTATGGTTCCTTGTCCTGTCCGTCGTGACTCTTGTAAGTCATGAGCCAGGTTTCGAGGGCGTTGGAGTTGACTGCCTCTTCCCTTTGCTCAAGCCGGACGAGCGAAAGGCGGTTCTGCCAGTCGGACACGAAAAGCGCATCAGCAAAGGTTTTGGCTGTACTTGCAGTTATTGGTTTCAGTGCATCTGCACCGTTAGCGGCAGATTTGTGCCAGTCGCTGTTTAGCTTGTCTGACGCGCCGGCTGCGTACCAGGCGGAAAACCGTTGCTCGAAAAGCATCTTGGCTGCGTCTTGACCGCTCAGGGTGGCGGGGATCAGGAGTTCCTGGACCGTGTAGGTGTGTTCCTGGAGCGCCGATGGACTTGGCGAGGTTTCGTTCAACTGGCCTGTCAACTTCGGATCCGAACCCGGCACTGCGTTGTGACTGCCGTCAGTTGCGCCCTTGATGCCAACGAACGCGCCGACAGCCAGTGCGACACCCGCCGCGCCAGCCCCGAGGCCGATGAGTAGGTTGCGGCGGCGGTGGGAAACCGGCTCGTCGCGGGCAGTGCGCTCGATGAAGTTGGCCGTGTCTGGATTCGCGATGTCGATGACATCCTGGGCGTGATCCGGGACCTGGTTATCCACGAGGCCCTCCGCATGCGCTTGAGGGAGCGAGGTGTTGTCGAAGGCCTCGTCGACACGCTCGATGTGCGCCGGCAGTGCCTCTGGGCTGACGTTGCTGATGGTTCGATGCTCTGGACGTTCGATACTCATGTCCGGTGGTTCCTTGCGCGCTTACTTGGGCGCATGAAGTTTGATAGTCGCCAGGATCCGGGGGAGGCGTTGGCCTGCAACCGCCGTTTGGCAATGACCCATATATACCACAAACGGAATATTTTGTAAATAGCTTGCGCTTGCTAGCCGGCACCGAGCCCCCATGGTAAACGTCTCAAATATGGTCATCTAAAGATTCCCATACATGTATGAGGATCGCCAGATGAAGCCTCGTTCAGGCTTGAATTGTGACTGGCAGAAGGAAGCGTTCGATCTCGTGGGACGAGTACGCCCGCGAGATTGGTGTGAACCTCCAGCGGGCACGGCTGGCGCGCGGACTCAGCCAGGAGCGGCTCGCGCATGTGGCCGGAATTTCTGCCTATACGTATCAGAAGTTCGAGAAGGGTGAATCGAAGCCGGGGACGCCGATGAACCCGCGGCTGATGACTCTGACGGCACTTTGCCAGGCGATGGATTTGAAGATCACAGACATCTTGCCGGCGAATCCTCCGGATGTGACAGCAGGCCGCTGACCCGTAGCGGACCCGTCGATGGTTCCAAGTCGTGCCTGCTCCCAGACGCTAGCCCCGGCCGTCGACACTTGGAACCCGACTCCGCTCTTTCCTCCACCCACTTTTGGGTCTTCTGATTGAATCGGTGTGTGGCGGTCATTGACATGGCGACAATCCGTCGGATATGACTGGAGTTCGTGCTTCTCGGGGGAAGTTCGACGGCCACTACCGGTCCAGCAGGCTCTACATGGTCTCAGTCAGGGTGTATGACCATGTTCTGCCTAACTTCAACCGGATCGGCTCGCCCACGCGGAAGGAACCCAAGGCGTTCACCGCTGCGCAAGTCAGCCGGTGGGGCCTTGGTCATTCTTTTTACTCTCGCCGCACTGCTGGTGGCCGCGCCGCAGAGCAACGCAGCCCAAGGATGCGGCGATATTCAAGTAGTAGGGCTCGCCGGAAGCGGTGAACTCCGCAGCAAGAAAACTACTGGCACAGACTTCTTAGGACAAACGAACACAGATTTCTACGACAAGCTGGTCGCGTCGTATCACGGGACCGGAACGCGGGTCACCGAACACGGAGTTCCCTACCTGGATCAGTCGGTCCGATATTTCGAAATCTATGGTACGTACTCGCAAAGCAAGCAGAACGGCGTTGACAACACTCTGGCGTACCTGGGCTCTGTTTGCACGAACACAAAATTGGTACTGGTCGGATACTCGCAAGGCGCCGATATCATGATGGAGGTCTACGCAAGGCTGAACCAGAGCCAGAAAGACCGAGTAGTTTCCGTCATCCTGTTTGCTGACCCTAACTTCAACCCTCAGTCCCACCCCTTGGATCAAGGAACCTACACACAGCGCCCGAGCGGGCACGGGATATGGGGTGCGCGAGCTGTTCCGACGTCGCCGCCGGGCTTCCAAGCCAAAGCCCGAAGCTACTGCCTCGTGAATGACCCCATCTGCAATTCGGTGGTCAATGCCGCCAGTGCTCTTTCTTGCGCGGAAGGCATCCTGAGAATCGTCACGTGTGCCGGAGTCCTCCGGGAACTCCAACACGGCCTGGTGGGATGCGATCCTTTCGAGGTATTCGGTAGCGATTCTCTTAGCTGTCCCCACCTTGCCTACAGGGAAACCGGGGAGACCCTCTTAGCGGCTCTTTTCGTGAAGAGCCTGTTCCCCGCAAAACGTGTTCTGGACCATCTGGTCATCTCACCGAGTCAATCAACGATCGTCGCCGGGGCATCGCAGGGGTACTCAGTTTCGGGGGCGGATACGTCCAACCTGTCTTTGGGCGACGTGACCGCCGCAACCGTCTTCAGCATCGCCCCTGACGGAACTTGCACGGCATCGAGATGTACCGCGGCCAAGTCCGGGGTCCATACGGTGACCGGGACTTATGCAGGTAAGAGAGTGGCCGCGGCGTTGAACGTTCAACCTAGCGTGCCAGCGGGCTTTGGCGGCATTCAAAGTATTGCAACTTATGACAATTACGCCGTGTTTGCGGTGAAGATCGATGGGACGGCGTGGTCGTGGGGAGCGAATACTTACGGTGAGCTGGGAAACGGGACCACAACCAACACCTACGTGCCCGTGGCTGTGTCTGGTTTGGCAGGGGTCCAAACAATCGCTCCGGCGAGTCAGTCAGTAATTGCTTTGAAGACTGACGGGACGGTGTGGGCTTGGGGATACAATTTTGCCGGCCAGCTCGGGAACGGGACGACCACGAACTCTGCCGTGCCGGTCCGGGTTGCGAGCCTGTCCGGCGTCAAGAGCATCACTTCCGCTGGTTACACAGCATACGCGGTGAAGAACGATGGATCCGTGTGGGCCTGGGGCCTCAATTCGCAAGGTGAGCTTGGAATTGGGACTACCACGAACATCTCAGTGCCAGTTCTGATCGCCGGCCTATCCGGTGTTCAGAGCATCACCTCCGACGGCAAAACAACGCTTGCCTTGAAGTCTGACGGGACAGTGTGGGCCTGGGGGAATAACGTCTTCGGCCAGCTCGGGAACGGGACGACCACCAACTCACCTGTGCCAGTTCAGGTCGCCGGTCTATCCGGTGTTCAGAGCATTGCGTCGAACGGAAGCACCTCCCTTGCTTTGAAGTTGGACGGGACGGTGCGGGCTTGGGGCTACAATTTTTCCGGTCAGCTCGGGAACGGGACCACCACCAACTCATCTGTGCCTGTCCAAGTCACGGGTCTGTCCGCTGTCAGCGCGATTGCCACGGCCCCCGCAGAGGACGCAGCGGTTTATACGGTCAAGACAGATGGGACAGTATGGGCCTGGGGTGCCAATTCCTACGGCGAGCTCGGAATTGGCAGCACGAACGCCTCAACGACGCCTGTGCAGGTGAGCACCCTGTCCGGCATCCGGAGCGTCACAACAGCCAACAACGCAGTAGCTGTGGTGAAGTCCGACGGGACGGTGTGGGCCTGGGGTCACAACGCCTATGGTCAGCTTGGAATTGGCACGACCAGCAATTCCACGTCGCCCGCGCAAGTCACCGGCCTATCCGGAGTCAAGGCAACCACCTCATCATTCTCCTCAACCTACGGTTTGAAGAACGACGGTACAGTGAGAGCCTGGGGCTCGAATACCAATGGTTTGCTGGGCAACGGTACCACCACTGATTCAACGACCGCGGTGCCAGTAGGATGAGGTGCGGCCCATTCTGCACCACGCGCGGGCCACAGGCATTGGGTCAGAAATCCGTTCGAACTCGCGACTGATCAAGGCCAGTCGTATGCACGACCTGGTGGTGGAAGGAAATTGAAGCCTGTATAGGAACCAGCGCCCACCACCGAAGTCGAGGTCAAGAACACCATGAATACGACAGCCAAGTCCAAAACCAAGAACAACTAAAGACTCGCCCCAACCAGTGCTGAGGTAGGCATGGTCGGATGCACTCGCCGAGGAAGCGAGCCGGCGGCGAAGTTGTCGTCGGTGTCGATGTTCCTGGCCGACGTCCTTGTACCTGGTGGCTGGATGAGTTGTTCAGAGAAGGATCAAATCGTCGTTGATTCCTGGAGCCACTTCGCCGCAACGCAAGCGAACGTGTCGAGCCAATGCCCATCTGGCCATGGACTTCGCTTGTCCTGTCTCTTGGACAACAGCGGAATTTGATCGCGGATCGCGTCGGCCACTGACCAAGCACTAGGCTGTCCGCCGCCCTCTCCATCCGAAAAGGCGCCGAAATACTCCTTTTCCTCATATTCGAGTACACGCCGATGATCGACTGCAGTCCCTGCGCACATGAGACGACCTTCCAATGAAAAGAGGAGCGAATATGGCCAATCCACCCACTCGGAAGACGTTGAATATTGAGACTTGCGAAAGGTGGTCTCCGCAGGAATGACCCAGCACTGGATCTTGCCGGAATCGAGCTCCGCCACGGCTTGCCGGGGCTTGAAAAATCCCTTAAAGTAGCGTCTGGTCTTTCGCCAACTGACAGTGCCTGTATGGGTGCGATCGGCGTACCGGGGGATGAGCTCTTCCAGAACTTCTACGGCCGTTCCGGTCGCCCAGCTTGGCAGGTTTCCCGTCGCTGACTGGACGACGGATGGACCCCATTTGGCGTTCCACGTCATGTATTTCGACCATAGTCCAACACGGATCATCTCCACCGCCAGTTGTTCGGCGGTCTCGAATCCCTTGGATTTCAAGAGACTGACGACGTGATTAGACGTCTGGGCGACTTGCACTTGCACGCAGCTCTCGCATAGGAGGGGCTTATCGATAGATCCGGAACTTGAAAAAAAGTCCAATAACCTTTCGGCGGAAATTTCCCCCCGACGTATATGAGAGGAGCACAGGAATCGACCGCATCCCCCTGTACACCGCGCGTTGGCCTGTTGGCCACATTCGCAATAATTTGATTCCATGCCGCCCCCTCTCAAACACCCGCCATGGACAGAGACGAGTCCCTGCCAGAAGTATATTCAGAGGATTCTAGTTGAAAACGGTCTCAGGCTATCTCGGACCCTCCGGGAGTCACCCAAACTGGGGACAGTAACTACGTAACAGCAGCGATGGCGTCCCGCGGGCTGGTATGTATGAATGAGCGGTGACGGCCGGCCCGAGTGAATTACATCTGTAGGTTCGGACTATGCCCTCGGCAATATCAGCTCGAGTGGCAAGATGTCCACCAAAGCGCCACGGTTGGATGCAAGCCTTGTTTTGGTTGGCAAGAGGCCGCGTGACGGGAGCTTGCCTCTTCCGGGACGGCAGGCCGTTTATTGTTCGTCGCGCCATTCTGGCTGCTGTAGGTTCGTCAGCGAGAGCATTTTGTTCAGCGCGGTAGAGGATCTCCTGCGTAACGATAACTCCTAAGCGGTCGAACCATGGATTCTAGGGTCCGTGTAATGCTAGTCTCCGAGAGTTGGTTCGCATCGACCAATAGGACGACCGAGGGGGGTGAACCAGTGAACGAAAACAACGAGACCCGAGAGGTCCAGGAGGCAGAACAGCCGCTCTTTCTTAAGAGCGTCGTGAGCCCTGTGGATGCACGCGTCGAGATGAAGTTGCCGAAAATGTGCAAAACCAGCTTCTATGGCAATTAATTCCTTACTTGGGTTGATCGGACGAGCTTCGGCTCGTCCGATCTTCCTTTACAGACGGTCGGGGTGAAATTGACCTTTTTACGGATCGGACATTTACCAGGGAAAACGCCCGCGGATTCCCATTACCGGTATTGGGAATCCCTATTTCCGGACGGTTCTTACAAGCGAAGGGTGGCATGCCTTGAAGCGGCAGGCCTGCGTATTGAGGAGCTTGAAAATGATGTGAAGCGTTCGCTCTCACTGCTCACAGAAGTTGAGGTGATGACGAGGCTTTATTCACAGTCCCTAAGCGAGGCGCGACGGGTGCACCTTGACGCTCTTGCTACATTGCTGCGGGTCGCGAGGTCCCTTGCACAGCGCCGGGGCCGCGGGCAAGAAATTCAGTCCCTGCACCTTCTCGAGCTTTCCACGTCTCTCCTTGGATCGGAGACGGTACCCCCGAGTATTCAGCAGGGCTGGTTGGACTCACTCCTGTGCCTTGCGCGCGACGAGGGCTGGTCATGGTCTGCCCATGAGATCCGCACGACGGCGGAGCACACACCGTCGCGGGTACTATTCGAGATTCTGAATGACCACAGCAGGGTCGCAGGTAGAGCTATCTGGTGGCGGGACGCTGCACGGCTCGGCACAGCACTTGACTGGGTCACCCGTGACCTTATGCTGCTGATCAAACCTGGAGGAATCTCAACTCATCATGTCGGCCCCATCTCAAACCTGCTGTATCGCGAAGCCAAAGACCAAGCTCTACTGCGACAGAGCCCGAAGTACCGGCCCTTGATTCTTCGATCGGTTCAGGTGATGGACGCGTACGCCGAGGGGCTATACCCATATCTCACGGACCCGCGCCGAAGGCTTCCCGAGATTGTTCGTGACCATTTACAGCCGCCGTTTGAACTGGCACGTATCGTCATTTCGTCCCTGTCGAAACATGGCGTTGTATGACCGGCTTCATGTTTGCCGATTGGGATGACCCGGACGCGGAAGCAATAGCAGGTGGCGCCGGGCTTCAATGGTTAAGACTGGCGGGTGACGCCCGGGAATACGACTTTCATCTCAAAGGCCAGGGCACTTCGTGGATCTTTTCATACCAAGACACGACGATCACCAGCGAGGAACTCCTGACTGCAAATCGCGTTGTCGTCCGCCGCTGGCGTAGCTCACCACCCCGGCCCCTCGTAGTTTCCTCAGAGCCTGACCCAGCTCACCGGAACTTCGTGGAGCGCCAGTGGGACGCCGCGGTTCTAGCGGGTCTCCATCTAATCTACTTGCAGCGTCCCAGAGTTTGGTCACGTGATCCGACCCATCAGGATTTCAAATTGTCGGTTTTGGAGCGGATTAAGGCCGTCGTTTTGGTTCCCGATTACGATCTTGGGACCACTACTCGATTGGATCACGCTCAGCTCGTGGCGAAGAGCATCCATGTCGACCAATCATTGGGGGACCAGGGCAGGGTGGCGACGTCTCTCGTCGTTTCGGAAGATCTCGACGTGCGTCAGCCATGTCCGATGATCTTTCAAAAACGCATTGAGGCAGCTGCAGAGTGGAGACTCGCCTACAGCTTCGGCCGGGTGGGAGTTGTGCGCCAAGTGTTTAATGCTGAAGGTCCCGTCGACAACAGGTTTGCATCTCCATCGATCAGAGAATCATATTCGTCCCGTGATGTCGAAGCCGAAGCTCGGCTGATTTCGAGTGCGCTCGGTCTCAACCTCTTTACGGCCGACATCCTTGTTGACGAGCTCGGTCAGCGGTATTGGTGTGATATAAATCCGGATGGTCTCTTTACGGTGGTCGACACTCCGGACAGACCCTTGGAGAACGCTCTCATTGATGGCCTCCGTCCTGGGCTTTGACCCCACCGGCTCGCAAGGCAGCGAGAACACTGATAGAGACGAAGACTACGCTGACCAGCGCGGGGAACAGAAGTTCAACCCAGTCCGCCGCTGCTATCTTCGCTGCGACGCCGCTAATCCACCGTGGAGCGGCGCAAAGGCCGATGACCGCGAATAACCCGTAAACGGCTAGCAGTGCTCTTGCGAAGCGTCCCCCGTCGTCGCGACGCCACGCGGCCCGCATGAGTTGGCGAGGCCTCGACCAAGTGGCGGAAGTCGCGCGACCATTGAACAGATCTCGGAGAGCCCAATATCCGTCACTCTTGGCAGCGGGTTCAAATGAGGCCATTGAAACCGAGGCCAGGATGACCGATGTCGCGGCAAGGACAGGTAATCCTGTGATCCAGTAGGCGACCGTCACGGCTGCCACAAAGTAGCCGTCAATGGACAAGCCAGCCATGTCGGCAGTTAGGCGTACTTTCTTACTAGCGACATCGAGCGGCGACAGATCCACATAAGCAACTGGGCCGGTGAAGTAGAGTCCAACTCCGACATCCGGGTCGTATCCCGCCCTCCACGCGATTGCGTAGTGGCCCGCTTCGTGCAGGACCAGCTGCACTGCCTGAAGGACGAAAACTAACGAAAATAGGAGCAGGGGCGTATCCAATAAAGCACCTGCCACAGCGGAGACGGATGCCGTGGCGACCCACAAGATGAATTCCAGAAGGAGCAATACGACGCCGAGCGCCACAACTGGCGGGGGAAGTACGGGGCTTAGTCGCTGACCTACGACTCTTACGACTGCTCGAAGAAGCTTGCTATTGTGGCGTGCCGTTAAGTCCGTGAAATCGGCGCTGTAATTGGCGTCGCCTTTGTGTTGCTGTAAGTGGGTTCCACCTTGCAGGATGCCCACGGACCGCAATTTCTCAAGGGATGCCGAAGTTTCCACGTCGACTCCGGCATCAGTTAGATTGCCGTTGATGGATCTCAGTAAAAACTGATGCGTCTCGATGTCAACCACGTAGGACCCGCGACCCGGCACGTAGACCACAGGGTTGCCAGCTGCGCCAATTTCTACATTAGGGGCAAGGTGTAGTGATTGCGGCGGACGCCCTTCCACCGAAATCACGCTTCGGTTTGACTTGCGCCGTACATAGCTCGGACGGTATCAGCGAACTCTTCTGGGTAGCCAGCACAGTTTCCGAGCCAAGAGATCTTGTCGGGGGAAAGCCGGGCACCACATCCGCCCCCGTGAAGATATGCCACGGGGCAGCGCTTGCAATTTTGCAGCTTATCGATACGCCGACCCTGCCAATCATTCCATATAGGGAGTGGCTTGAAGGTTCCGCTCTCCATATGTCCAACGGCCATTTCTGGGCGGCCTACCAGTTCATGAC
Organism: Arthrobacter sp. 2MCAF14; assembly: GCF_052115645.1. Taxonomy (NCBI): domain Bacteria; kingdom Bacillati; phylum Actinomycetota; class Actinomycetes; order Micrococcales; family Micrococcaceae; genus Arthrobacter; species Arthrobacter sp. 2MCAF14. The sequence goes on along the minus strand of NZ_JBFRHB010000026.1, from coordinate 21,846 downwards.
AATTATAGATCTGACCTTCGGGGGAGAAGTAGATGTTTCGGTTGGGCGCCCCGCAAGCATAAATCAGGGGCTTCTTCATTGCGTCGCCGAGAAAACCCGCTAGGTCAGATTTGTTGTCCAAGGCACCAAGATCAATGCCAGCGTTCTTCAAATACTCGCCCGTCGCCTCGCGTGACACCAAAATATCGGCGGATGCATCAGGAGTCAGAGGATCTGGAATGACATTGACGTAGTCAAACGTTACTAGGGGGTTATCGAAGAGCCTTTCCTCCTGCAGGAACAAGACGAGCTCCGCAAGACCCTCTAGGTTTCTTCGATCGACGTTTGGGCGGATAAAGACTTTCACTCCGCGGTTCAAGGCAAGTTTGATGTTCTCGAAGATTTTATCGAATGTTGGAGCACCAGTGATGGGCACACGCCTAGCATCGTGATACTCGCGGGAGCCATCCAGGCTTATCTGCAGGTCGCAAAGAAGTTGGGGGTCGAGTAAGTCTTCAAAGTCGTGAAGGAATGTGCCATTCGTGGTTGCTCTCGTGGTCAGCCCACGCTCTGCGGCCGCCCGGACCAAGTAATGCACAACTTCGCGGGTACGTGGAAGAAGAGGCTCTCCGCCAAAAAGTTCGAGATGAGTGATGCCACGGGTTGACAGCAAACCATCAATAGCGCTCATGATGTTCTTGGCCGCATCCATCGTCAAGTGGCGGGACAGTAGTGACCGCATTTCCGTGTTGGCCTGAAAACAATATGCACATGCCAGATTACAGGTGTTGGTTGGGACGACGGAAACAATGGCAGCTTTTCCATCAAGCGTCTCGACGGCTTCCACCTCCGTCTGGAACCACGCGACCTCCTCCTCTTCGGAGAGGGACGTTAGGTAGCCAGTGCTCAGCGCGTAAGTTGAAACATCGGGGTGCAGTTCACCTGGAGCATTGAGTAATATTTGTGCGATGTCGGCGGGCCAAATATCAGCTGCATGCCTGGGCAGGTTGAAGACTAGGGTCTTGCCATCTTCGAAGGAGACATGCCCGGTATAGGTGCTAACACGTATGGTCGCCATGAGACTGTTCACGATTGGATGCTATATGAGCATCCGGCGCTGCGTAAGTGAACTCACCGGAAACTCGATTTGTTAAGAAGATTCACCAAAATCAGGATGAGCTTTAGCCGCCCACCCTGGGTTGGTGTTCATGGTCTGGCGGATTAGACCACAGACGCCGAAGATCTTGTTGGCAAGGGCACCGCATTCCATTCCTTCCTTGGCGAGAAATGACAAGTACCCCGGAGAAAGCGGCATACCCGGGTTCTCGTTGGAATTCAGGGCGCCTGTCGAGCGGTGACCGCTCGCCGGTCGGACAGCTCGTTGACCGGATGGCCGTTGTGGCCCTCGCCAAAGGTCTTCTGGAGAAGGCGCACTCAACGATTGGCGGCCTTGTCACGGTCCCCTGATTGTTTGGAGCGTGGTTTTGAGCCTCCGAGAAGTAAGTTCGAGCAGATCAGATGCTTCATGAGGACCTTCGACGAAACCCGGTGCCTGGCGGGCGGTCTTGCGGAACAAGCCCTGTCGTAGACGCGCCAGACGCGACGCCAGCAGCTCGGACTGCTCGACACCGGCCTCGTAGATAAGCCGCAGGACCGGTTCTTAGAGAATCTGGGGGTGCAGCCACCGGTTGTGTTCCTTGGTCTACTGTGTGTCCTTTTGAGCGGATACAGTGGCGCAGCACGGCATCCTCGTGCTGGCGGGCATATGTGAGGTCCCTGACCGTGCCCGAACGCAGCCGGGGCGGGTCCCGCAGCGCTTCTTCCTCCGAGTCTGGGATATGCACCTCGGTGACCGCGCCCACGGCGAGCATCTCGGCCAGCAATCGGGCGTCCCTAGCCAAGAAGCAGAAACGAAACGTGCACAATATTCGCCGCATAGATGCTCCTGGTTCGAAACCTGAGAAATGACATCAATGCAAACCCCAATGCATAAACGAGCGCCATCTGCGCCGAATGGACGAACGGCAGATGAGCCGCCCAGAATACCCCCGCGACCGCGACACCTGCAACGGTCCTTCCCAGAAGGCTCTCGAAATGTGAGTGAAGGAAGCCGAAGGTCACGACATCCTGCGCAAATGCTGAAAAAACCATCCCCGCCGCATAAAGAGGTGATGGGACGGAAAACGACTCCGCATGAGTAAGCATATGGATCAGGAGGCCCACCGGAATTACATAGAAAACCCCGATTCTCGCATCCGCGCGTAAGAAACGATAGTCCGCAACTTTGAGCTGATAAATCCAGGCGGCTCCCCCGGTCAATGTCAACATTATGAGAGTGAAGCAAATGAAGTTATGCACGGGCGATCCGCTTGTCAGTAGGTACGTGAGATACGGAATGTTGGCAATAAAAAGCGACTGAACGCTCATCCACCAAATTAACCACAAGACCAACGCCTTGAAGCACGAGGCCAACGACCCCTGCGCACGTTCGGAAATTATGCGCCAAACTAACTTCATTCAAAGGACATTATACCGAATGTATTTCGGCGACGCAATCACTAGTAAAAATTGAAAGACATAAAGAACGCTTAGTGATGATAAACATCTTTTGATCCGAAGGCCTGATCTGACCGGATCGTTCGGTGCTGCGGCATCGTCTGCCCACTAGTCATCTGTTGTCATCTGAGTGGTCGTTCTACTGTCCCGTCGGATCTCGATATTGACAGGGATCCTTTTGGGCATCGGCCAGTGCGACCACGACGGTGATGATGGGGACGGACCCAGCCGCCCAGGGTCGGTCTTCAGGGAAACGGTGATAGACGCGGGTCGAGGGCCGGAGTGGCGACTTGCGTTGTCCTTCAAAGATGGTCTAGGTGGGACCATCAGCGTATCCGACCGCGATGTTGCGGCGAATGTGTGGCTGTGGTCGGCGAGTCAGGATCCGGAAAGTCCACCCTCGCCTGGCCGTGATGGGGATCCCCATCCCGGCAGCGGCACCCCAGTGCGTGGCATGGGCCTGCGCGGTGCTCAGATGATCTTCCACGAAGGGCCTCGTTGCTTCGCTCACAGGGTTGCGGCCGAAGGGACCCGATCTGGCCAGATTTTTGGCCAGATCGCGCCACCTGTCAACAGCAACCTAAACTGAGGTGACGGCAGGGTGGTTTGCTCGCTGGCGGCAGTTAAATGACCTGTGGCTCGTCCGGGCCACTGCCCAGCACCACCTACGACGCTCCGTTCGTTTGTGCCGCAGCAGTCTCGCCGGCACACGCCTCATTGAAAATCCGCCCAGAGAATTACGCGCCAGGCATCAACCCGTGCTCAACTACCTTCGCCACGGCCCAGCACCCAGGCTCTCGCTTCGGTTCGAGAGCCCTTCATCGTATGGACACCCCACCCGACCCCTGACCTATAGACGGAACCTCTTAGATACTCACCGATTCGAAGAACGGTGTCGACGAAGCGGGTTCTTCAAGGTTCCCGGGGAATGGTCTGCTGAGATGATTGCCCATGCTGCCATCCGGGCTGCACTTCTCAATAGCTGATGTGTTTTATTGCGGTGTTGTTGGTTATCCGTAGCCACCCTCTTTGGACCTGAGTCGGTAGGGTCGTGCGTGGGTGACATGTCTGAGGTTCTAGCAAGACCGATTCGGGATCGGCGGAATGAGTCAAAATGTCTGCCGGGGTCTTTCTGGAAGAAGCGTCAAGTCTGTCTTCGGAGGCTATCGTCGAATTCCCCCTAGGACGAATCCGACGACGATAATCGCCACAAGTGCCGCCAACCAGAAATAGCCCAGAATAAGTCCCGCTAGTGCCAGGCCAACACCGCCTTCGCGTGTACGCCTTATCTGGGACCGGGCGATGTGTCCGAACGGAATCGCTAGAACGCCCCCGAGCACGCCGAACACCAACGCTAGCACGGCAAACGTGTTGGTTCCTCTTGCGGACCCGACCCCGGGCGGGAATCCTGGAGCGAGTTCGGTCGCGTTGACCGCGACCCCGTCGGCAGTCACCCCAACCCGTACAGGTGGGCGGTTCAGGAACTCCTCAGCTGCCGCCAAGTCGCTGGCCCTTTTCCTCTTGATGACTTTAATAAGTAGCGGTGCGCCGACTGCCCAGAAAACGGCGCCGACCATAACCCCGGTAATCCAATTCGCAAGGAGGTCACCGACGACGAAGCCGAGGAGAAGGCAGCCTAGGCCGGTGAACATCAGAAGAGATAAGGAGGGAGATGTTTCCCGTGTTTGCGTGCCCATGCGGACCTTTCATTGGTTCTTCATCATGACTGTCAGTGAGACTGGGTTCTTTCACCGTTCCAACGGGTTTTGACATATCCGTCAGCTCAATTGCCAAGTTCCCTCCAATATGTCCGGCAGCGAGCCGTCATCGAAGTGGATGGTGACCACTGAAATCTGCTTGGCTTTGCGTGATCGCCGAGTTGATTTGCCGCCTTCAGGATAGGGCTCGGCGTCTGGGGCAGGCCTTGCTTTCGAGCGTCTTGTCACCCAAAAAGGTGACGTTTGTCCTAGCGGTTGTAGCAGCCGTGGACGTGTTGGCAGATTTGAGGGAGGCTGACTGAAGTAATTGAACACAAGCGCTGGTTGTTGAGGGGGATTCAATGGTGCGACGGGCGATTCGGCTCGGGGTGGTGGATGACCACCAGGTTTTACGTATGGGATTTGTGGCGGCGGTCAACCACGATGCCAAGACTTCCCTGGAACCCATTGTGGTGGTGACCGAATGCGGAACCGTCGATGAGCTGCTGTCCGGTAGGGAACGAATGTATGACGTCGTTGCATTGGATATGTCCCTGGCTGATAGCAGTCGCCCGGGTGAGAACGTCCGAAGGATCATCGCGGCCGGTTACCCGGTTCTTGTTTACAGCGAAGCCAGTAACGCGGCTGATTTGCGGGAGGCGCTTGCTGCCGGGGCTTCGGGGGTGTCAAGGAAGGGCGAGGGTTACGGGCAAACGCTGGGTCTCGTGCGGAGGGTCGCGGAGGGAGAGACGATTGACAATCAGGACCTAGCGGCCGCCATTGACGGGGATTCCGCCTTTGTTGCGGCCACGGAATTTCCTATCCAGGAGCGTGAATCTTTGCGCCTCTACGCGGTGGGATTTACCAGGACACAAGTTGCCAGGAAGATGAATATCGCCGAGAACACGGTTGCGACCTACATCAAGCGGGTCCGGAAAAGGTACGAGGCGGCGGGCCGGGCCGCCCGGAACAAAACCGACCTTTATCGACGGGCCGTGGAGGACGGCATCCTCGAGGAAGGAGCCACCGAGGACGATGTTCTCGAGCAAGGAACCGCAGAGGACCAAGCCGGTGGAGATCTTCGTTGATTGGACGGCTGACGTCATGCGGTTTCGACAGGCTTGTGGAACCCAGGTGCGGGGGCGTCGGGGGGTCGGGATATTTGCACAGGAAGGGGTCAACATGTTCGACGGTGAGGGGCCCTGTGCGTAGGAGCCCGGGGATCCGCCAGCCGCGGGCCATTTCACGGACGAGTATTGAAGACATCTTGGCTCGTTCCATTTCCGTCTTCGCGCTCGTTCTTTATGGTGTCTCGTTGCCTGATGTCTTTGCCCAGCTGCGTTTCAATGCGGGGGATGGGGGCCTGGTGCTCCTGCTGGGTATCCCGGCAGCGATCGTCTGCACGGCTATGGCACGCCCGGGGCGTTGGAGGCACCGAGCCGCAGGGACGGCCGCGGCGCTGCTTCTTGTGAGTTTTGTCTTGTGGCACCTCGGCATGATCGGAGGCGGTGGACGGGTGGCCTCCCGTCCGTGGTCGTGGGGGTTCGCCGGTATCGGCAACGCCTTGGCCTGCGTAGCCACGGACGCGTGGATCTCCGCGGTCTACGGTGCGATCTTTTCGTCTTTCATTTTCCTGGTGCCGCTCACGGCGGCGGGCAACGCCCGTGCTTGGTACGAATCGGGGCAGGATGCACTGTTGTCGGCGGCGATGACCGTGGTGATTATCAGCCCCATCACAGCGCTGCGCAAGGCGGCCAGGGCATCCGACGAGGCTGCCGACCGGGCGGTGCTGGAGGCAGGGGCGGCGGCGAGGGCCGAGGCTCTGCGCGCCGAGCGGACGCGCCTGGATGGGCTCACCCACGACGCGATCATGGCCACCCTTACTGCCGCGTCCCGGGCGGAGTCTGCCGACCTGATGGCCGCCGCAGCTGCGGCAGCACAGAGTTCTTTGCGTCAGCTGGAGTCACTGCACTCACGAGAGGAAGTTGACTCAATGGGCCCCGATGAGCTGGTCAACCAGATCATGGCGGCAACGGCAGGCTACCCGACAACGATCAGCCTTGTTGGCCCCTCGGACAGGGCGCCGGCGTCGCTTCCCCCGGCCCCCAGCCGCGCACTGATTCAAGCGACGACCGAGGCGGTAAGGAACAGTTCACTGCACTCCCGCAACGGGCAAAGCGAAGTGACAATCACACTCAGCCGCGATTCCAGCACCGGCATGTGCCAGGCGCTCATCGACATCAGCGATCAAGGACCCGGCTTTGACATCTCCAGCATTCCCGAACAACGGCTCGGCATCCGGGTGTCCATCATGAAGAGAATGCGCGATGTAGCCGGCCAGGCGACCATCACCTCGAAGCCCGGTACGGAAACGCGCGTGCAGCTGATGTGGAAGGGCCCCGAAGCCGCGTGAACAATGCAATCAGCCGCCCGTTGATTCTCGCCATGGGTTTGGCGTTCCCCGCCTCCCACATCGTGTTGGGCATCTTCAACCTCGACATGCTCCTCTCACCGTGGCCCGCTCTCCTTGCGATGGGCATCTGCGTGGCCCTCATGGTGGTCGTGACAATGCCCGCGAGCGACCGTGGCTTGTCCCGCAGGAACGCGGTCATCACGGTGGCCGGGACCGCTCTCATGGATGTCCTGGTTCAAAGCGTTCTCCCGACCGGCATCCACCCCGGCTACGCCGCATGGCACTGCGGGGCCATCCAAATGCTGCTCGTGACCGTTGCCCTCCGGAAGCAGATCGGGTTGGCATGGCTCGGGATCGGTATCTTTTCCGTGCTCGATTTCTCAGGCTCAATGCTTCACCGGCTGTCGCCGGTCGACGGGCTGGCGTTGGTGGTGACGCCGCTGATGTGGATCGGTATCGCCCACGCGGTCAGCCGGGTATTTGGCCGATGCGATGTTCTGGTCCGCAACTACGAAGACCAGGAAAAGCGCTCGGCCGCCCGGATCGCCCGTGAACACGCCCGCTGGCTCTCACAGAACGATTGGGTCACCGAGCTGGAACACGCGACCAAACCAACGCTGACAAAGGTCGCCACGGGCAACCTTGACGCTTCGGACAGGGCCGACTGCGGCTATCTGCAGGACGAGCTGCGGGATCAGGTCCGGGGCAGGGTTCTGGCAACTCCGCCGGTGCTCAAATCAGCCCGCGCCGCCCGGGAACGAGGAGTAGCCGTGGAGATCTTCGATGACCGGGAAGCCGCTCTTCCTGACGCGGTGCAGCAAGAGGCCTTGGCGCAGCTCATCGGTGCACTTGACCGGGCCGAGAGCGGGTTCGTGAAGGCCAGAGCACTGCCGCGCGGACAAGAAATTGCGGTCACCATTCTCGCCTACGACGAGAACACCCCGGACGATGAGTTCTACCTTGAAGTACGGGAGCAACCCGAGGGTGCCGACGGTGCGCGAGTGGTTCATTGAGTGGTTCTTGGGTTCGGGGAACCGGCGGCATAGAAAGGCCCCATCCTCGTTGGGGGTCGGGGATGGGGCCAGTGCTTGGACGTTACCCGGCCCTGATTCCTCGCGCAACGCTGACGTTGGCCTGCGTGCGGCTGCTCAAGGGCGCGTTGGTGCTAGCTCAATTGGTGGAGCATCTGGTCATTGGTGGAGCGTCTGGTCGTGGCCCGGGACGTCGCCGGATCGATGCCGGTCGGCCACACGACTTCACTCAGGCTCTGCTGTCTCCGTTGCCCGGCGGCCGTGGCGTCTTGAGACCGCTGGCAGTCCTGCCCGCCAGGAGACGATGTCGAGGGCGCGCAATGGGCTGATCGCGACATCGTCCGCCGGTGCGATGTGCGCGAGTTCCTGCCATGCCTCGAGTTGTCCGCGCAGGTCGTTCTGGACGGCCTTGAGCCAGGCCCGGGCGTAGGCCTCCCAGGAGCGTCCGGCCTGCCACGGCACAGGGGCGCGGTCGCTGTCCGAGTAGCAGTGGGCGACCGCGCTGTCGTAGACCGGGATGAGGCCAGGCCTCTTGCGCGCCAGGACCTTGGAGAGTGTAGTCATGCCGACATGCTTGGGTGCCGGATTGTCAAGGACACGGAACAGCCGGGCGATGGCATCGAGTTGGCTGTCTTCGGCGTCCTGCAGCGCTAAGCCGGTGCGGATCCCGCGGAACGACTCGTTCAGCCCCGGTACGAGGCTTTTCAGCGCGTAGTAGGTCGGGATCGGGTTCTGCGAGACGTTCAGAAGGGCGGGAGCGAGGAGGTCAGCGTCCCCTAGTTCGTGGTTGTCCCGCCCCGAGCCCTCATAGGCGTCGTAGGCCGGATAGCCGGATCGCCCGGGACTCTCGACCAGGTAGTCCCGCGCCCAGGCTTCCGCCTGGGCAGGCTCCACGGTCAGCCCTCCAACAGTCAACATGTCCATGAGGACACCGTAACGGTCCCAGAAGCGTCGGTGAGGGATTCCAGCCGCGCCGCGCACATCTTGTCCGTCGGGGCCACCGAACATGATCAGTGCTCGAAGCTCATCCGGCCGCTGGAATAGCAAGCGCGATCTTGTCCCGAACGTCGACCGCCAGGGGTGTTCCCTTGGGTGGAATCGCGAGATTCCAGAGCCGATCGGTGGCGATGGATATTTCCGGGTTGCCCCCAAAGGAAGGGCTGGATGAAGTTTCGGAGAACTCCAGGCGGGTGATTGCGCTGAACGGGATGACAGTGGAACCTTTCTTCCTGCCGAAGGCCCCGTAGGTCCAGACAAGAACCAGCCGGTCCTCGAGAAGGACGGCCAGAGCTGTTCGATTCGCATTCCCGTCTTGGAGGAAGGCCAGGAACGCGAGGATCGGGTGCTCCTCTGCCGGGACAAGAGACAGGAGCTCTGCCTCGTTGTCGGTGTAGACGCCCGCGCTTGCTTTGCCGAAATCCGCATCGCCGGCGAGTTCCGCGGCTTTGGTCATCGCATCGATGAACCGGTCTCGTTGAGTAGTCAATTGTTTTCCCTTCACTGCCTGCTGGGTACGGGGCCTATTGCCGGGTCATGGTGTAGATCTTGCTTGTGCCGGAGTAGACGGCGACAGTGTCCGAGCCGGTGAAATCGACCGTGTAGCTGGCCTGGTTCGGTGGCTGGGAGACGACAAGGCTGTAGCGGCCGTTGGCGTCCTTCTTCGTGCTGAACGAGCAGGTCATGCCGCCGCCGATGTCCAGGGGCTTGGTGCCGTTGTAGAACATGCCTTGGCACCGGCTGTCCTGGGCGATGACCTTCACGGGAGTGCCGTCATCGGCCTTCCAGTTTCCGGCGATCTTTGGCGTGCTGTCGCAGGCCGTGAGAGCCAGGCCCGAGGCCAGCACCAGTGACGCCCCTAGAAGTTGAGTCGTTCTTCTCATCATTTCTCCTGAGTTGTTTTGGTTGAGAGGCTAGAAGAAGAAAATGACCCAGCGTCCGCCACGGTAAAGATAGACGGTGTAGGCCAACGTGATCAGGCCTATCCAGATGCCGTTGAGGTGCCCGGGAGCGGACGAGAACGTGTAGAAGACTGCGGCCAGGGTGATGATCGCCCAGAATGTCCCGGCGATGTAGTGCGGCCTGCGACGCTGGACCCGCACGGTACTGGGCGATTGTGTTGCCGGCTCGTTGATCTTGTCCATGATTTGCCTCCTTGTTGTCGATGCTCTGCAGCAAAAATGTATGTCCATGGAATGACAGAAAACGGGACATGTCTTCTTTTTTCGTGGAGTTGTCACCCATTGTTGCTACAAAGCGAAGGAACTTCGCTCAGGGGCGAGTTTGGTCATGCAGTGCCTGTTAGATTCCCTCAAGGATTAGTTGGTTGAAGCCGTCGTGGCGACCAGGAGGGGGCATTACCGATGGAATATTGGCGGGCTGGCCGCGGGACATTGCGATTGCCGATTGAGTCTTCGTCCTAGGGATTTTGCCAATCGGATGCGCGGCCGCAGAACTGTCAGCCGAGCGTCCCATGATTGCCTATCCCGTCTCTCACTACGGGAGCGACCGCAGGGGCTTTTTCATCTTCCAGGTCGTTTAGGTTTCACGTTTACGCCTGCCGACATGCTTAAACCGGCGAACTAAAAAAGGGGATCTTCAATGGAAAACAATGTCGATGGGCGACAAATAGGCAAGCGGCACAGGTCAACCAGCGACTGGCTGCGTACGACTCACGCCGCCATAGCAACGCTTGTCCTCGGCTCCGTGGTTTTGGCCGGCTGCGGGACTGAGCAGGTGACCCACGCCGAAGCCCCAGTGTCCAGCAGTTCGCCCACCCCCGATCCCACGCGGCAAGCGTCCATAACGCCCACGCCTGAGCCGGCGCCATCCGGGCCTGCAAGGCACACCACGACGCTTCGCTACACGGCAACTTGGTCGCTGAAGAACGCAAACGGGTTTACTTACGATCTCTCTATCGATGTTGCCTCACCGGTGCCCATACCTACTTCTGGGAAACTCGCCCATCCTCTGGACGCGAACTTTGAGTTCGGCTTAAAATGCACCGCAGACCCTAAGCGCGACGTTCTTATCCCCGGGGCTGCTTTTGTCACGGCAACCACCGATAAATTCGACACGCCGATCAACGCTCAGATGATCTTGAACAGAGGTGCTGGCCCGACCATTACAAGCGGCAACAAGCAACTTCCATACGGCGGTTCCGGGGTCGCACCTGCCGACGGCGACGACAGGATTGCTGTCGAGCGGTCCTACAACGACGGAGTGGTCTGCTCGACATTTTCGAGCACCAACGGTGTCGGGTACGGCCAGGAAGGCGGCTTCGGAGTCCAATGGGAGAAACCATTCCAGAGAGGTCAGCATGGAAGGTTTGAGTTCTTTATCGTCATCAAGAACTATTACAGTCCGGCGACCCCCAACGGTGACGCAGCGCTGCTGGACTGGATGGTGATTCGTCCGATGCAGGCAGGCGACGCTAAAGACCCGTCAAGCATTTACCACGACATTGAAGGAAATGGGTCGGCAAGTATCAGCCCGCGCGGACTGACTCTTAAAGGCACCATTATCGGCGGTGCATCATGAGGCGTTTCAGCGGATTGACCTGCGCTGCTTTACTCGCCGTGGTCCTCCTGGCCCTGACAGTTAGTGGTTGTGCACCGGAAGCCAGACCGGCCGTGACGGTGGCACCGGCGACAACCGGCTCGGCTGCAGAAGCAACGACCCCTGCGGCCAGTTCCTCACCCACACCCTCGAGAGAGGCCGTGACAGTGGGTACTGAGTGGAATGCGGTTCTCGGGCATTTTCTGGTCAATCGATACGGCGTGTCCACGGGGGATTCCGTGATCAGCATCGATGGGCCTTTCGATTTCCTTGTGCCGCCGGGATTCAAGAAGTCGATCAGTGCCCAGACGTTCTTTCAGGATGTCAAGGTTGGCAAGGAAAAGTGGACGAGCACGGGCACCGAGTCTTCGCCGTCTCTCACCGGGTTGGTTCAGGTCCGTGAAGTGGCCAAGGGGATGCAGGCCAATGCCTATGTCGTGTATCTGGTCGTGGTTGACCCGCAGACTCTGAAAGTCCTGAGCAAGTCGGAGATCTATCGGGGACCGGATGAGAAGATCTTCCCCGCCAGGCTGGTGGGCTCCAACGGGTCCGTTGTTGCCGTCGACGACGGATCAGCAACGACAGAGTACAACGCCGCGTCGCTGACCCGTGGATTGGATGTCATGACAGGTAAGGAGCTGTGGCGTCACGGGGGCCGACTGCACAACGCCTCCGAGGGAAATGCAGTGGTGATGGAAATCACTGGTGAATCGAGCCGCTTGTACACGTGCAACCGGCTGTCCTTGATGTCGGTGGAGACGGGGTCGGTCGTCCTGACTCTGGACGACAGAACGATCAACAATCAGCACTGCAATATGCTCGGTGCGGGATTCTTCGGGCCGTACCTCCAAGTCGTTACAGATCAGAATAAATACCAGTATTTCGATATCAAGACCGGTGCGCCTAGAACGCTGCCGGAGCACATTATCGAGCTGGATCCGGTGTCCGGACTGATTCTCGCCGGAGTTCCATACAACAGCTATGACACCTCCCCAAATGAAGGGCTGGGAGTCATCGATCCCGCTACCGGCACCAAGATGTACTGGGTGGATTTCGCACAGGTCCGGCTGCTCAAACTCGGTATTAGCGTATTCTATGACGGCCTGCTCTACCTCGGAACCACCGACGGGAAACCTGTGGTGGATGCCCGATCTGGAAAGACCGTGAGCGACAACGACGGCATGATGCCGATTCTTTCCGTCGATGCATTTGTCTTGTGGAATAACGGCAAGCTCTACCCCCAAGGTGACCGGCCGGCGCCGTCATCAGCCTCATCATCGTCCGCCACGTCTTCAAAAGCATCCTCAACCCCCTAATTAACATCAAGGGTGCTTTCGCCTACGAAGAACCAACGCGGCAAGGTGACGGAGATTGGAGAGTCTGTCGTGTCAGGACGGCAGGTCGTTTACACATCGTCTAGAGTATCGCCGAGGACTGCTGACCAGCTTGTTCAGCTCGGACTAGACAAAATCGAGACCGCGGTGCTCGCAAAATGATTCATCGGCACACGGCGGCGGCAACCAAGTGCTTTGACGACGAAAGTCAGAAGGTCCAGTGATTCTGCCAGGGAAAAGGGATGTGCTATCCGTGGGTATTAGAAATTGGTTCGGCGCAAATAGCTCTTCGTCCGAGCCCAACATCGAGCCAGCCACGATGATCGGAAAGTCTCCTGATCCGATGGATGGCTTCCTCATGCCCTTCACAGCCGATGAAGTCTTTGCCCTTACTGGCCAAGGAACCGAGATCGTCGGGACCGTTGAGAGGGGTCGGATTGAAGAGGGCGACGACGTCGAACTAGTGGGACCGACTCGAAGAATCTGTGCGCGGATCGCCAGAGTGAGTCTCTTTCACAAGCCTTATCGCGTTGCGTCCGCGGGCCAGATGCGATCGATCTTGCTTCCGAAGATCCGAAAAGAGCAGATCGAGCCCGGGTCAGTGTTGGCTGCTGTCGGGACAGTTGCGGCATACAGGCATTTTGAGGCCTCTGTTCGACTCTTGACTTCATACGAAGGAGGCCCTGACCGTCAAATCTTTCCAAGCACCGTCGTTCAGCTGGCCATTCGTTCGACGCAGGTCACAGGCACGATGACTGCCGTCGATGGGGCCGTACTGGTTGAGGCGGGCATGGATTCAATGGTGCGGGTTGACCTCAGTGGGCCAGCAATTCTGGAATCCGGTCTTGAGTTCGCTGTGCTTCTGGAAGATCGCCCATTTGGAGTCGGGCGCGTAACACGGGTTGGAGAGATAGCGTAATGACCGGTGCGAGTCTTCAGAACGAGGTCTACGCAGCACTGCGGTCCCACTGGCGTGAGACTTCTTACAACTGGCAAGATTCGGAGCGCGGTGTCGCTCTCATCGCCGAGGGGGTGATGCGAGGTAATTCCGGCGTTCAGGCGGGTATCGATCAACTCGGTCGTAGTTTGGGTGACAACTTCACTGCCGTTGCCACGCTCCTAGATCGAGATCTCGGGCTGATTGCTTCCGGAGTGGCCGAGCTAAGTAGGAACACGACGTCAATCGATGACGCCCTGCGCAACCCGCGATCCACATCCGCCGCCGAAGCTTACCGGCGAGGGATCTACGCGCTCCAAAACGACTGGCCGGACGACGCCCTGGAGGAACTGGCTCTCTCGGTGGCAGAAGATCGCTACTTTGCACCAGGCCATGCGTACTTCGGGCTCGTAAAGGTCCGATTGGGCAGAGCAGCGGAGGCACTCCCAGATTTCCGTCTTGCCGTTAAGTATGGGATCCGGCACTTCCCGTCAACCGCAGCCGGCGCTGCCCTTCTCGGAGCCCGCACATCGATGAGTCTCGGAGACATGCAGTCCGGACTTGAAATCCTCGACGCGACCCAGGAACTCCACACCGAATGTCCCGAGCTGGTCGTAATGACCATAAATCTGGGCGGCGACACGAGTTCTTTGGAGGAAGCCTTGCGCGCTGCGCCTGAACTGGCTGCCACGTTGTCTCCCGATGCGGCGACAAGAGTAGAGCCCATCATCGAGGGCACGTGCGAGGCGGATGATGGCCCGGTAGCGATCTCTCGGACTGCCGGCAATGAACTTGGATTGCTCCTTGGACATGTCATGAACGTCAGGCCAACGGATGAGCGGCTAGGCGGCATTGCCCGTGAAAGCGAATCCGCAAGGCAACGGGTTGATGAAGCTCGAGGGCCGCTCAAACTTCTTGCCGCCGCAGACTTGCTTCACTACTACAGGGAGTGCGCTGAACTACCACTATCTTTGGCTGAAGGCGAGGTCCACAGGTCCGCCTCCCAGAAGAACAGCCTTCAGGCTGCCGCGGACAGAGTCCGCACTGAGCTTGCCCGCCCAGATAAATCTGCAGACCCCATGGCCGGTGTTCGTGAGAAGATTCAGAAAGCGGCCGCGCTCAGGGAACTGGAAGAAGATCTGGCGGCCGTGAACGAGCCGACCTGGTTGCTCTCGTCAGCGCAAAAGATCCGCACCGCATTACAACGCCCGCCCCGCATTTCGCCGTGGTCCGGCTAGCACAACGCCAAATTGCGGGCATCGATGCAACAGCAGCACGCTCTGGAGTTTGGCCCAGCAAAATCGACAGCACGTGACATGAACCGTGGCCGGGATTTCGCAAGCATTCATGAGATGAGGCACTCATCCCAATTGCGGTGCGCTTAAGTGAGGGGGCATGGGGGTAAACGTCCTTCACCGCGCAGAGGTAGAGCTTTCCTTCACCGGTGGGGTGTTCGGTGATGTCTGTCAGCCACAGTTCGTTCGGCGCCGCGGTGGTGAAGTCACGTTCCACCAGGTCGTCGTGAACCGGTGGTCCCGGCTTCCGATTCAGACCACGTTTCTTGGAGAAGACCGACCGGATGCCGTGGTCCTGGCACAAGCGCTGGACCCTGTTCTCACCCGCGCTGATGCCCTTCTCCGGGAGCTCGTCGGCGATGAACGATAACCAAAGGCAGGATCGTCCGCGTGGATGTCCAGGGCGGCGTTGTCCAGATGCGCATCCGCCCAGTCCCGTTCCGTCACCGGGCTGGATCTCCACCGGTAATAGTCTTGCTTGCTGAATTCCAACACCCTGCAGGTCACCGCCACGGGGACACCGTCGGCGGCAAGATCCGTGACCAGCGGGTAGATCTGTAATGGTCAGTAGCCGGCCCGAGGTTGGCTGGCAGGCTGGTCCCGGAGGATGGCGTGTGACTCAGGGTATATCCGACCCGCTCAGGCGGTGTCTTGAAAATGACTCGTCCGCACCATTCTCCGGACACCGGCCTGCCCGCGCGGATGACCTGATCAGAAGACTGTCCACCACTTGGGTGTGACCCGTTACAGAAGCGTCTCCAAGCGACCCACGGCAGGCTGCTGCCACCTGTCCGGTTCATAAGGAAATGGAGAGCGCTATGGCGATTGTCGCCGAGGAATTTGAGTTCGTCGTCGGGGTCGACACCCATGCCCGCACCCACACATTCACAGCCGTGCATGCCGCAACCGGCGCAGTGGTCGACACTGCGGCGTTTCCGGCCACCTCCGCGGGGATGGACCGTGCTATCACCTGGATCCGGCGCCGCACCGGCGGGCAGAGCGTCTTCGCGGCCGTCGAGGGCACATCTTCCTACGGCGCTCGGCTCACCCAAGCACTGCTTGCATCCGGCATCGATGTAGGCGAAGTCAGGCCACCGACACGTTCATCACGTGCCATGACCGGCAAGTCCGATCTCATCGACGCCGAAGCCGCTGCCCGTTCGGTCCTCGGACGTCCCCGCGAGCAAGTCATGGAACCACGCGCGGCCGGAACCCGGGCGGCGATCAGGATCCTGCTGGCCTCCCGGTCCCTGCTGGATCACCAACGCACGGCGAACCGCAACGCCCTAACAGCGTTGCTCCGCGGCACAGACCTCGGGATCGACGCCCGGTCGTCCCTGCGGGACGCTCAGATCAGCACGATCGCGGCCTGGCGCAGCTCAAACATCGTCGACCCGATGGTTCGGATCGCGCGCGCCGAGGCCAAACGCCTGGCATTGGCCGTCAAAGACATCACGATCCAGCTCGCCGAAAATCACAAGGAATTGGCCCGACTTACCGAAGAACTCGCTCCTGGACTGCAAACCACGCCAGGAGTCGGTCCCGTAACAGGGGCGATCATCATCTGCGCCTACTCCCATCATGGCCGGATCCGTTCAGAGGCAGCCTTTGCCGCCCTGGGCGGCGTTGCG
Source organism: Arthrobacter sp. 2MCAF14 (assembly GCF_052115645.1). NCBI lineage: Bacteria > Bacillati > Actinomycetota > Actinomycetes > Micrococcales > Micrococcaceae > Arthrobacter > Arthrobacter sp. 2MCAF14. Next base: position 5,418 of record NZ_JBFRHB010000026.1, on the reverse strand, counting down.
CCACGCCCTGCGTCCTCCGGCAACACCACCAGACACCGGCTCAACCGCAGCGGAGACCGCCAACTCAACCGGGCCTTCGACGTCATCGTCCGCACCCGCATGAGCTTCGACCCCACAACCAAGGACTACGTGACGCGCAGCCGGGCAACAGGGAAATCAAACCGGGAGATCCGCCGGAACCTCAAACGCTACGTCTGCCGCTCCATCTTCCGCCAGCTCCAAACCATCATGGCTTGACAGAACCCATAGAAGAGTCATTTTGGGTTGATGTCCCTGGCCAGGTAGGCGGCAGCCCGGCGCAGGATCTCGTTCTCCTGCTCCAACAGGCGGTTCCGCTTCTTGAGTTCCCGCATCTCGGCCGACTCCGCCGCCGGCCCGGCCCCGGTTTTCCCTGCGTTCGGCGATGGCAATCCAGCGCTTCAAGGTCGTGACCGACAGCCCGAAATCCTTCGCAATCTGCGCCAACGGCGCCTCGCCCTTGCGGGCCACATCAATAACATCCTGGCGGAACTCCGCCCCATAAGCCGTGGGCATGGTCAACATCCTTCCACGAGCACAAGCTCGCTAGGTCAAGGAGTCAACAAAACCGGGGGCAGTCCCTGGCCGGGTCGCCGGTGGTGAGTTCCGTATCCAGCGCGAAGAGAGCTGACGGTGAGGTGTTCGGCGCGATCTGCAGGGTCCAGGCGGATCCGGTAGAGCGGGCCGCCCCAAAAGGGTCATCGCCTAGGTCCGACTAGCTGCTTCCCGTAAATGGCGCGTACAGGCTTGCCGACTATTCAGCGGCAGTAATGTGAAGGGAGGGGCGAACGTGGCCGTGCAGTATTCGGGACAACCCAGGTTTGGTCGCCATCTCCGTCATAGGCTCTCCCTTCACACTTGGGAGCATGACGAACTCCAGTTGGGATCCACGAATGAGTGCCCGGCGTCCCACCACGGCTCAATTAGTTGCCGCAGTGCATCCTCCATAGGTTGGCCGTCGGCTAGGGCCGTCAGCAGGTAGTTGACATCCCTAGGACGGTTACGGCCACGGGCTCGCTTTAACTTTCCGATACTAAGGATCCTGCTCGCGAGTTTCGAAGAACTGCAAAGGGTCGAATCCACAGAATCGTTCCAGATTCTAGGAATGATCAGGACAGCCCGGTCTAGATCAATTTTCGCTGCCTCCCTGTCAGGCATTGACATGTGCAACTCTCCGAACGCCGTGTAGACGTCAAGCAAATGAAGCAGGAACTTGAAGGACGAGGCACCCTCATGCTGCGATTCTGCAGCCTTGTTGGACGGGAATCCGGCGAGCAGTTGATCCCTGCATTTTTGGTCGTGATAGAGGGAATCGATCAAAGTGAAGTACTGGCTGCATTCATACCAGTTCCCGGGCGTCATACCGTCGCTAGGCTCACCGGGCCGAAACGCGGTCCCTGCATAGGCGATGAGAGACCATGTCGACTTTGGATCCAGACCGTTACTCGAATCCCTATGAGCAAGGGTTCGTGAACGAAGATGCCGCGACGCCCACGGCGCCAGCGCCTGGGCGTACATCCGAAGACGAATGTCCGGCATGGCGTCCTCAAGCGTAACCGTGGTCCTGACGCTCGTCTGGTTTTTAGCTGCAGTCTTGTCGGCGGCGAGAAACGACTGCGCGTCTTCTACCAAGACTTCCTTCGTGGAGGTGTCAACGTTGGCAACGAATACTGGGGGTGTGGCCGACGACCAGTAGCCATGGTGCTGGTCCACCGGAACTGTGCGCTTCTTCTGATCATTGCCGGAAGCTTTACATTGGAATGCGCCGAGAAACGCCGTATGTACGCCGTCATTTGTCCCGTCTTTGGAGACCGCGAAGGCCACCAAGTCAATCCCTCGATCCACCTCCTGCGGCCAAACGAAACTCACAACGTCATGGGACTGGAGTTTGTCACGCAAGATTGACACACCCGATACCCCGGTAGACGAATTCGCATCTTTCGGGAAATGACTGATCATCAAGTAAACATACCCGATAGGATTTCCCTGCTCGCTTCCGGGAGCGGCGCAGACGACTCATTGAAAATGACACCAACACCGTGGGGAGGGCTTCCCGCTGGACGGTCTGAGTTCCAATCGATATAAGGGGCGGACCGCGCCCTGAGGTTTGAACGTGTAGTGTCCAGGCTGGCTTGAGAGGCTCTGACCAACAGGGCCGCTAGGGGGCAATAGGGCATTACAGACCGCACTACGAGTGAAATCTGTCATGCACACAGCGCGTCTTGAGGTGCGACAAAGGGCCTCAGAAAGGCCCCTGACCCGCAGTGCCCACGTTCCCGACAGGTGTCGTTATCCACATGTCACGGTTGTTCGCTGTCGCTTCCCGTTCGGCCCCATACGATTGGTCAATGCCCGAAGACAACAAACCGGCTCCGCGCTTCCGGACAATTGAACAGGCGGCTACGGAGCTGAACATCGGCCAACCTCTGATACGTGCCTTGCTGAAGAACGGTGAACTGCGTGGTTTTCAGTTGGGCGGGAGGAACATCTGGCGCATCGGGGCCGATGGTCTGCGGAACTACATTGACGATGCATACAGGAAAACTGCAGAACGAATTGCGGCCGTCGACCTTGGTGAGACGCCGACAGAAGAAGCCTGATCACAAAACGCACATTCGAAAGCCGTGAAGGATGGAAATGCAACGGGGAAGGAATGGCCCGGATCTAGGCAAACGTACAGAAACCGCCCTCCGCCACAAGCCAGGAAATGCGTGGCTGCCAATCCCGCTCTCTTCGTCATCCGGGTCCCCGGAGGATCAGCAGGTCGCCGACCTGGCAGCTCAGTGCCTCGCAGATCGCCGTCAGCGTCGAGAAGCGGACGGCCCGGGCCCGATCGTTTTTCAGAACGTGCAGATTTACTTGACTGATGCCGATCTGGCGACTGAGTCCGGCCACGGTCATTCCACGTTCTGCCAACAGCTCGTCAAGCCTGCAGTGAATTGTCGTCGTCTCGTCTGCCCGCATCAGACCAGACCCTCGGTATCTTTCTGCAGCTTGCGGCCGAATTGGAAGACCCCGGCAATGAGGACGAGCGAGGCGCCGGCAACCAGCGGGACTACGTTGAAATCCGTGACGTAGACGACGGATTCCCCTGGGAACCGTGGATTCGCCCCGATGAGCTCGGCAAGCCGGTTCCGGGCCGTGGAGTCCAGAATCTGCCCCGCGCTTCCCGCCAGGGCGAGGACCGCGCCGCAGGCGGCGATCAATGCGGCGGATCCGGCTGTGAACAGGTTACCGACCCACAACCGCCAGGTCACCAGGACAACCAAGCCGGCCACAGCAAGGACGCCAACCAGGTTCAGGACCGAAGACCAGAGAAGCAGTGTCACTTCGGTTTCGGGAAGGGCCGGGATCGCGGCCTCCATCCGCGTGTACCGGGCTGTGGCACCGCCCCCCAGCCGTAACGGGTCTTGCCCGTCGGACTCCAGCGGCATCGACAAGGTCACTGAACCGGAGGATCTGCCGACGATGTCGGCCACCGTGGTCATCGTGAAGATGAGGGCCACCACTCCTGCCAATGCGATGATCGCGACGGCGTCCGCTGCCGAAATGGCCCTGGTGCCACCCAGCCACCGAACAAAACACTGGATCAGCTTCATTTTTCCCCAAACACTAACGACTATCGATATAACGATAGTCGTTAGTGTGCCGTCGAACGGCCGATGGGTCAACAGGCATCCCCGCCATTGTTCAGGGCACCAGGAGTGCGTGCTTCCATGCATGCAACTTCCGAAGGGGCGCATCAACAAGTTCACGCAGCTCACCCAGGTGTGAAACGGGTGGGCGTCCTTCGTATATGACGATGACATATCGAGTAAATCAAGCGCGTCCTGCTCTGCCATCTCCCAGCGCGTTCGGAGCTCGTGGGCGGTAAGGTTATCCAGCGCTATGTGTGGGGTAGCTCCTCCATCGCAGCCGGTAGCGTTATGTTTATGTTCAATATGGATCTCTGGGGAAGGTGCGGGCATGGGGGAGAATCCGATCAGCCAAGACGTTGGATCGGCCATCGGAAAGTTCTTCTTTGGCGGCGCGGGTCCTTCGCACTCTCAGCTGACCAGAGTGTTCATGGCTGGTGGATATGGCGACGACGACCCGTATGTCCCTGCGCAAAATGGCCGCCCCGCGAGCCCAAACAAGCAGCAGCGCGTGTTGCAAGTGTTCGCTGTTGGGGCGCGTAAGCCTTCCGGATCCAAGGCATTGGTTGAGGCGATGCTGAGCGAGTTGCGCATTCACGGCTGCTTTACAGACGGTTCGAAAGACTTCAGTCATCAGAATGTCCAGACGGCTCGGCGGGCCTTCGCGCGCATCGGCTGGACACTAAGCGACGAGGGAATGCTCTCGCCACTTGCCGGGATAGATCTTTCGACCGGCGGCCGTGATGCCCTTGATGAACAGCTTGCTAGGATGCGGGCGAGCACTGACGACCCTGGGCTGCTTATCGGCTCAGCCAAAGACGTTCTGGAAGCAGTGGCGAAATTCGTACTCGAAGAGTTGAGATTCCCGATGTCCGGCAAAGAGAGCTTCAACCAGCTTTGGTACATGGCTCGCGATCGACTGGGCCTCCTGCCCAATAACATTGACCCGAACATCCCTGGCCACCAGGCGATCCGCGAAGTGTTGCAGGCATCGTGGAAAATTGCTGACCAAGTCAACGAATTGCGCAAGCTGCAGGGGACTGGGCACGGTCGGACACTGCCTACCGGAGTCTCAAGGGAATTAGCTCTGCTCGTGGTGCGAGAGTCGTGCAGCGTGGCAGAGTTCCTGCTCACTTCTCTTGACAGGGCGCTTGGACGGAAAGCTGGTGCATGAACAGCACGGCTTATGGTGCTCGAGGCACTTCACAATTGAATGACCGATTTGTAGTTGGTGAGGTGCATTAACCCCGCGGACGGTTCGCTCGATGTCTTTTATGGCGGTGTTGGCTTCGACCTCGCCCGCCGCGGCGCAAGAAGCAGTTACTTGATTAGCGACGCTTGTCATCAGCGTATGTTGCCACGTACGTATCACTATTTTGTGTCAAGGTAACGATCAGAATTTAAAACCGGCGGGGATGAGGTCGTTGGTGATCCCGTCGGCGTTCATCAGTCCCGTGTCCCACGCTGCTGCATTGTTTGATGGGGTCGGTGACCTGTTTCATTCCGGCGTTCTCGTCGTCCGGGTTTGGGTTGTTCTTGGCGTCGAATCCTGTGATGAAGAACCCGGTGGTCATGAAGGGGGCGCATCTGTTTTCTGCGACACGAACCGGGGAAAGCACGCACTGATATGTAGGTCTGGTTGTCAAGAGTGCATGGATGAGCGGCTCCTGGGTTTTGTTCCGGAGGCCGCTCATCGTGTACCGGCCGGTTGTGGTGTTGTGCGGGCGAGTCGTTTTTCCGACTGCAGTGTCAGGCTGACATTCGC
>NZ_JBFRHB010000025.1:0-80191 GCF_052115645.1 Arthrobacter sp. 2MCAF14 | reverse complement strand
ACATCCTCGTGGTCCCCGAACTGCCCAAGACCCGCTCGGGCAAGATCATGCGCCGCCTCCTCAAAGACGTCGCCGAAGGCCGCGAACCCGGCGACGCCACCACCCTCTCCGATCCCACCATCATGGCCCAGATCGCGCAGTCGCTGAAGCCTTCGTTGTAAGACCGCACCACAGATCGGCCCTGCCGGATTCCGCTGAGGGAATCCGACAGGGCCGATTACTGTTCCGGGATCACTGATGCCGATGGTTCCCGGACTACCGCCCGCCGGCGATGGACACCCTGCTTGGGCTTTCGATGGCGCCCATTAGTTTGTCGGTGACATCCTCGATCCCCCCGTGGCCATCAACCTTTCTCAGTATGCCGCGCTCGGCATACTTGGCCACTACGGCTTCGGTCTGCTCGTGGTAAAGGTCCAGCCGGTGGCGGATAACGGCTTCGTTGTCGTCGCTGCGACCCGTCTCCTTCGCGCGGCCCAGCAGGCGGTGGACCAGTTCGTCGTCATCGGCGGTCAGTTGCAGGACGACGTCCAGTTGTTGCCCGCCCCTGGCGAGGACCTGATCCAGGTAATCAACCTGCGCCGTGGTGCGGGGGTAGCCGTCCAGCAGGAAGCCGTCCTCGACGTCGTCCTGGCAGAGGCGGCTGCGCACCATCTCGTTGGTGATCGTGTCGGGGACAAAGTCACCGGCGTCCATGTACCTCTTGGCTTCGATGCCAAGGGGCGTCCCGCCCTTCACGTGGGCGCGGAAGATGTCGCCGGTGGAGATCGCCACGACGCCGAGGCGTTCGGAGAGACGTTCCGCCTGCGTGCCTTTACCGGAACCGGGCGGGCCAATCATCAGCATTCTCGTCATTCAAGTTGCCCTTCGTTGAGTCGTTGTTGAATGCTTGCTGTGCTCGTCGATCAGGCTTTAGAAGAATCCGAGCTTGTTTTCGGAGTGGCTGACCAGGAGGTTTTTGGTCTGCTGGTAGTGGTCCAGCATCATGGCGTGGTTCTCGCGCCCGATGCCGGAGGACTTGTAGCCGCCGAACGCGGCGCCGGCCGGGTAGGCGTGGTAGTTGTTGACCCAGACGCGGCCGGCCTGGATTTCCCGTCCTGCCCGGTAGGCGACGTTTCCGTTGCGGGACCAGACGCCGGCTCCTAGGCCGTAGAGGGTGTCGTTGGCGATACTGATGGCGTCGTTGTAGTCCGTGAAGCGCGCGACGGAGACCACCGGGCCGAAGATTTCCTCCTGGAAGATCCGCATTTTGTTCTGGCCCTCGAAGATGGTGGGCTGCACATAGAACCCGCCCGCAAGGTCGCCGTCAAGCTCCGTCCGTGCACCGCCGCTGAGGATCTTGGCGCCCTCTTCGAGCCCGATGTCGATGTAGGAGAGGATCTTCTCCATCTGGCCTACCGATGCCTGGGCGCCAATCTGGGTATTGGTGTCCAGCGGGTTGCCCTGGATGATTTTCTGCGTCCTGGCCACCGCGTCGGCCATGAAGGAGTCGTAGATGCCGTCCTGGACGAGGGCGCGGGACGGGCTGCTGCAGACTTCGCCTTGGTTGAAGGCATACAGGGTGAAGCCCTCGAGTGACTTGTCGTAGAAGGCGTCGTTGGAGTCGGCAACGTCGTTGAAGAAGATATTGGGGCTCTTGCCGCCAAGCTCCAGCGTGACCGGGATCAGGTTGGCGCTGGCGTACTGGCTGATCAGGCGCCCGGTGGAGGTCTCGCCGGTGAACGCGATCTTCCGGATCCGCGGGCTGGAGGCCAGCGGCTTTCCCACCTCGGAGCCGAAGCCGTTGACGATGTTCAGCAGGCCGGCCGGCAGCAGGTCCGCGATGAGTTCCGCCAGGACCAGGATGGAGGCCGGGGTGTTGGAGGCGGGCTTCAGGACCACCGCGTTGCCGGCGGCAAGGGCGGGGGCCATCTTCCACACGGCCATGAGGATCGGGAAGTTCCACGGGATGATCTGCCCCACCACGCCGAGGGGCTCGTGGAAGTGGTAGGCCGTGGTGTCTTCGTCGAGCTGGGACAGCCGGCCTTCCTGGGCGCGCACGGCGCTGGCGAAGTAGCGGAAGTGGTCCGCCGCGAGCGGGATGTCCGCATTAAGGGTTTCGCGGATGGGCTTGCCGTTGTCCCAGGACTCGGCGACGGCAAGCATTTCGAGGTTGGCATCGATCCTGTCTGCGATCTTGTTCAGCACAGCAGCCCGCTCAGTGGCTGATGTCTTGCCCCACGCCGGTGCAGCCTTGTGCGCGGCGTCCAGGGCGAGCTCGACGTCCGCAGCGGCGCCGCGAGCGACCTCGGTGAATTGCTTCCCGTTCACCGGGGAGACGTTCTCGATGTATCGGCCGGTAGTTGGAGCCACCCATTCTCCGCCGATCCAGTTCTCGTAGCGGTCCTTGAACTGGACCTTGGATCCTTCTTGGCCGGGCTGTACATAAACAGTCATGGTCACTCCTCTGGAAAACGGACGTCTTCGTCCTGGCCCCCATGCTAGAGGTTCAAAGGTTGCGACCAGGCTGCAATGGGCCCTGCCCTACTGAAGCTGGGCGCTACCCCTGTTTCCTAGCCGGACGCGACCGCTCGGCGCGAATGGCGGTTGCGGCTTCCGTCAAGGCTGCGTAGTTGTGCCCGCTGATGAAGGCATCGCAGTAGGGCAGTGCAGCGGCCATGCCGCCCGCCAACGGTTGGTAGTCCGTACCGGCCTTCCTCGGATTGACCCAGACGATCCGGCAGGCGAGGCGCCGCAGCCGCGCCATCTGGGCGTCCACCAGTTCCGGCGCGTCCTGGGCCCAACCGTCGGAGAGCACCACAATGACCGCGCCCCTGGCCAGGCCGCGGCGTCCATAGCCATCGATGAAGCGCCGGAGGCTCTCCGCGAGCCGGGTGCCGCCCGCCCAGTCCGGGGCGGCGGCGGCTCCCAGGGCCAGGGCTTTGTCTGTGTTCCGGTTCGAAAGCTGCCGGGTGAGCCTGGTCAGCCGGGTGGAAAACACGAACGCCTCGGCCTGGGCACCGGCTACTGCGCCCTGTAGCAGGGAAAGGAAGACCTGTGTGTACGGTTCCATGGAGCCGGATACATCGCACAGGAACACCAGGCGGCGTGGACGCTGACGACGGCGGGCATAGACCAAGGAGCTTGCGTCGCCGCCGGCGCGCCGGGCCGCGCGGATGGTGCGCCGGAGGTCGAGCTTTGCACCGCTGTGTGCCCATTGGCGTGTCCGGCGGCTTCGGCGCTCCGGGGTAGCCAGCACGATACGCCGCACCAGCTGGCGCACGTGGGCAGCTTCTTCGGGGGTGAGCTCTGCGAAGGACTTCTCATGCAGATACTCGTCAGGGGAGGCCATGGCCAGGATTGCCTCGAACCCGGGTGCGTTGGATTCGTCGTCGTTCGCTAAGCCGGGGGCGGCGACGGGTGCCCGCGACGCCGGGACGCGACCGTCGGCATGAGCCAGCGGTCGTTCGTTTGGAGCCGCCCGGGTGCGCTCCTCCGCGCCGATCGTAGGTGGACTGCTGGCATCGCCGCGGGTGTCCGCCGGATCGAGCATCCCGTCGAATGCGGCCGAAAAGACGGCGTCGAATACCGGCAGTTGTTCGTGCGAGGAGACGAGCGCCACCCGGCACGTCCAGTACAGCGGCTCACGGGCAGCAGGGGGAACGATCCTGAGGGCCTGGGCCAGCCAGGCCGCGCGGTCCGGGGAGCTCGGCAGCCCGGCACGGCGCAGCGCCGTGCTGAAGCCAACCGCCAACGCCGCAGCATCGACGCCGGCCTGGCCATCCCTGGGCGCATACTCAGTCATGGCCGCCGGCCACCCATGCCGGGCCGCGGGCCCACGCAATGTCCAGATCGTCGCGATTCTTCAGGACCGAACCCCAGGTCTGTTTCACCGCAGCCGGGTCCAGCCGTTCGACGCCAAGCACCGTGAGGGCCGACACCCAGTCGATTGCCTCCGCGATCCCCGGGGGTTTGGCCATGTCCAGGGACCGCAGCCTCGTGATGGCCGCTGCGGCATCCAGGGCGAGCGGCTCGGCGCTCCCGGGCACCCTGCGGCGGACGATCGCGGCGATGCGCTCCGGGCGGGGGTAGTCAATCCAGTGGTAGAGGCAGCGCCGGGTCAATGCGTCGTGCAGGTCCCTCGTCCGATTGGAGGTCAGGACGACGACGGGCGGGTGCGTGGCGCGGATGGTGCCCAGCTCCGGAATCGTCACGGCGGCCTCGGCCAGCAGCTCGAAAGTGAAGGCCTCGAACTCCGCGTCGGCCCGGTCGATCTCGTCCAGCAACAAGACGGCCGGACGCGGGCCGGGATGCTCGATCGCCTTCAGCAGTGGGCGGCGCAGCAAATACTGTTCCCCGAAAAGATCGGCCTCCTCCACACGGACATCCCGGACTTCAGCCAAGCGGATGCCCAGAAGTTGGCGTTGATGGTTCCACTCGTACATAGCCTCGCCCATGTCGATGCCCTCGTAGCACTGCAAGCGGTACAGGGGAGTGTCGAGCACCTTGGCCAGTGCCTTCGCCGCCTCGGTCTTCCCGACGCCGGCCTCGCCCTCCAGCAGGATGGGTTGCGGCAAGCGGATGGACAGGAACAATGCGGTCGCCAGTCCGACGTCGGCAAGGTAGTCCCCGTCGTCGAGCGCGGACATGAGCGCGGAAACGTCCGGGACAAGACGGCGCACCTCGTCTTCCGCACCCGCCCGCACCGGCCCGCTCATCGGTCACGTCCCAGCCGGGGCTCACGACGCAGTGGCATAGCGTTCCGGATTGGCGAGGAAGGCCCTCCTGCATCCAGCGGAACAGAAGTAGTACGTCGTCCCGGCGTAGTCGGCGTGCAGCGTAGACTCCACAGCCGCGACGCTCATGCCGCAGACGGGGTCCACTGCACTCGCGGGCTCGGCGTTCGTCGGCACTGGATCCGCCGTCGCGGTCTCCGGTCTCGTAGCCTCTACAGACCCGCCAAGGTGGCCCACGGACACAAGCTCCGCCAGGATCGACAGCGCGATCTCGGCCGGCGTGCGGCCGCCTAGCAGCAGTCCGGCCGGGCTGTGTACCCGCGCACGCTGGCTGTCGTCGACGTCAAGTGACGCCAGGACGGCGGCGCCGCGCGTGCGGCTGGCGACGAGGGCGACGTATGGCACACCTAGCCGGAGTGCGGCCTCCAACGAGGGTTCCTCGTCTCGGCCCTGGGAAGCGACGATGAGGGCGGCGTCGTCGGCCCGCGGTTCCGCGGAGGTTCCGTCCGTGAGTTCCATGTCGAGGTCGAGGATGGCACCCAAGGCCGCCAAGGCCGCTGCCACGGGGGTCGCGCCGACCACGACCACCCGGGGAGCGGGCACCTGCGGCTCGAGGAAGATCTCCACCGCGCCGCCGCTGAGGCAGGGGTTTGCGACCTCGACGGCGCCCTCTTCGCGGGTGCGGGACGGTTCGCCGGGGACGACACGCAGCAGCAGGGGTTCGTGCTTGGTCAGCGTCTGCAGGCCGTATTCGCGAACGGAGGCCTCGACGCAGGTGCCGCCAAGGAACCCGTCGATTTCCCCGTTGGCCAGCACCAGGGCGGTGTCGCCGGCGTGGGCGCTGGTGGGGTGCTGCGCGCGCACTACCGTGGCACGCACAAAAGGTTCCCGGCGTTCCAGAAGTTCCTGCGCCCTCGCCGCCAGGGCGTCTCCGTGCAGGGGCATGTCACACCGGTGGCCTGGCCCGGCCCTGCATGGCCTCCCATACGCGGGCCGGCGTGCACGGCATATCCATGTGCGTAACTCCGTATGGCGTCAAAGCATCCACGATGGCGTTGACGATGGCCGGCGGGGACCCGACCGTGGCGGATTCCCCGATGCCTTTGGCGCCGATGGGGTGGTGTGGCGACGGTGTGACGGTAAACCCGGTCTCCCAATCCGGGACTTCCATTGCCGTGGGGATGAGGTAGTCCATGAACGAGCCGCTGAGGCAGTTGCCTTCCTCGTCGAACGCGATGATCTCCATGAGCGCCATCCCGACGCCGTCGGTGAGCCCGCCGTGGACCTGGCCCTCGATGATCATCGGGTTGATCCGGGTCCCGCAGTCGTCCACAGCGATGAAGCGCCGGACCTTGACGTGGCCGGTCCCGGCGTCGATGTCCACGACGCAGATATAGGCGCCGAACGGGAACGTCAGGTTGGGAGGGTCATAGGTCACCTCCGCGTCGAGGTTGCCGTCAATGCCTTCCGGCAGGGCCACGGTGCCGTGCGCGCCGAAGGCGATCTCTGCGATCGTCTTGCCGGCGCTTGGATCGCCCTTGACGAACCAGCGGCCCTTCCACCACTCGAGGTCCTCGGGCCGGGTCTCAAGCATCGCGGCGGCAATGAACTTCGCCTTTTCCCGGACCTTGCGCGCCACAAGCGCCACTGCGCCTCCACTGACCGGCGTCGAGCGGCTCCCGTACGTGCCCAGGCCGAAGGGCGTCTGGTCAGTGTCGCCGTGGACGACGTCGATGCTCTCCGGCGGGATGCCGAGCTCCTCGGCCACGATCTGTGCGAACGTGGTTTCGTGGCCCTGCCCCTGGCTTTGCACCGAGATCCTGACGACGGCCTTGCCGGTGGGATGGACGCGGAGTTCAGCGCCGTCGGCCATGCCGAGCCCAACGATGTCGAAGTGCTTGCGGGGCCCGGCGCCGACGGTCTCGGTGAAGAAGGAGACGCCGATGCCCATCAGCTCGCCGCGCTCCCGCTTTTCGAGTTGCTCGCGCCGGAGATCCTCGTACCCGGCCATCTGCATGGACAGCCGCATGGCAGGCTCGTAGTTGCCCGAGTCGTAAACCCAGCCGGTCTTGTTGGCGTAAGGGAATTGCTCCGGTTTGATGAAATTCCTCAGCCGAAGCTCTGCCGGATCCATCTCCAGTTTCCTGGCCAGGATGTCCACCATGCGCTCCACGAGGTAGACCGCTTCGGTCACGCGGAAGGAACAGGCATATGCCACGCCCCCGGGCGCCTTGTTGGTGTAAACACCGGTGACCTTGCAGTAGGCCGCCTGCAGGTCATAGCTCCCGGTGAAAATGGAGAAGAAACCGGCCGGGTTCTTGGTGGGCTGCGCGGTGGCATTGAAAGCGCCGTGGTCTGCCAGCACGTTGGTCCGGACTGCCAGGATCTTGCCTTCCTTTGTGGCCGCGATCTCGCCCTGCATGATGTAGTCGCGGGCGAACGACGTCGACATCAGGTTCTCCGAGCGGTCCTCCACCCATTTCACCGGCTTGCCGGTGACAATCGAGCCGACGACGGCGAGGACGTAGCCGGGATAGATGCCCACCTTGTTGCCGAAGCCTCCGCCGATATCGGGGGAGACGATCCGGATCTTGTGCTCTGGAATGCCGGCGACTATTGCGTACAGGGTCCTGTGGGCATGCGGGGCCTGGGTTGTTTCGTAGAGCGTGAGCCTGCCGTCGATCGGGTCGAAGTCCGCGACGGCGCCGCAAGTTTCCATGGGTGCCGGGTGCACGCGCGGATACACGACCTCCTGGGCGACGACGACGTCGGCAGCGGCGAACACCGCCTCGGTTTCAGCCGCATCGCCGATCTCCCAGTCGAAGATCCGGTTGTCCGTCCGTCCCTCGATGTCGTCGCGGATGACCGGAGCGCCGGGGTCGAGGGCGTGGCGGGCATCAATCACGGGTGGCAACATGTCGTATTCGACGTCGATCAGTTCCAGGGCGTCGCGCGCGGCGTAGCGGTCCTCGGCGACGACGAAAGCGACCTCCTGGCCCTGGAAGCGGACCTTGTCCGTGACAAGGACTGCCTGGACGTCCGCCGACAGGGTGGGCGCCCACGCGAGGTTGAGGGCCTGCAGGTCTTTGCCCGTGATGACGGCGAGTACCTTGGGATGCGCCAACGCTTCGGTGGTGTCTATTGAAACCAGCCGGGCATGCGCAACGGGGGCGCGCAGGATGGCTCCGTGCAGCATGCCGGGCAGCACAATGTCGTCGATGTAAGTGCCCTTGCCGCGGACGAACCGCGGGTCTTCCTTGCGCTGGAGGCGGCCGAACCCAATCGGGCGGGCCGGGTCTCCGGCCGCCGGGTTGGGTGCATGCTCCTGGATGGTGGTCATGCCGTCACCTCTTCTTCGATGGTCCCTCCGGCTCCGCCGTCGTCCGTCCCAGTGTCCGTCTCAGTATCCCAACCGGGCGGGTGGGCGGCGGCCCACTGCACCGAGCGGACGATCGTCGCGTAACCGGTGCACCGGCAAATCTGGCCGGAAATGGCTTGGCGGATCTCGCCGTCGTCGGGATGCGGGTTGCGGTCCAGAAGGGCCCTGGCGGTGAGCATCATGCCGGGAGTGCAGAACCCGCATTGCAGGCCGTGTTCCTCCATGAATCCTTGCTGCACCGGATCGAGCGTGCCGCCGGCGGCCAGCCCCTCGACGGTCCGGATGTCGTGTCCATCGGCCATGGCTGCCAGCACGGTGCACGATTTCACCGGTTGTCCGTCCATCAGGACGACGCAGGTTCCGCAGTTGCTCGTGTCGCATCCCCAGTGCGTGCCGGTCAATCCAAGGTTTTCGCGGATAAAGTGGACCAGCAACACGCGGGGCTCGACCTCGCGGGTCACCTTGTCCCCGTTGACCGTCATGCTGATCTGCATTGCCTTCAGCCTTCCTGTGCACCTGCAGCGCGCGCACAAGCACGGCGCAGGACCCTGCGGGTGAGTTCGTCGGCCAGGTGCCGTTTGTAGTCGACCGGTCCACGCTGGTCGTCCACCGGGTGACAAGCAGCGGCTGCGATGCGGGCGGCCTCGACGAACAGGTCTTCATGCGGCCGGTGTCCCCGAAGCACGGCCTCGGCCTCTGGGACGGTGCCGTCCAGCCCGACCGCTGTCAACCCGATTGCGGCCTCTTCCACGGTGCCGTCTGCGGAGAGCCCGACGGCGGCCCCGGCCGCGACGATTGCCCAGTCACCCACCCGGCGTTCCACCTTTTCATAGGCGCTGCCGGAGCGCGGGCGGATCGTGAAGCGGACTTCGTACAACAGCTCGTTCTGGGCCACGGCCGTTTCGTAGGGGCCGCGGTGGAAGTCCGACATTGCGACGATCCGTTCGCCGTCGGGCCCGCGGATCACGGCCTCGGCGCGCAGGACGTCGCAGACAGTAGAAAGGTCTTCGGCCGGATCCGCTTGGCAGAGCGAGCCGCCGATCGTGCCGCGGTTGCGGACCACAGGGTCCGCGATCACCTGCTCGGCGTCGTGAATGATCGGAAAGAGTCTGGCGACGTCGGCGGACTCGAGGAGCGCTGTGTGGCGGGTTAGCGCGCCCACACGCAACTGCTCACCTTCACGGCGGATGAATTCCAGTTCCGTCAGGTCGTTGATGTCGATCAGCCACTCGGGCCGCGCCAGACGCAGCTTCATCATCGGCAGCAAACTGTGTCCGCCTGCGATGATGCGCGACTCGGGACCGTGGCGTTCGAGGAGGGCCAGCGCGTTTGCGACGTCGCTCGCGCGCTCATACTCAAATGGAGCCGGAATCTGCATTGTCCACCCCTTAGGGCCAGACGTCCTGCACCTCGTAGGACGCGGACCTATGATCAGTCTTGCCCGCGTCATTGTGGGTGTCAACATGGTCAAGGGCGCCAAGATCGCGGCCATTTCGGCTCGCAAAAGAATTTCCCAAACAGTGTCCTTTTCGCGACGTCCCGCCCGTCGTCATGGTGTATCAACCGATAAGAAGGAGTCATCGTGGAGTACATGCTTTTCATTTGCAACGACCCGGCAGCACCGGAATATGTCCCCGCCGAGGACAATATCGTGGAATGGGTGGCCGAGATGGAAGCCCGGGGAGTGAGCCGTCACGGTGACCGACTGCGTCCCGTCGAGGACGCGACCACCGTCACGGTGCGGGCGGGCGAGGTAGTTGTCTCGGACGGACCGTTTGCCGAGACAAAGGAATGGATCGCGGGCTATGACATCATCGCGTGTGCCGATCTCGATGAGGCCATCGAGGTGGCGTCCAAGCATCCCATGGCGAGATTCGGCAAGATCGAGATCAGGCCAGTGTGGCCGCTCGGGCTGTAGCGGTTCGCCGGGCGGCCGGCGTCGATGATCGTGGGAGGGATGACGTGGCACCAGGACTGACGGACGCCCGGACCGCCGTCGAGGCCGCCTCCGCCGAAGAGACCGCCCGCATCACCGCAACCCTCATCCGTGTCACGGGCGACTGGAGCCTGGCAGAAGATTGCGTCCAGGATGCGTTCGCAAAGGCCTTGGTCGACTGGCCGGAGCACGGCATTCCGAGGAATCCCGGAGCGTGGCTGACCACCGTGGCCAGGAACCGGGCGATCGACCGCATGCGGAGTGCGGCCAGCGAAAAGAGGGCCGTCCGTGAACTCGCGATCATCGCTCAACTCGAAAGCCTGGACGAAGCGATCACCAGCGATCCGGCCGCGGAGGACGACCGCTTGCGGCTGATCTTCACTTGTTGCCACCCGGCTCTCCCGCTCGACGGGAGGGTCGCCTTGACGCTGCGTACCGTCGCGGGGCTGACCACCGGCGAGATTGCGCGTGCGTTCCTCGTCTCGGAAGCAACCATGTCAAAGAGGCTCGTCCGCGCGCGGGCCAAGATACGGGACGCAGGAATCCCGTATCGGGTGCCGCCGCCGGAGCTGAGGGCTGAACGCACGTCTGGGGTCCTCGCCGTGCTCTACCTCATGTTCAACGAAGGCTATTCGGCCACCGGCGGCGAATCATTGAGCCGCGAACCCCTTGCCCGGGAAGCGATACGCCTCAACCGCTTGCTCGTCTCGCTGCTCGCAGGGTCCCCGCAAGAGCCGGAGGCCGTGGGCCTCCTGGCGCTCATGCTGTTCCACCATGCACGGCGACGCTCGCGAACAGACGCGGCAGGGGATTTGGTGACGTTGGAGGAACAGAACCGCGAATCGTGGGATCACGCTGAAATCGCCGAGGCCGTCGCGCTCCTCGCCCTTGCCGAACGGCTCGGCATTTCACGCCGTTCCCGGCCGGGGAGCTACCGGGTCCAGGCCGCCATCGCGGCGTGCCATATGACCGCCAGCAACTCAGGCAACACAGACTTCGCCAGGGTGGCCTTGCTATATGACTCCCTTGCGCAGATCGCTCCGTCTCCGGTCGTCGAGCTCAACCGGGCTGTCGCCGTCGCAATGTCCCAGGGGCCGGAGGCCGGCCTTGCCCTCATCGAGCAACTTGACCGAACCCG
Organism: Arthrobacter sp. 2MCAF14; assembly: GCF_052115645.1. Taxonomy (NCBI): domain Bacteria; kingdom Bacillati; phylum Actinomycetota; class Actinomycetes; order Micrococcales; family Micrococcaceae; genus Arthrobacter; species Arthrobacter sp. 2MCAF14. Next base: position 69,026 of record NZ_JBFRHB010000025.1, on the reverse strand, counting down.
CTCGCTGGCGGGGTACTACCTCCTGCCAGCCGCGAAAGCGGACCTCCTGCGCCGCCTGGGCAGAAGCTCGGAGGCCCGGGATGAATACCAGAGGGCCCGGGAGCTCGCACCATCCGAGGCCGAGCGCCGTTACCTTGGCAAACGCCTTGCGGAGACTAGTTCTGCGTCCTCGTCCTTATCTGAAGCCAAGCGGAACAGCCGCACGACACCCGCCGTCAAGGAGCAAAAATGAAACACCTCTTGCTGATTCAAAACAACTTCGACACCTGGAACGCCCTGCCCGCGGACGAGATCGAGGCGATCATGCAAGCCCATGCCTCGGTGCAGCAGGAACTGAGGGCCTCCGGAGAGTTCGTGGAGGCACATGAGCTGGGTGAGGAAGCGAAGTTCGTAAGAAGCAACGGCGACGGGCCTACGGTGACGGACGGTCCGTTCATCGAGACGAAGGAAATCGTGGCCGGCTTCTACGTGGTCGATTGCGTTGATATGGCCCGCGCTGTGGAAATCGCCGGCAAATTCGGAGAGGCCAGGCTGTGGCCGATCGAGGTACGCCCCATGGATCCGTGACGGATGTTGAAAGCGTTGACACTGTTCTGGGCCGCGAGGAGACTTTCTTTTGGGGATGCCTCGTCGAAAGGAGCCCCAGATGTCGTGGCACGTCGAGGGTACGTATTTTGAGAATTGCAATTGCGACATGGTCTGCCCGTGTTCCACTTCCGGGCTGACCGCACCGGCGGATAACGATCGCTGCAACGTGGCCTTGGCTTTTCATGTCGACACTGGTGAGGTGAACGGCGTCGACGTCGGGGGCCTGACGGTCTGCGTCGTCGCCGATACGCCTGCCCTCATGAGCGACGGCGGTTGGAAGATCGGTGTCCTGATGGATGCCGGCGCCTCGCCCGAGCAGGCGGAAGCGCTCGGTGGCGTCTTCGGTGGCCAGCTCGGCGGACCGATGGAGGGCTTGACGCCCTTGATCGGTGAAATGGCGGGAATGGAGTCCCTGGAAATGGCGTACACCGAGGACGGGCGCATGCACCAGGTCCGGATCGGCACCGCCGTCGACATGGCTGTCGAGGACTTCGTCTCCCCGCTGGATGCCACCGGACTGGGAGTGAAGATCAGCGGGATAGGATTCCCGGCGGACACCCTGGCGGCCGGCACAGCCAGCACGGCCCGCGTTGACGCGTTCGGGATGACGTGGGATAACGCCGGAAAGAACTCCTTCTCGGCTCCCTTTGCCTGGTCGGCCTAAGTACCGCTTCTTGGCCTTCACATGACCGCGGTCTGCGTCAACTGTGACGCTCGCTCAGATATATGGCCAAAAGGAAGGACGCTCGCTCACATCATGTGAGCGGGCGTCCGCCGGAAACACCCCAAAGGTGAGCGAGCGTCTGGAGAGGAGCGACCGCCGCCGACCACGCCCTCGAAGTGCTTGCCGACAGCTGGTACCACTTGCTCTGCGACGAAGGATAATCAAGCTCAACGCAGCTGGTCCCGGCCCTGCTGCCGACCGCGCGCCACAGGAGTAGCGTTTGCCTTGGCTGAGGATAGGGGTCCACATGAGCTATAAATATCGAACCGTCAGGGTTCGCGGCACCGAGTTGGTAGGAACCATCGCCCGAAAACACGGCAGCGCACCGGAGATCTATGAAACCTCGAAGGACGCGAACACATCGGTAGTTCCCGTGTTTTTCCAGGCGACCGGCGAGATCCGATTCTTCGACAGGTCAGTCCTGGAAGACGTCGTGACGCCAGCCAGCTAGCAGCAATTGAGCGTCTCGGAACTGACCAGAGACGTTTGATTCTAGAGGTCCTGCGACTTGTGGTCGTTGGGGGTAGCTTTTGTGGCCCACACTTGGCAAGTGCGTACTTTTGGTGTTGAAGAAGAATTCCTGATCGTAGATCCTGACAACGGCAGTCCCGTACCCCTCGCCGGCGATATCTTGCGCCTTCATAGCGCCGGTCCCCAGGGGGTGGCTCCTCCTTTCGGCCCGACGTTGGCGATCGAGCTTCAGCAGGAGCAAATCGAAGTCATCACCTCCCCGCACAGCAGCCTGAGTGCACTCGGCGCTGAAATACGTGCCGGACGCTCTTACGCCGATTCGCTCGCTCGGAAGGCGGGCGCAAGAATTGCTGCGCTCGCGACATCGCCGCTGGCGGTCATTCCGCATGCAACAAACACCGAGCGCTACGACGCCCTCCTGGAAAAGTTCGCTATGACTGCCAGAGAGCAGCTGACCTGCGGATATCACGTCCATGTTTCCGTTGACTCGGATGAGGAAGGCGTCGCAGTGCTGGACCGGATCAGGTCCTGGCTTCCGGTGCTGACTGCACTGAGCTCGAATTCACCGTTCTGGAACGGGGCCGACAGCGGTTACGCCAGTTTCCGGACCCAAGCTTGGAACCGATGGTCCAGCGCCGGTCCCACCGATGTCTTCGGATCTGCCGCGGCCTATCACTCCTTGGTGGCGGACCTGTCGGGAACCGGTGTGATCATGAGCCCGGATTTCGACGCTCGCCTGTCTGCCCGGCACCCTACGGTCGAGATCCGTGTCTCGGATGTTTGCCTCGATGCCCGGGATACGGTGCTGATCGCGGCCTTGGTGCGCGCCTTGGTGGATACAGCCGCCAAGGAATGGAAATCCGGACAGCGTCCGGACATGGTTTCTGCCGCCGTCCTGCGCCAAGCCACGTGGCGGGCCAGCCGGTTCGGCCTGCACGGGGAGCTGCTCGACTCGAAAACGCACAAGCCCGACACCGCAAAGCATGTCCTCGCCGCACTCCACTCCCACGTCCGTGATGCCCTCGAAGAGACCGGGGACGCACTCTACGCCAAGGAGGGATTGCAACGGATCCTCAGCCAAGGCACGGGAGCCGCGCGGCAACGGCAAGCCCACCAACGCACCGGCAGTCTCGCCGGCGTCGTCGCATATGCAACGGGCGTCACCCACCTCGAACCCGTGGATCACCAACACACCGCCGAACCATACCTTTCGACGGACGCAGGGACTGCCGTGCTCGTGGCGAGCTAACGGTCGAGCGAAATTGCGGCTCCATCGGAGTGCGCCGTTAGGGTGAGGCATGAGCGATAAGGGAAAGACCTGGCACGAAAACCACAAGGAATCATTGACCAAGGGTCAACGCGCCGCGGATGTCATGCGGAACGGGATGGGCAGTTGGCCGTTCGTCGGCGGCTTTGTCGGGTTCATGATCCTTTGGGCAGCCATCAACAGCTGGGCGTTGGCGAACAACGCCTGGGATCCGTATCCGTACATCTTGTTGAATCTCTTCCTCTCGATGCTGGCTGGGCTGCAAGGAGCCATCCTTCTCATCGCCGCCAAGCGTCAGGATGCGATTGCGGCGGTGATGTCCCGGCACGATCATGACACCAACGTGAAATCCAAAGAGGAGATCGACCTGCTCATGTCCATCAACAGCCAGCAACTGGAGATTCTTCGGGAACTTCAGGTACTTGCAGCCGCAGGAAACATCAAGATCGACGCAGCTGCGGGGAGGGGCTCCGAGCGTTCTTAGCGCGTCACGTCTGAAGGCACGACGGCGTGGCGTTCACTGCCGGAACCACCACCAGGAAGGAATCCAATGACTGAAAGCAACAATTCGCCGACCAAACCCACGATGTCAGCGATGTGGTCCGACGGCCTTGGCCGGGCAGGGATCCGTTCAGGGCAGATGCTCCTGGTCATCACCCTGGTGTCGGTGATTCTGTGGGCGATGACCAGCGTGCCGCTCGTCATGATCCCGATCACAATCGCGCTCATTCTTGCCTCGGCAATTTCGCCTCTTGTGCGTTGGCTGACTGCACACCGGTGGCCCCGGGCCCTCGCCGTCGCGGCGTCGTTCGTGGGGATCCTTGCAGTCTTCGGCGGAGTCATCACCGGAATCGTCTTTCTTATCAGGGCGCAATCCAAGGAGCTTGCCGTGAAATTCACTGCCGGCATCGAGCAATTGCACCAATTCCTGAACAACGGCCCTTTCAAAGTCAGCGACGAGCAGCTCCGCTCCGTGGCCGATTCCATCCAGCGCTTCTTCACGAGCAGTAGCTTTGGTGCCGAGGCGCTGACCGGCGCACGGACGGTCGCTGAAATCCTGGCCGGCTTGGTTCTTATGGTGGTGATCTTGTTCTTCTTCCTCAAGGACGGCGAGAAGATCAGGAACTTCATCCTCGGATTTCTTCCGGCGGCTCACCGCGGAAAGGCCCATCTGGCCGCGGAACGAAGCGCCATCGTTCTGGGAGGCTACGTCCGCGGCACGGCTCTGATCGCAGCAGTGAACGGCGTGATCATAGGGACAATGCTGGCCATCCTCGGTGTCCCGCTTGCCCTGCCCCTCGGCGTTTTTGTGTTTATCGGCGGGTTCATTCCCATCGTTGGCTCCACCGCTGCGGGTACCCTCGCTGTGGGTGTCGCTTTGATCTCGAACGGTCCGGTGACGTCCCTCATCGTCCTCGCCGTCCTCATCGCGGCCAACCAGCTTGAGCACCATTTCCTCCAACCCGTTTTGATGGGCAAGGTCCTGAGTATCCATGGACTCGCCATTTTGCTCGCCTTGGCCATCGGGACGATGCTCGCAGGCATTGTCGGGGCCTTGTTAGCCGTACCGACCGCCGCCGTGGCGTGGACTGCCATCAAGACGTGGACCGGGCGCGGAGGCACGGCGCCAGCCGGCATAGGCCCCGCCGACGGAACCGCGGCCTGAATGGTCTCACAAGAAAACCTCGACCCTACGCTTGCGCTAGGAGCTCGTCGCGCAATTGCTCCAGGTGGGACGGCTGTTCCGCCAACGCCCGTGCGGTCGGCGGGGGAGTAGGTGCCTGAACCCCCGCGAGGGGGTCGTCGGTCCGGGGGACGGTGAGGCTCAAGGCCCCGCCGACGTCGGGCGCCGCCGCATCGCGGCGGGTGAGGGCCGGCAGATTCCAACGATGTTCGATCGTCGCAAGGATGCTGGTGTGATCGAGCGGGACAGAACCGGGGGTTCGAAACACGGTGCCGGCAGGGATGAGCGGACTGATCAGTACCGTCGGTACCCGCAGCCCGAAACGGGTGAAATCGAAACCGAATTCCCCCGGGGCGTCGTCTGGCGGCGTCGCGCCCCATGGCGGGGCGACGTGGTCGTAGCAGCCACCGTGTTCGTCATACGTGATGATGAGCAGGGTTGAGTCCCAGGCTGGCCCACCGCGGACGGCGCGATAGACGTCGAGCAGGAACTGCTCACCGAGAGCGACGTTGTAGTTGGGGTGTTCGCTGTTGCCCGTCGAGGACCAGGACGGCTCAAGGAAAGCGTATGCGGGGAGCTTCCCGGCTGCCGCGTCGGCTTGGAAGTCCGTGAACAGGCCAATGTTCGACGCCGGAGCGTGCCGGGTGTCGTCGAAGTCGAGTTTCGTCAGCGGCTGCTTGGTTTCGCCGTAGATCTTCCAGGGGATGCCATGGTTGCCCAGGTGGCCGAAGATGCTCGGCACGGCGAACCGCTTGGCCTTGTCATCCAAGTTGCCCTGGCTGGTGCCTGCGCAGGCGAAGGCCCGATTGGGCATCGTCATGGTGGGAGCTGACGCGAACCAGGCGTCGCACACGGCGAATCCCTTCGCCATCGCCGACAACACCGGCAGTGTCTGAGGGGTGAAGCAGCCCATGATCATGTGCTCGGTTGTTCCCGGCACCACATGCCAGCCCTTGGCTAGGTTGTCCTTGATGGCGCCGGCATAGTTGCTCACAAAACTGGTCATGGAGGGAACTGTCCCCGCTTTCGGCGCGCCGGCGCTGCCATAGAGCTGCTCGTTCGTTGCCTGGTACCCCTCTCCGGGGTCGGCGCCCGGCATGAAGTAGAGGTCGGGGGTCGAAGGAGTCAGCTGGTAGGCGCCCACCGGCCTGCCATCGGAACCGGGACAGGACTCCGTGCCGGTCAAGCCCTCGAACGGGTGCCCTGCGGGGGAAACATTGGCCGAATCCGCATAGAGGTATCCAAGCATGTGATCGAACGATCGGTTTTCAAGCATCAAGACGACGATGTGTTGGACGGCGTTGAGACCTGTTACCGCCACGGTGACCATCCCCTTCGAAGAGTTCCTGTCAGTGCTGAACAGTCTCCCACGCCGCTGTCTTGGTGGATATGCCTCGGGCTCGGTCCTGCTCAGCCGGGAATGGTAGCCAGGACGGGTTCACCATTGAAGTGTTCGAGTTGCCAGCCGTCAATGGCGTGGTGGTGGGCGAGGTTGAGCACGGCGTTGTCGATGCTCTCCAGAGTGCGGCCGATGGCGCGGCCGAGGCTCACTCGGAGGAGCGTTCCGTGGGCGACAACGAGGACCCGGCGGCCTCGGAACTCTTCGGCCAGCGCCTCCAGCGCGGCAAGACCGCGGGAGGCTGCCTCCTCCTCGGTTTCCGCCCCTTGGAAGCCACCGGGAATGCGAAGTGCGTCCAGTTCAGGTCCTGCAGGCAGGCCCTCGGCAGGTCCAAAGCGGCGCTCGGTGAGCTCCGGCACGTGCCGGTCCACGCTGAGCCCCAGCCCTGCGGCGATCAGCTCGGCGGTCTCCGCGGCCCGGCTCAGCGGTGACGAAACAACGACGTCCCACTCGTAACCGGACAGCACGGCGACGGCGTCGCGCGCTTGGCCACGGCCGACGTCGTTCAGAGGAATATCGGTCGATCCCTGCAGCCGGCGCTGGGCATTCCAGTCTGTTTGGCCGTGGCGGACGAGGGCGAACGTAGTAAGGGGCATGCCCTCCATTCTGCCTTGACCAATGCGGCTTCGATCAATCCCGGAATCCGTGATTCCACCGAAAATTGTTCAGTTAACCAGAGGCAGTCCGTACTCAAACTCGTCCAGCACGCCACTGTGCCCGAGTATTTCCGGGGGAGTAGCACCGGCCGAGGGGGAAGGGTTGTCCATCGGCGCTCCTGTGAGTCGTTGTGTATCTTGTGAGTTTGGCCCGATGCCAGCGAACCCCGGCGTGTGAGTACCTGTGAGTTTTGTGAGTTTGATGGGCTCGCGGTGCGAAGGATGTTCCCAATGTCGGGCTGCATGGAAGGTTCGCCGGTGATCTCATCAGCGATCGCATTTCTCATGAAGCTGTGGAGAAGACCGAGTGCGTGAAGCGCCCTTTCACCGGGATGTACAGGATCGACGGCACAAATATCTCAGCCTGGACCCCGGATCGATAACTCCGATTCAATACGGATTTCGTCGCCGTCGTATGTAACATCAAGATTCAATGGCTCATCCGTTCGGGATGCCGTAGGATCCGTCCGGTTTTATTGTTGAAGCGGACATAGCCATTGTCATTGAACGGAAGTTCTCGCAGCCACTTCCACTCCCGCTGTTTTAACGCCGATAATCTACATTATGTAAAGTAGAAGTGATTCGATTGCAGAATTTGCAGATTTCCGGGCACTTCGACCCCCCGCTTCTCCCAAGCGCGCAGTCGCAACCAACGTGTGAACGAAACCCGGTGATAAAGCCTGCGCCCACGTATACGCTCCGATCAGCTTGCATCTTCAGGGGGGTTCGATGAAGCATTCGCGATTGTGGCAAAACACTTTTTGCCTGATATTTCTCGGCCTGCTAGTGACTTCTTGTGCATCAGGCCCGGTAGGCAAAACAAGGTCGGACGTCACAACGCTTTCCCCGACCGTTTCCACGCCTCCCGTGGCGACGTGTACGTCATTCCTGCCGTCCGCCCCATGTTCGCAATACGTCAGCATTTCGGGGACATCCAACGGCGCTACCCTGCCGTGGGTGGCGGCAGGCGGGCTAAGAGTGGAACTGTATTCCGTCAGCGGGGGGCTTCAGTTCGCAGCGAAAACCCCGTGCAATCCGATCAGCGGACCGGCGGTGATCACCGGGAACACGCTCACACTTGGCAAACTCGCAGTCGGAGCGATGGGTTGCGGCGGCGAGTCTTCTGCTCAGGAGCAGTGGGTCACGCAATTCCTAAGTCGCCCGATCGAAATGTCGTTCGTCCACGACACTCTGACCTGGACGACCGGAACGGACACGCTCAGCTTCGAAAGCAAATAGCGGCGGCTCGTTGTGGCTTTACCCTGCCCGCCAGGCGGAATTCACTTCGGAGGCGCCGCTAGTCCATCACAGGGCTCCTCCCCCACCAGGATCCTTGCCACACATCAGCTGCCCTAGAACACATCCTCGGGATCGACAGTGGACGTTGCGTACTCCGGACGCCCGGCCGGCCGATAAGTCTGGATGGTGATGCCGCGGGATGTCGTCCGTGAGCTGACCAGTTCGAGCGCGAGGTCCGGACCGGATTCGGGGAACAACCGTGTGCCCTGGCCGACGACCACGGGATAGGTGAGCAGGTCGAGCTGGTCGATCAGGTCGTTGGCGAGCAGCCATCGGACCAGGACACCGCTGCCCGGCACCAGCAGGTCGCCGTCGTGATGTGCCTTCAGTTCGCCGATTGCCGTGCCGAGGTCGCCGGACAAGACCGTGGTGCCCGCCCATTGCGGGTCGGTGAGGCTGGTTGACGCGACGTACTTGGGCCGGCTGTTCAACGCGGCCGCGATCGGGTTGGTGCTCGGATCGATCATCCTGCCCCAGTAGGGCGCGAAGATCTCGTAGGTCCGCCGCCCGAAGAGGAACGCGGACGCACCGCCGTAGACCTCGCTGAGATAGTCCCCGGTTTCGGTGTCCAGAAGTGGTATCGCCCATCCCCCGCGCTCAAAGCCGCCTCGGCGATCTTCGTCTGCTCCGCCCAATCCCTGCATCACGCCGTCCACTGAGACGTTGGTCGTGGTCGTCAGCCTCATGTCGTTTCACCCCGTCGAACAACGGCCGCGGACCCCTTCTGGATCCACGCTACGTGCCCTCATTGTCCCAAGCCTTTACGCCCTTGGTCCGGTATCGCCGTCGAACGCTAGATAGTGGCAAGAGCGGTTCGATCATGACCGCGCCTTCCGTGCGACGATATCCGGATGGAACAGACTCCGGACGTACTCCGCTATGCCGCCTTTACCGCCACTCCCGGAGGAGGAAATCCGGCCGGAGTAGTCCTGGACGCAACCGGCCTCGACGACGCCCGGATGCAGGCAATTGCGGCCGAGATCGGTTATGCGGAAACGGTGTTTGTCACCGGGAAGACTGTTGGCGGGGACGCCCGCCGAAACCGTGTGCGGTACTTCTCCCCCATCGCCGAGGTACCGTTCTGCGGCCATGCCACTATCGCTTTGGCTGTCGCACTGTCAGGGCGCGACGGTACCGGAACCTTTGTGTTCGATACGGAGGTGGGGCCCGTGGTGATTACGACGGCGGGCCACGGCGACACGGCCACGGCAAGCTTCACGAGCGTGGAACCCCGGGTCGCCGAGTTCCCCGATGGTGTTCTGGATTCCCTGCTCGGATTGCTCGGCGTGGGCCAAGGCGAACTGCACCCGGGCTACCCTCCGATGGTTGCCTTTGCGGGAAACTGGCACCCCATTCTTGTCTTCGCCGAACGGAGCACCTTTGACTCCTTCGTTTTCGACCCGGATGGCATGCGTGCGCTGATGGATGCCCAGGGCTGGGCAGGCACCGTCACGACGCTCTGCGAGATCGGTACAGGCGAGTTCGACTCGCGCAACCTTTTCCCAGTAGGAATCATCACTGAAGATCCGGCGACAGGATCAGCAGCCGCGGCTTTTGGCGCATACCTGCGGTTGCTTTCGCTTGTGGAGACGCCGAGCCGGGTGATTGTGCACCAAGGCAGCCACGTCGGCCGTGCGAGTGTGCTCACTGTCGACATTCCTCCGCAGGGCGGAATTGTCGTAAGTGGTGAAGCCGTGGAGATCGCCGATCCCTCGTAGGCAGTATGGCCTCGAAAAACATAGATAGTAAGGCAACCTATTCAGTTTGCCTTACTATCTGGTAGCGTCATTGCTATGAACCCCCACCCGGATGCGGACACGACCGGCATGCTCGAAGTTGCCGCAGAGCTTCGCGTCCTCATTGGCCAGTTGACACGGCGGCTGCGCGAGCAGTCCCAGGTAGACAACCTGACGAATGCACAAAAGGCCGTGCTGATCCACTTGGACCGTGACGGGCAGGCCACGTTGTCAGCGCTGGCCCGCGCCGAGGGCATGCGTCCCCAGTCCATGGGAGCCATCATTTCCGCCCTTTCCGGCGCAGGACTTGTTGAGAGCGGCCCCGATCCTGCCGATGGGCGTCAGAGGATCCTGTCACTCACAACCGAAGCCCGGGAGAGCATCAGCGCCAGCCGGGCGGCCAAGGCTGATTGGTTGTACCGGACCATCCATTCCAAACTCACGCCGGACGAGCGGAAACAGTTGCCCGGCGCCATCCACCTACTCAAACGCCTTTTGGAGCCGTGAGAAACATGCCCATCACCACGTTGGACCCACAGACCGCCCTCATCATTGTTGACCTTCAGCGGGGAATAGTTGCCTCCCCGAAAGCGCATCCCCTCGAGCCGGTTGTGCGGAATTCCGCGGCCCTGGCGGATGCCTTCCGCAGCCACGGCCTGCCCGTGGTGCTGGTCAACGTCACCGGCGGTGCGCCCGGCCGGACAGATCAAGGCAGCACCGCGGGAAGAGAGTTCCCCGCCGACTTCGCCGAACTCCTGCCCGAACTCAACCAGCAACCAGGCGATCACCTCGTCACGAAGAAGACGTGGGGCGCGTTCACCAACACCGGCCTGGGCGCACTCCTGGAAGACCTTGGTGTGACCCAGGTGGTGCTCACCGGTGTGGCTACCAGCATTGGCGTGGAATCCACTGCGCGGAGCGCCAACGAAGCCGGTCTTAACGTCACTCTCGCCCTCGACGCGATGACCGATCTGACGATGAACGCCCACGAAAACTCCGTCACGACGATTTTTCCCCGACTGGGCGAGACCGGAACGACTCAAGAAATCCTGGACGTGCTTGAAACCACCCGGTCGTGACCGCGCCGGACGCGGCCCCGGCGTCGAGCCCAGCTGACACGGGCAAGCGACGGCTGACTCCCCCACGGTCCGCGACTCGGGCCGAGGCTTCAGGCCAGGGTGATCGGCCCTCGAACCCGCTGGGTTGGAGATTCACGGCACCGCTGCTGCTTGGCTCCGCCCTGAACCCGATCAACAGTTCGATGATCGCCACGGCGCTGGTGGGGATCGGGGCTGACTTTCGCTCGAGTCCGGGCGCCACCGCCGGACTCATATCCGTCCTGTATCTATGCAGCGCGGTGGCCCAGCCGACCATGGGGAAACTCGCCGCCCTCTTCGGGCCCAGGCGCGTCTTCCTCTCCGGCGTGGCCATCCTCCTGCTGGCTGGGGTCGTAGGCGTGCTGGCTCCAAACCTGGGCGTGCTGCTCATTTCGAGGGCACTCATCGGCGTCGGGACTTCAGCGTGCTACCCGACGGCGATGGCGCTTGTCCGCCGGCGGGCCGATGAGTCCGGCATCGGCGTCCCGGGCCGAGTCCTGGGCAACTTTTCGATCGCAGCCCAAGTGACCGCCGTCGTCGGCTTGCCCCTTGGTGGAGTGCTGGCCGGCGCGTTCGGCTGGCGGGCCCTGTTCGCAGTCAACATTCCGCTGGCCCTGCTGGCCTTCACCTTCACTTTGCTTGGAGTGGCGAAAGACGCGCCGGTCCGCAAACAGGGCCTGGGTAGCCTGCTCACCATGCTGGACCTGCCGGGGATCGCCCTCTTTGCTGGTGCGATCATCTCGCTGCTCGTGTTCCTTTCGGCGCTCACGACGCCGGACTGGTGGCTTGCGGTCCTCGCTGTGGTGCTGGCGGGGGTGCTGCTGTTGCGGGAACGGCATGCGCGCAGTCCGCTGATCGACGTCCGGATGCTGGGCAGGAATGGACCGCTGCAGCGTACCTACCTGCGTACGATCCTGGCCGCACTGGCAACTTACGCATCGATGTACGGGGCCAGCCAGTGGATGGAACAAAGCATGGGGCTGAACCCTGCGGCGGTGGGGTTGATTCTGATTCCGCTGAGCCTGCTGAGCATCGTCGTGGCTCGGGTCGTCTCCGGTCGGGCGTGGGTCCGCTGGCCGTTGATCCTTGCGGGCGTCGCTTTGACGCTCTCCGCGGGGGTGATGCTGCTCGTGAACCATGGCTCCGGCGTCGCGCTGCTCATAAGCATGACCTTGCTGCTTGGCCTGACCAACGGGTTCAGCAGCTTCGCCAATCAGGCGGCGCTGTACCTGCAAACGACGGCCGCGGAGATCGCAGTGGCCTCGGGCTTGCTGCGGACGTCAATGTACTTGGGCGCGATCGGCTCCTCCAGCCTCATCGGCATCGCCTTCGGGCCGTCCGCCACCGACGCCGGTTTCCACACTTTGGCCTGGATTCTGGTCGCCATTGGAGCATCGATGGTGCTCCTGACGGCGTTTGATCGCAGCGTTCCGGCCGTCGCCGCCGAGCATTGACATACGGCGAACGCCATAACCTCGCGTCGCGTCAGATGCAAACCCCGCCGAAGCGATCCGCCACCGCGTTAAGGTTCCGTTAAGAACATTCACAAATTTGTGAATCGATCGTAGCGTTCGAAACATGAACGCAGTGATTGAGGCCCGGGGCCTTGAGAAACGCTACGGACGGGTTCGCGCACTCGACGGACTCGACGTCTCTGTCGACGCCGGGGAGGTGCATGGATTCCTTGGCCCAAACGGCGCGGGCAAGTCCACCACACCCGGGTGTTGCTTGGCCTTGCCCGGGCCAGCGGCGGAAGCGCGACGGTCTTCGGTCAGGATCCGTGGACGGACGCGGTGGAGCTGCACAAGCGCATTGCTTACGTCCCCGGCGATGTCAGCCTGTGGCCCAACCTCTCCGGTGGCGAGGCGATCGACCTGCTCAGCCGCTTGCGCGGCGGCACGGACGACAAGGCAGCATACGCTGAGCGCAAGGCCAGGCTCATCGAAGTCTTCCAGTTGGACCCGTTCAAGAAGGGCCGATCCTATTCGAAAGGCAATCGCCAGAAAGTAGCCCTGGTAGCCGCGTTTGCGTCGCCGGCCGACGTGTACATTCTCGACGAACCCACCAGCGGGGCTCGATCCGCTCATGGAAGGCGTCTTCAACCAGGAGATCAGACGAGTGGCTTCGCTTGGCAGCACTGTGCTGCTCTCGAGCCATATCCTGTCCGAGGTCGAGAAGCTCTGCGATAGGGTGACCATCGTCCGCGCCGGCAAGACGGTGGAATCCGGAACCCTTGCGGAGCTGCGCCACCTGACTCGCACCGAGGTGTCATTTGCACGCAATGGGCTGACGGATGCCGAAATTGCCCGCATCCCATCCGTCCACGACGTAGCCCTTGTCAACGGTCGTGCCCGCTTCACCGTGGACAGTGACAAGGTTTCGTCCTTGCTGCCTGTACTGACGGAACTCGACGTCAAAGGCCTGAGGGTCGCTCCGCCGTCGCTCGAGGAACTGTTCCTGCGGCACTATGGCGATGAGCTCAATCCGGCTGAAGCGTCGCTGGCGGTGCGCCGCTCGCGCAAGGCCCGACGTCGGGAAGCCGCCAAGGAGGCGAGCGTGCGATGAGAACTTTGGTCACTTTGCTCCTTCAACGACTACGGCGCGACCGCCTGCAGCTGCTGATCTGGATTGTCGGCATCGCACTCCTGGCTCTCTTCTCCGTCTCCGCGGTTGAAAAGACGTACGGCGACCCCGCGGGACGCGAGAACATCCTGCAGCTCGCCGTCGCCAACCCGAGCATTCTGATGCTTCGGGGAACACCCGAAGGAGGCGGACTTGATCAATTCGTCTTCTTCGAAATCTTCACGTTCATCGTCGTGCTCGCCGGCCTCATGAACACCTTCCTGTCGGTACGGCACTCGCGGGCCGCACCTCCCGCGGCGCGAACGGCGTGGCGGCGGCTGCAGTCACAGCCGCATACGTCATCCGTGGGATCGGTGACGCCCTCGGCACCCCTTCGGCTGACCACCTCCACATGACGGTGTCATGGTGGAGTTGGGCCTCGCCCATCGGCTGGGGCCAGCAAACCCTTGCCTATGACGCGAACACTCTCACTCCCCTGCTGCTCAACCTGGCGCTCACTGTCGCATTTCTCTCGCTCGTGTTCCTCCTTCAGGCACAACGCGACAGCGGCGCCAGCTTGCTCGCCGGCCGCCTCGGCCGCGTTGACGCCACTAGCTCCCTCTCCACGTCACTGGGTCTCGCTTGGCGACTGCAGCGGCCCACAGTGGTGGGCTGGTGCGTTGGCAGCGCATTCGGAGGCCTGCTTACGGGGAGCCTTGCCCACGCGGTCGCCGGCGCGGCAACAGCCGACCCAAATGTGCAGAAGATCATGGAAGGCCTCATTCCCGGAGGCAAAGGTTCGCTCGTCCAGCTCTTTATCTCGGCGATCTTCGTCATGGTCGGCGTGCTTGCCGCCGCCTGCGCAACACAGGTCATCATCAGGATGCGTCAGGAAGAGGTCGCCGGAACAGCCGAGGAAGTGCTCGCCACGCGGGTATCACGAGCCCGGTGGCTGATTGGCTACCTTACTGTGGGCACCGCTTCAATCGTGCTGGTGCTTCTCAGCGGCGCTGCGGCGTCCGGGCTCAGCGCCGTGGCAGTGGGCGATGACTCAGCGCGCGTCGGCGACTCCTTCGCCGCGGCAGCCGCCCAGCTGCCGGCAGCATTGCTGTACCTCAGTGTGCTGGGGCTCGTCTTCGTCGCGCTGCCCGGGTGGACGGTTGGCCTGGGGTGGACGGTTGGCCTGGGGTGGACGGTTGGCCTGGGGTGGACGGTTGGCCTGGGGTGGACCTGGTTGGGCCTCGGCACTGTATTTGGGCTGTTCGGCGGGCTCGTGGGCATGCCTGAATGGATTCGCGACATTTCACCGTTCACCCACTCCCCCGTGCCGATCGGCACCTCTACGGACTGGAGCGGAGGCTTATGGATGTTGTGCATCGCGGTGATGGTCGCGATTGGGGCGACAACGGGCATGAAGCGGCGGGAACTGAACACGACTTAGCGCGGAGGACCGGCGAGGAACCAGCACGCCGAGAAAGGAAAGCACGCGGCAGCAATCTCCGGAGCGGTGCGCTATCTGCAATCCATAGCAATCGTGAGGAGGGTGGCCCAGCCCGGCAGTCGCCGGGACCGTTACGAGGTTCCGCCCAATTCCTGGTTGGCAGCCTTCGCCCATGAACGTCCGGTCTACCGCGCGCTCGCAGACCTCGCCGACGCCGCAAGCAAAGCAATTGGTGAGCGCACCTCCACGGCCGCCGGCCGGCTGGAGGAAATGGCGAGCTTCTACAGATTCCTGGATGCCCGGCTCCCCGAACTCGTGACCGAATGGGAGAAACGCCGCGATGATCAGAAGGGATGACGCAAGGGCGTGCGGGCTTGGCTCGGAGGGGAGCCTTCAAAGCCGGCACTGAATAGCTGGCCGAGTTCCCGCCGAGAGCGGAGGCCGAGCTTGGCCAGGACATTCCGGATATGGAAGTTCACCGTGGCGGGCGAAACAAATAGCTGGGCGGCGATTTGCTTGTTGGTCATGCCTCGTTCGGCATAGAAGGCGATTTCCCGTTCCCGTCCAGTAAGGGACTCGAATGCCTGTAGGTACGGATTGGCGGGCCTGTCGCTCAGCCCGTCGAGCAACTTCATCGCACGGCTGAGGTACGGCGCGGCGCCGAGTACAAGGAAGATCCTTACGGCACCCCTCAGGGCGGTCGCACCGGCTTTCGTGTTTCCCATCGAGATGAGCAGCCGGCCAAGGTCGAGGTGGGCAATGCCCTGCGACAAAGGGAAGCGCGATTCCTTCGCCGCGAGCCGGTAGAACTTGGCCGCCCGGCTGGATAGTCCATACGCTTCGCTGACCCTGCCTTCCAACCAGTCCAGCGAGCCATACACCGGCCACCATCCGCGACCATTCATATCCTTGCAGGCCTGCAACAACCTGTCCGCTTCCTCCGCACGACCCAGTCCAGCCAAGGCGTCAATCCTGTAACTGTGTGTCGATGGCGTGGCTAATGTGATCGCCTCTGATGCGTCCAGCTGTTGTTGCCATTCGGCCAAGGAACGGGCTCGTTCGAGCTTTGCAAGGCCGCTGAGTTCGACTCCGAAAGTGTCATATTCGCTGATTCGGACTTCTTCCGCGCGGCGCAACGCAGCTTCGTATGATTCCGAACGGCCCTGTACTGCCTCGAGGACCGCGGACATCGAGAAAACGAGGGGGCGGGAGGAAACATCGCTGACATCCAGAGAATGCAATTGCGCCGTGCGGACCACCGTCAGCATTTCCTGCACCCTTCCCAGCAGGAAATAGCAGTATGCGAGCACAACCCTGGTGTGCCCGATTGCCAGGCCCGCCCCGGTCGAAGCCGAGACTTCCATGGCCCTCTCCAGATCGACCGTGGCCTGTTCGATGCCGCCAGTCACGCTGAGGAAGCCGGCTCTGCAGGTCAATGCGTCGGCCAAGGCAGGACTGTCGTTCGCACCAGCGATCCGTGCACTGAGCGACGCGAAAGCCTTCGAGATCCGGTTTGGATCCTGGGTGCCGCTTGCACCGATGAGGTTGAATCCATCGAATTGCAGGCCCAGGTCCGTTCCTGAGGGCAGGTGCCGAAGCCTAGGGTCGTGGACCGCCCCCTTGGACTGGCTCAGCTGCTCCAGGTACCGGTGCGCTTGGGCGACAGCGACGGCGGTGGAGGACTTATCGTCGGAGACCATGCGTGAGACGACTATCGCCAACGAAATGTGGGCCCGCAGCAGGGCCTCGTCAGGGTGGTTCAGTTCTTTCGCGATCAGCTCTTCGGCAAATTGGCCGACACGGTCCAGATCCGGCCTCATCTGAAGCAACTGCAACAGCGCGAAGTCCCGCACTACGCCGGGACGCATGGATTGCACCTGAGGCAGAAGGTCCATCACTTCGGCAATGCAATGGTGGACGGACGCAACGACGCAGGCTTCGATGATGCAGTCGTCCCGGCGGCTTCCGTGGAACCTGTCCATCGCCGAGCGTAGGTATTGCAACGCGAGTTCCGGCTGGCCATCGGCCAAAGCGTGATCGACGCCGGAGGTCACATCCGTATAGAGTGCGACCGTCCCGGGTTCCTGCACCAGCAATCGATGTTGCAGAGCAAGTCTCGGATCATCGAGTTCGCCTGCAATCGCGCGGTGGATGGAAGACAAGCGGTGGCTCTTGAGGTTGTCCCGCACCCCGACAGCGAGCAGATCATGAAACGGGCGCAATTGCACGGTCTGCCCGACCCGTGTGCCCCGGACGAGCCCGCTCGCCAATGCTGCCGCGACATCCGTTGGTTCATTCAAAGCGAAGCCAATCCGCTGCAAGCGCTCTTGTTCAATTGGGTCTCGACTGACACACACGAACTCGACGACGGATCGGGCAGGTCCAAGCTGCAATGCGTCGAGCATGGCGGCAAAGGGATTGTTTCCAGGGGCGATGTACGGCAGGGCATCGGGCCAGGGGTTCTGGGCGGAATATTCGGGCCCGGCGGCGTGCTCCATTGCGGCGTTGATCAACAAGGGAGTACCTCCGGCGCTCCATCGAAGCCGTTCAGCCGTACGCGCCGACATCGTTCGATCCCAGACCCGCGCCACGTAATCCTGGACCTGTTCCGGACTCAGCGGTTCCATGGTGACCCGTTTGATAAAGCCCCAGGACAGGTCATCAGCCACCATCCGATCGATGGCTGCGGTACCGGGCCCTGAAACACCTGCCAAGACAACTGTGATCCTGTCGTCGGCGAGTCTCTGCAGCACGAACCGCAGGGCCTTGGCGGAGCGTTCATCTATCCATTGGGCATTGTCTACGACAATGCAACTAATGTTCTTCGGCCGGGAAGCTAGCGCAGACAGTAGTTGGCGGGCAGCAATGACTGGATCCGAGAGGGGTTCGGCCTCGCGATGGCCCAAGGCCACAAGAAGCTTGTCAACAAAGGAGAGTGGAAGGCTACTTTCAAAAGCGTCCGCACTGCACGCCACCACGTTTGCCCGCCTTAGGGCATCCATGAACTGCAAGCACCACGTCGTTTTTCCTATCCCCTGAATCCCAGTGAGCACGACAATCCCGCCACGGTACTGGCGTGTGCGTTTCAGTACAGCGGCGGGAGTGTCATCGCTTGATAGAGCGGGATGTACGACCGTACGTGACGTCATGCCGCCATATTATTTGCAGATCAGCCTTTCATCCCTGTGGGCCGCGGGTTCTGCCAATGTGTCGAGGTCGGCTCCAGAGTCGGAGGAACAGACCCAGAACGAGCGCGGCAACGGCCCCGAGACCCAATCCTGTGAAGACCGGACCGTTGGACCCGGTGTACGCCAGGTTGCCATACGACGCTGTCGATGCCGTGGGCAGGACCACGGTGGACGACGCCATGCCCGGCGCTCCGGGTGATGCCGGGACCGTTGGCACGACCGGAGCCGTCACTGTGACCGAAGCCGGCGTTCCCGAGGCGGGCAGGAAATAGGCGTCCCCTGAGTACTCCACCGTTATTTCGTGGTTCCCCGTGGACAATGCCGGAAGGGTGACAGCGGCCGAGCCGGAGACCAAGGTCACCGCGGTCAGGCGGACCTGGTTGTCAACTGTCAGAATGACGGTTCCGCCAGGCTGCACCGGAAGCGCGCTGCTCGCCGTGACATTTACCCGTAGGTCCACGGTCCGGCCTTCCGAGACGGAAGTCGACGATGGAACAAGAAGGACCGTCGCTTGGGCCCGCGCGGCGTTCACTTGAATCGTTACCGGTTCAGCGGGCCTGAAGTTGGTGTCACCGTCGTAGCTGAGTTGAACTGTGCGATTACCCTCAGCCCAGGGGATCGCGGTGGTGAAGTCACCTCGCGAATCCAACGGGGCCGTTCCAAGAACATCGCCGTTCGAACTTAATGTCACTTGCCCCGCGGGCACACCAGGAGAAAGAGCTCTCAAAGCAGTCCCGACCTTCGCGACCGCCGCGGCCATGTCAGCCGAAACCGTGCCCGTTATCGTAGCAGGCTTGCTCAGGAGGCCGGCGGAAACCGTCGCATTGACGATCCGCGTTGCGAGAGGCTGTACGAGTTGGGTCAAGGATGCCCCGGAGGACTGGAATTTGTAGGAATCGGTGTTGCGTGGCCGGTATGTGAAAGTGAGATCGTGGGAACCCGCGGGTAGGTCGATTGCTCTGATGTTGGCAGTTCCAGCGGCGTCGACAGTAGCTATTGCAAGCTCGGTGCCGCCTTTGTCGGTAACTGCAACCTCGCCGCTTGGAACCACCCCGCCAAGATCGGAGTTGACGACTGTTGCGACGTAGCCGCCGGGAGTGCCGAAGATGGAAGGATTCGTCGTCGCGACGACGCTGGTCCTCGTTGCGTAGTCGGGGGTGTACCAGACGCTGACCCAGCCGCTACCCGCGTTGTATCCCCTGGCCACGTTGCTTGCAGCGGGGTCAACGTAGCTGCTGCCGCCACCGCCGCCACCGCCTCCGGCGCCACCTACGCGGCTGCCAGAAGCGCCTGAACCACTCAGCCAACCGCCGCCGCCACCGCCTCCTCCGCCGCCGCTGGACGAATTTCCGGCTCCGCCGCCGCCGGTTCCCGCCGCGCCGACAGGCCCGATAGCGCCAGAGTGGGCCCCAGGTGCCCCGCCCGCACACCACCCGTCAGCTGACTGGCCATTTTGGTTGGCGGCGCCGCCAGCACCGCCATTGCAATTGACGAAAGCAGCTCCGTGGCCTGCGCCCCCGCCGCCACCCGCGGCGACAACGAGCGGAGTCCCTTGCCCGTTGACTACGGCACTCGCGCCGCCGCCCCCGCCACCGGCAGATCCAGCGAGGGAACCGGTGCCCCCTGAACCTCCGCGAATGAATCCCGATCCGCCGCCGCCTGGGATATGCCGCGACCCTGTCCCCCCGCCAGGTGTTGAAGCGTAAATCTTGAGTGTCTCGCCGGGGGTCACTTGCAGCGTGGCACGAATGTCGGCCCCTGCTCCGCCAGGACCATCCTTGCTCACAACAAAGGCGGTGCCAGGAATATTGATTGGTCCGCCACCGCCGCCGGCGGAGCCCCAGGCCCGGACATCGATGGAGCGGACACCGGCCGGTACGATCCACGTGTCTCCATTGACGTTGGCGAAGTCTCGTTTGGTGGGAGTTGGATCCGGAGCGACGGACACAGCTGGTGACGCAGCATTTGCAGGAGGAGCGCTGAGCCCGAGAGCTCCAACGGCACCCGCGAGCAGGAACATGGACATTTGCACAGCCAATGGCTTGCGTACTGAAAGAGGCCTCATGCCGGGAACACTAGGTACGGGAAGCTGGAAGTCCCGTCCGCGGGATCAAATACTATTCACAACGAATAGGTCACCCCAGCTCAGCTGTTTGCTGAAACCGCGGTCCCCAGGCCAAGCGCCGTAAGGATCGCGGCAGAGGTCCGTTCGAGTGCTTTCGTCACAGATGGCTTCTTCAGCCAGAGAACGGCTTTGGTTGCCACCAAAGACAGGACTCCGAGGTAGAGCATCGAAATTGCGAAGTCGATGACTCCGAGAATCATCGTCTGCCCAAAGGATGCTTCCCCGGGAGGAAGAAACTGGGGCACCACAGCGAGGAAGAACAGGCCGACTTTGGGGTTGAGCATGCACGAAACAAGTCCTGCGAAGAAACTCGAGCGCAGTTTGGGGCCGTTCTCCGGGGCATCCTGTTCGTGGCGGGTAGGCTGTCCGCGCCGGCTGTGGATAAAGGCGCTGATCCCGAGGTAAATCAGATACAGGCCACCAATGATTTTCACTACCCTGTAGGCCTCGGCCGACTGCTCCAGAAGGGCTGCCAATCCAATGCCTACAAGCCCTGCCCAAAAGATGCTGCCAAGCGAAGAACCGAGGCCGGCCGAGAGGCCGGCCTTGACGTTTGACAGGCTGTACCTCAGGACGAGGAACGAGTCCGGGCCCGGCGTGAGCGCCAAAATCAAGCACAATCCGACGAACGCCGCAAGTGAACTCAGAGTCATGTTTCCATTGAATCATTGCGCGGTATCTGCACTGGGTACCGCGGGCCTCACGGAAGCTTCCCAGACCCCCCGGCTACAATAGGGCCGTCCGTATTTCCCCTGGAGAGGTAGTTCCCCTTTTGGTCACTCGCCACGATGCACCCAGCCCGGAGTCGGGTCAGTCACCCCCTGTTGCCTACCCGGGCCAGGGAAAGCTGGCTGCCCGCAGCCGGAGGTTCAGCTTTCGCCGCTCGCCCCGCTGGTTCAAAATCACCAGCGCCGCAGTGGCTGTCTTGCTGATCGCAGTCATCGCGTTCGGAGGGTATTGGGTATGGCGCCTTCAGTCCAACATCTCATCATCCGCACTCGGCGCCGGCGGCGTCAGGACGGAAGGACCGGTGGACGACAGCAAGGACCGGCTTCAAATCCTCGTCTTGGGCACTGATACCAGGAGCGGGAAGAACGGGCAGTTCGGCACCACCGACCAATCCTCCGGCTACGGGCAATCGGACGTCATGATGTTGCTGGATATTTCCGCGGACAACAACCATGTCAACGTCATCAGTTTCCCTCGGGACTTGCTGGTCGATGTTCCGGCCTGCACTGACAACAAAACCGGCAAGCAATACCCCGAACGGCAAAATGCGATGATCAACAGCGCCATGGCCGAGGCTGGCATCGGCTGCGCTGTTGACACCGTCAACAAGCTCACGGGTTTGGAGGTTGACCACTTCATGATGGCCGACTTCAACGCAGTGACCGAACTATCGAAGGCCGTCGGCGGCGTCGACGTCTGCGTGAGCACTGCCGTCAACGACCCCGATTCCGGATTGCATTTGCCCAAGGGCACCTCACAGGTGGAAGGCGACCAGGCCCTGGCCTTCCTGCGCACCCGCCATGCATTTTCCGATGGCGGAGACCTCGGACGGATCAAGGCGCAGCAATCGTTCCTTGGTTCCCTCGTGCGGAAGCTCAAAGCTGACGGAACACTCGGAAACCCCCAGAAGATGCTCGGCATCGCCGATACCGTCACCAAGAACCTCACCGTCGACAATGGTCTCGCCTCGGTTCCGGCCCTGTTGACCATCGCGGGCAGGCTCAAGAACATTGACCCGGCGAAGGTCAACTTCATCACCGTGCCCAACGTCCCGGCGGCGTCCGACCCCAACCGGCTCGACCTCGACCAACCGGCGGCGAGCAACTTCTTTGCTGCCTTGACGAAGAGCCCCGACCTCAGCCAGCCCGCACCAAGCGCCGCGGCGTCCCCTGCTCCATCGACCGAAGCTCCGAAGGCCGGATACAACAAGGCGCTTCAACCGGTCACCGTCGCCAATGGAACGGGCGTGACCGGCAGAAGCCAGGAGATCGGATCGCTGCTTTCGGCCGGTGGATTCACGAAGCTGGCCAAGATCCAAGCCGATGCCAGGCCACAGACCATGGTCTACTACGGTGCCGGATTCGCCGACGTTGCTGCGGACGTCGCCGCAATGTTCGGGTTGCCGGCGACGAGCGTGCAGCAGGTCGCCAGCGTCCAGGGAGTCCAGCTCTACGCCGGGCAAGACTTCGCTTCCGGGGACAAGCCCACACTTCCGGCCCCTAAGCCCAACGATGTGGTTGCCCAGACCGCCCAGGACCAGACCTGCCAGACGACCAACCCGGTCGGATAGCCCCGGAAGACAGAGCGCCCTCCGTCCCGCATTGCGGGGCGGAGGGCGCTTTCTGTTTTCGCGTTATTGAGGCTGATCTCCCGAAACGTTGACCAGCCAAGCGATGCCGAACTTATCAGTGAGCATCCCGAAGATGTCCCCCCACGGTGCCTTCTCCATCGGCACGGTGACCGTTCCGCCGTCGACAAGTCCGTCCCAATAGCCGCGAAGTTCCGCTTCGTCGTCGCCGCTAAGCGACACCGAGATGTTGTTTCCCGGGCTGTAATCCATGCTGTTGGGGGTGTCCGCGGCCATGAGCAGCAATCCGTTGTCTGTCTTGAGTGCCGAGTGCATGATCTTGTCGCTTTCGGCGGGGTCTTCGCTCGCGTGGAACTCCGCGAACGTGCTTTGGGTCAGCTCGCCTCCGAAGACCGACTGGTAGAAGGCCATCGCCTCCTTGGCGTTGTCCCGAAAACTGATGTAGGGGTTGAGGTTCGTGGTCATTACATGGCTCCTCAGTGTTTGGGGGCAGCACGATCAGCTACCTTTTCGTCATGCTAACAGCGCGGGCCGGGACCATCTACAGCCGAATTTTTTCTTGCCCGACGGCGGTTGTCCGCTTCCTGGGGCCCGCTTCCTAACTGCCACTTGGCTCGCGGCCGACGAGGCCCACTGTGTTGCCCTCGCTGTCCTTGATGAAGGCCATCCACTCATCGGTCCCGGCCGGCCCAAGGCTCCCGTCGACGTGGCTGTAGACCAATTGTGGTTCCTGGACGATCTTTGCCCCGGAGGCGCGGAGTTCTCCAAGAGAGAGCCGGAGATCGGCTACTTCAAGGTAGATCAGCGACGACGGAGCGCCGCGATCCAGGAGAAGCCGGACGCCGTCGAGATCGAAGAAGAGCAGGCCGGGCGGATCGAATCTTCCAGTCGGCTCACTGCCCAGCAGCCGGGAGTAAAACGCGGATGCCCGGTCGAGGTCCACCGTCCGCTGGGCAACCTGGATCAACCTCATGTTGTACCTCCGGGGATCGGCGTCGCTTCAAGGGTCGTAGCCACATCTTCCGCGGTACTCAGTGCTGGTTCAAGAGGTGCTGGTTCAAGAGCCCGGTGGCACACGCAGGCCGTCCGGTTCGAGTTCGGCATCAGTGCGGGATAGTGTCGATTCCATGCCTGCTGCAAAATCCGCCCTGGTCCGCACTGCCCTCTTCGCCGGACTGGCCGACGCCATCCTCATTCTTGTTTTCGCCGCCATCGGCCGCGACGCCCACCAGCGCGCTGACGTGCTGACCGGGGTCTTTGCCACGGCTTGGCCGTTTCTTGCCGGTGCCATGATCGGCTGGCTCGTTGTGCGGGCCTGGAGGGCACCCTTCAAGACCTGGCCGGCCGGCGTCGGCATATGGATCGGAACCGTGGCCGGGGGCATGCTTTTGCGTGCGGCCACCGGACAGACCGTGGTGCTCGCGTTCATCATTGTCGCCTTGGTCAGCTTGGCGATCCTGCTGCTTGGCTACCGCGCCGTGATCGCCCTTGTGGTGCGGGTCCGCCGACAGAGCCGCCAGTCATAAGCATCCGGCGATGGACTAGGCTTGCTACGTCCACTGCTGCACTTCGGAAAGGCCGCCCCCAGTGATCACCGCTTTTGTCCTGATCAAGACCGACGCTTCACGCATCCCGGAGACGGCCGAGGAGATCTCCGCCATCCAAGGGATCAGCGAGGTCTACTCCGTCACAGGGGAATGGGATCTTATTGCTGTGGCGCGTGTAGCGAAGCACGAGGAGTTGGCGGACGTCATCGCCGACAAACTCTCCAAGGTTCCCGCAGTGGTTCACACCACCACGCACATCGCCTTCCGCGCATACTCACAGCATGATCTGGACGCAGCGTTTTCGCTGGGCTTCGAGCAGTAACAGCCGGAATCCTGGCCAGGCCTAGCTTCGGCTAAGTCCGACCCACGTGTCGAGGACCCTGGAAGCCGCTCCGGAATCAATGGATTCCGCAGCCCGCAGCCAGGCCGACTTCATTCGTTCCAGGAACGTTCCGTCGGCAGAAGTATCGAAGGCCACCAGGCCTGCGGCGGCGTTGAGCACTACGGCATCGCGGACCGGGCCCGGCTTCCCCTCAAGTACTTCGCGCACGACGGCGGCATTCGCCTTGGCGTCGCCGCCTCGAAGATCGGCGACGGTCGCCGCAGCTATACCAAGATCCGCTGGCGAGAACCGCTGCTCGGTTACTTGCCCGCTTCTGATTTCCCACACCGTGGATGATCCGGTGGTGGTGAGTTCATCGAGTCCGTCTTCCCCGCGGAACACCAATCCGCGGCTTCCCCGGCGCGCCAGGACGCCGGCGATCAAGGGAGCCATGGTGGCGTTGGCAACACCCACGGCTGAAGCCTGGACGTGGGCAGGGTTGGTCATTGGTCCCAGGAAGTTGAAGGCCGTGGGAATACCAAGTTCCGCCCGCACAACACCGGTATGCCGGAACGACGGGTGGAATACCTGGGCGAAACAGAAGGTGATTCCCGCCTCTTCGGCGTTGCGGGCTACGCGTTCGATCGGCAAGTCGAGCCTCACGCCCAACGCTTCCAGGACATCGGCGGAGCCCGACGACGACGATGCCGCCCGGTTCCCGTGCTTTACGACGCGTGCTCCCGCGCCGGCCGCCACGAGGGCAGCCATCGTCGAGATGTTGACAGTGTTCAGTCGATCGCCGCCGGTGCCTACGATGTCAAGCTTTTCGCCAGGAATGCTCACGGGTTTGGCGTTGGACAGCATTGCCTCGACCAATCCGGTGACTTCCTCCACCGTCTCCCCTTTGGCGCGCAGGGCAACGAGGAAACCGGCAATCTGGGAAGGGGCGGCTTCTCCGGACATGATCGTGTTCATGGCCCATGCCGTGTTCCCGACCGAGAGGTCATGCCCGTTGATCAATGCGGAGATGAGTCCGGGCCACGAGTTGCTTGCCTGCTCTGCAGATGCCTGTGAAGTCACCACTTGATGCTAGCGATCCACCCTGCTCCGTGACCAATGCTAAGGACGCCGGGAACTTTTCCGCGCGAATTCGCGTGTTTGTAGAAAAAGTCTCCCCAAATGGCGGTTCGCATTGGGAAGTCCGGACTTTTACAGACATAATGTCCTTGTGACATCTGCGACCCATGCCCCCAGTACCCCGGCGCACCCGACGCTGAATCGCCCCAATTTGGTTTCCGTTGGAACCGTTGTGTGGCTTTCCAGTGAGTTGATGTTCTTCGCCGGTCTCTTCGCCATGTACTTCACGCTGCGCTCCACGTCAGGCGCGTTGTGGGCGGAAGAAACCGGCAAGCTCAACTTCCCGTTTGCGCTTGTAAACACGATCGTCCTCGTGTCAAGTTCCTTCACTTGCCAGATGGGCGTCTTCGCTGCCGAGCGACTTGAGCCGCGACGTCGAGGTGGTGTGCTGCAGTTCACCCGCTGGGGCATGAACGAATGGTTCCTCGTGACGTTCGTCATGGGCGCCATCTTCGTTGCCGGCCAGAGCACGGAATACGCAATGCTTGTGTCCGAGCACGTGACGCTCTCGGCCAACGCCTACGGTTCCGCGTTCTACATGACAACCGGCTTCCACGGTCTCCACGTCATCGGCGGCCTCATCGCCTTCCTGTTCATCATTGGCCGTGCGTACGCCGCCAAGAAGTTCGGACACTTTGAAGCGACCTCGGCAATCGTCACCTCGTACTATTGGCACTTCGTGGATGTTGTGTGGATCGGCCTCTTCCTGGTCATCTACGTCCTGAAGTAGCCCGGCACCCGCTCTTGTTCGGCAAGAGGATGAATTTTAAAGAAGCGGCTCACGGAGCCGACGCAGGATCGAATAAAGGAACCACCACGTGAAGGCACTCTCGCAGAAGCGACGTCATCCACTGGCAGCGATTGCGCTGCTGTTGTTGGGACTCCTCGTCACTGGTGGGCTTTACGCCGTTGCCACAACGGTCAACCAGGCGAAGGCAGACACCACTACCTTCAGCGCCAGCGACGCCCAGGAAGGCGGCAAGCTCTTTGCCGCCAACTGCGCCACCTGCCACGGCATGGGCGCGAGCGGAACAAAGGACGCTCCGTCGCTCGTCGGCGTGGGCGCTGCTGCAGTTGACTTCCAGGTTGGCACCGGCCGTATGCCCATGCAGATGAATGGACCCCAGGCCCAGGAAAAGCCAAGGCAGTTCAACGACCAGCAGACCCAGCAGCTGGCGGCCTACGTCGCTTCGCTCGGCGCTGGTCCGGCCATTCCCGACGCATCGCTGCTCGACGCAAAGGGAGATGCCGCCAAGGGTGGCGAGCTCTTCCGCGTGAACTGCGCGATGTGCCACAACGCTGCAGCCGCAGGCGGTGCCTTGACCCGTGGAAAGTTCGCACCGGCCCTGGCTGGCGTCTCCGGCCAGCACATCTATGAAGCCATGGCCACAGGTCCGCAGAACATGCCCGTCTTCAACGACGCCAACATCTCTCCTGAGGGCAAGCGCGACATCATCACCTTCCTGAAGACGATCGAAACCAACGGCTCGCCGGGTGGAAACGACCTCGGAGGCCTCGGTCCCGTATCCGAAGGTCTCTTCGTCTGGGTTGCAGGCCTCGGCGTCATCATCGCCTTCACCATCTGGCTGACGTCCCGCACGTCGTAGGCCAGACGCACCAAAAAGCTTCTGCTGTCCCCACAGCAGTTTGAATTGAACATCAACCCGGTTACGGCCGGGACAACGAGAGAAGGATGAGGCGAATTATGGGCAACCATAGTGACGGCAGTCCGAACCACTCGGGCACCGTAGCTACGGCTGGTCAGAATGTTGTGGAGAAGTTCCAGGATCCTGGGCTTCCTCCGCACCGTTTGCGCCTGGCTGACACGGACCCGAGAGCCGCTAAGCGAGCCGAGCGACAGGTAGCCATACTGTTTGGCATCTCCGTGATCGGCACGGTGATCTTCCTGGTGTCGTACTTTGCCATCGATCTGCACACCGATGGATCGATCGCAACGATCCGCAACCAGAACCTGCTGCTAGGCCTTGGCACCGCATTCGCGATGCTCGGCATTGGCACCGGCATCGTCCACTGGGCCAAGGCCCTCATGCCGGACCACGAGGTATCGGAAGAGCGCCACGCCATCCGGACTGAAGAAGACCGGCAGGCAGCCGTGCGAATCGTCGAGGACATCGTCGAGGAAACCGGCATCAAGCGTCGCCCGCTGATCCGCAACACCCTTTTGGGTGCTGTGGCTCTGGCGCCCCTCCCGGCCTTGGCCGTATTTGGTGACCTTGGACCCCGTCCGGACGACAAGCTCGCACACACCATGTGGGCACCCCAGGACGGGAAACTCAAGCGCCTCACCCGCGACCCCGACGGAACTCCGATCAAGGCATCGGACGTGACCATCGGTTCTGCATTCCACGTGATCCCGGAAGGCCTCAACGAACTCCAGGAGGGAAAGCTCAGCGCGAAGGCCAAAGCCGTCGTTTTGCTCATGCGCCTCAACCCGGATGACTTGACGATTTCCAAGGGCCGCGAAACCTGGAGCTACAACGGAATCGTTGCCTACTCCAAGATCTGCACCCACGTCGGTTGCCCCGTTGCTCTTTATGAGCAACAAACGCACCACTTGCTGTGCCCGTGCCACCAGTCAACCTTCGACCTCACCAAGGAATGCAAGGTGATCTTCGGCCCCGCCAGCCGTCCGCTCCCCCAGCTGCCCATCGCGGTAGACGCTGAGGGCTACCTCGTAGCCACGAGCGATTTCAAAGAACCCGTAGGACCGAGTTACTGGGAGCGTGACGAGCATGAGCGCCTCATCAACAGCTGAAGTCCCCTTCGTACCTAAAACCAAAGTCGGCAGGATCACGGACTTCGTTGACGAGCGCGTCGGCGGATCCGGAATCCTGCGTGAATTCGGCCGGAAGGTCTTCCCCGACCACTGGTCCTTCATGTTCGGTGAGGTGGCGCTGTATTCCTTCGTCATCCTCCTGATGTCGGGTACCTTCCTGACGTTCTTCTTTGACCCGTCCATGGCTGAGACCCATTACTCGGGTTCCTACACCCCGTTGACCAATGTCGAAATGTCCGCGGCGTACAACTCGTCGCTGAACATTTCCTTCGACATCCGCGGTGGCTTGTTCTTCCGCCAGGTCCACCACTGGGCGGCATTGCTGTTCGTGGCATCGCTTGGTGTGCACATGCTGCGCGTCTTCTTCACGGGCGCTTTCCGCAAGCCGCGTGAAATGAACTGGGTGGTGGGCGGCGTCCTGCTCATCCTGGCCATGGCTGAAGGCTTCACGGGCTACTCGCTTCCCGATGACCTGCTTTCCGGTAACGGCCTGCGAATCATCGACGGCGTCATCAAGTCCATCCCGGTGATCGGAACGTATATCTCGTTCTTCCTCTTCGGGGGCGAGTTCCCGGGCACAGCCATCATCGGCCGCCTGTACGTGTTGCACATCCTGCTCGTGCCGGCCATGATTCTGCTGATGATCGTCATCCACCTCTTCATGGTGGTTGTGCACAAGCACACGCAGTACCCTGGCCCTGGTCGCAACGACGGGAACGTCGTCGGTTACCCTCTGGGACCGGTTTACGCCGCCAAGGCCGGTGGCTTCTTCTTCATCGTGTTCGGTGTCGTCGCGCTCATGGCTGCGATGTTCACTATCAACCCGATCTGGAACTACGGGCCGTACGACCCCTCCCCCGTGTCGGCCGGCACCCAGCCTGACTGGTACATCGGCTTCGTCGATGGTGCCCTGCGACTCATGCCTGGCGTTGTCAACGACTTCCACTTCGAATACATCATCTTCGGCCATGTGCTGACGCTGAATGTGTTGCTGCCCGCATTGGTTCCCGCAGGCATCATTTTCACGGTGCTGTTCATGTACCCGTGGATCGAACGCTGGATCACCAAGGACAACCGTGAGCACCACGTTCTGGACCGTCCGCGTAACGCTCCTACCCGTACTGCCATTGGCGTTGCAGGCTTTACCTGGTACTGCGTCATGTGGGCCGCAGCCGGCTCGGACCTTATCGCAACGCACTTCCACGTTGCCCTGAACGACGTCACGTACTGGCTGCGTACGCTGTTCTTCATCGGCCCGATCATTGCGTTCATGGTGACGAAGCGCGTAGCTCTTGCGCTGCAGCGCAAGGACCGCGAGATTGCCCTGCACGGTCGCGAAACGGGCCGCATCGTGCGCTTGCCGCATGGTGAGTTCATCGAGGTTCACGCACCACTGGACGACTACAAGCACTACAAGCTTGTGGGCTTCGAGTCGCCGTCTCCGTTGGCGGCCGAGCCGAACGAGCACGGCGTGGTCACCCCGAAGGAGAAGCGCCGCGCGGCATTGTCCAAGTGGTTCTTCGAAGACCGTGTTGCTCCGGCAACGCCGGCCGAGCTTGAAGCTGCGCACGGACATGGCCACCATGAGGCCATCGAGTCCGGCGAAGAACACAAGAGCCTGAGCCACTAGCTCCCGCAGATAGCACAGAGAAGGCCCCGTCCATGAGGACGGGGCCTTCTCTCGTTGTTCAGGCTTTCAAGCGGGCGGTTCGCTGGCTCTGGAGCTAGTGGGTGCGGTACCCCGTGGATTGGCTTCGGGTGGACCGAACGCCGGGACGCTGCAACGGGACCCACAACTTGTACCGGTCGGCACGATAGTACGAGACTGAGTAGTCCACCATGGCGCGGGCAACGAATGCGTGGCGCTGAATCTTGAGCAACGGAGTACCGACATCTACGTTCAATAGCCGCGCAGTTGATGGCGAAGCTGCCGTTGCTTCGATCATGTCCTCTCCCCATTCCATCACCAGTCCGTACTTCTCGCTCAGCACGTTATACAGCGACGTGGGGGGCGCATCGTCCAAGAGACCTGGCACGCGATGGGCAGGGATGAAGTTCTCGTCCACGCTCATGGGCTCGTTGTCAGCGAGGAGGAGCCGTCTGAAGCGGACCAATGGCGTCCCCTCCTCCAGCTGGAGTTCCCTCGCAAGGAAGGCGCTGGCCGAGATCTGTTCAAAGCTCAGGACCTTGGCTGCCGGAACCATGCCGCGGCGTTGCATTTCCTCGCTGTACGACGTGAGCTTCACTTGAAGGTCCAGCTTCGGTTTGCGGACAAAAGTTCCCAAACCAACCACACGTTCGATGACTTCCTCGCCGACGAGGGCATCAATGGCCTGCCGCACCGTCATCCTGGCAAGTCCGAATCGTTCGGAGAGGTCCCGCTCCGAAGGCAACGCCGCGCCGGGCTTGCAGGACTCAGAAATATAGCTGCGCAGGATCTCGCGCAGTTGAACGTAGATAGGAGTGCCGCTCTTGCGGTCGATCTCCCCCGCAATACGTGCTGCGTCAGTCGGCACGACGGTCTCCGGCCACGAAATCTCTCATGAAATAAGCGTAGGCCAATCCACGGGCAGGTCTAGACCAGCTGATTTCCGCGAACGGCGCCGTCGTGTTGCGGCGCTACGCTTGTATGGATCAAAATCGCAGTCGGCATCTGGCCGTCCGAATCAAAGGAGCCGGTTTGCCCGAGCACAAAGCCATCGTCGCCGCAGAGATCGGCCTCCATGCACGGGCTGCTGCCATGTTCGTGCGGGCTGTGACGGCCACGGGCCTTCCGGTGACGATTCGTAAGCCCGGCCAGCAAGCGGTGGATGCCCGGTCTTTGCTCGAGGTCATGACCGAAGATTTCGGCCATGGGTGCGAGGTGGTGCTGTCGGTCTCCGGAGAAGCGCTGCAAGCCGGCCGCACGCTTGATGAGGTCAACGATGCCTTGGCTGCGCTTTCGGCCGTCCTGGAGGCCGTAGAAGGGCAGTGAGCCGGCAATCGTGCCGAGCGCGCGCCTCGGGTGAAATCTGGATACAACGACGGCGGGCCCCACCAATTGGTGGGGCCCGCCGTCGTTGTTCAAGTATTTCTAGTGCGCGTGGTCTCCGCGGCTGTATTCGAACACCCAACCGACCAAGGCTACGACAGCCAGACCGCCAGCGACGAACGTGATCCAGAAACCCACAGCCAAGCCAAGGAAGCCACCGGCACACGCCAAACCGAGCACCAGCGGCCACCAGCTCCAGGGGCTGAAGTGTCCCTGCTCGCCGGCGCCTTCGTGGATCTCAGCGTCCGGACGGTCTTCCGGGCGCATGCCGACTCGCTTGCCAGTGAAACCGAGGTAAGCGCCAATCATGCCTGCCAGGCCACCGACCAGGAGGATACCGAGGGTGCCGACCCACTCATCCCAGTTGTTCAGAAACCCATAGACCAGCGCCACCGGTACGAAGAAAAAACTCCCGGCTCCAAAAATCCAAGATTCGATTTTCATTTCGCGTCCTTCTGATCAGCGTTGCCGAGCACCTTTGCTGCCGGCGCAGGGCTCTCTGCAGTGTGATGCTGGGCAAGTTCCGGATGGTGGAGGTCCAAGGCAGGACGTTCCGAACGGATGCGGGGCAGGGAGGTGAAGTTGTGTCGCGGCGGCGGGCAGGATGTGGCCCACTCGAGCGAGGCACCAAAGCCCCAGGGATCGTCTACTTCGACCTTTTTGTTGCTCCGCCACGTGATGTAGACGTTCCAGAAGAACGGCAGGAGTGACGCGCCGAGCACGAAGGATGAAATCGTGGAGAACTGGTTCATCCAGGTGAAGCCGTCCTGCGGAAGGTAGTCAGCGTAGCGGCGGGGCATGCCCTCTACGCCAAGCCAGTGCTGGATCAGGAAGGTACCGTGGAAACCCAGGAACAGGAGCCAGAAGTGGATCTTGCCGAGCCGTTCGTTGAGCATCTTGCCGGTCCACTTGGGCCACCAGAAGTAGAAGCCTGCGAACATCGCGAATACCACGGTGCCGAAGACCACGTAGTGGAAGTGCGCCACGACGAAGTAGGAGTCCGAGACATGGAAGTCAAGCGGTGGGGAGGCCAGGATGATGCCGGTCAGGCCGCCGAAGAGGAAGGTAACCAGGAAGCCGATGCTCCAGAGCATGGGCGTCTCGAAAGTGATGGAACCCTGCCAGAGCGTACCGATCCAGTTGAAGAACTTCACGCCGGTGGGTACCGCAATCAGCATCGTCATGAAGGAGAAGAACGGCAGCAGCACTGATCCGGTGACGTACATGTGGTGCGCCCAGACGGTCACTGACAGAGCGGCGATGGCGATGGTCGCGTAGACCAGCCCTTTGTATCCGAAGATCGGTTTCCGGCTGAACACCGGGAAGATCTCCGAAACGATGCCGAAGAACGGCAAGGCGATGATGTAGACCTCGGGGTGGCCGAAGAACCAGAACAGGTGCTGCCACAGGACAGCTCCGCCGTTCTCCGGGTCGAAGATGTGGGCGCCGAAGCGGCGGTCAGCGCCGAGGGCGAAGAGCGCGGCGGCGAGCGGCGGGAAGGCCATGAGAACCAGGATTGCCGTCACCAGGGTGTTCCAGGTAAAGATCGGCATGCGCCACATCGTCATGCCCGGAGCCCGCATGCAGATGATCGTGGTGATGAAGTTGACCGCACCCAGGATTGTTCCGAAACCGGACAACGCCAGGCCGAAGACCCAAAGGTCACCACCGACGCCCGGGGTGAACGTGGTGTCTGACAACGGCGCATAGGCGAACCAGCCGAACGAGGCGGCACCCTGCGGGGTGATGAAGCCGGAGACGGCGATGGTGGAGCCGAAAAGGAAGAACCAGAAGGCCAGCGCGTTCAGTCGCGGGAAGGCAACATCGGGGGCGCCGATCTGCAGCGGCATGACAACGTTTGCGAAGCCGGCGAAGAGCGGCGTCGCAAACATCAGCAGCATCACGGTGCCGTGCATCGTGAAGAGCTGGTTGTACTGTTCCTTGGTCTGCAGGATCTGCATGCCGGGCTCGAACAGCTCCGCACGCATCAGCAGCGCCATGACGCCGCCGAGGCAGAAGAACACAAAGGACGCGATCAGGTACATGTACCCGATGGTCTTGTGGTCCGTGGAGGTGATCCAGTTGACGACGATGCGTCCCTTGGATTTCGGTACTACGGGAGCCTCTAGGACTCCGGCTGATTGAGTGTAAGTAGCCACGTCGCGTCCCTTAATTCTTTGCGTTCAGGTTCGGGTTGCGGTCGTACTTCGAATCGAGAAGTCCGGTGTTGCCGCTCTGGCGAAGCTGATCCATGTGTGCCTGGAACTCGGCTTCGGAAACGACCTTCACGCGGAACAGCATCTCAGAGTGGTATTCACCGCAAAGTTCGGCGCACTTGCCGTCATAGGTGCCCTCCTTGGTGGGGGTCAACCTGATGTAGTTGGTCTTGCCGGGAATCACGTCGCGCTTCTGCAGGAAGGCCGGAACCCAGAAAGAGTGGATGACGTCGCGGGAGTTGAGCTCGAGGTCAACCGACTTGTTCACGGGAAGGTACAGCGTCGGCAGCTGATTCAGGTCGATCGCGTTGCCCGTGAGGTGGGCCTGGACTCCTGCTTCGTGAAGGTCGTCGGTGATGACCGAGCCCTTGACGTAGTTAAAGTCCCAAGCCCATTGCTTGCCGCGAACGTCGATGGTGACGTCGGCCGGCTTGGAGCGATCATCAATCGCCTGCTGGTCCTGGTTGGTGAAGTAGAAGAACACGAGCACCATGAACAGCGGAATGGTCAAATAAAAGACCTCCAGAGGGAGGTTGTAGCTAAGCTGCTTTGGGAAACCCGTGGTGCCCTTGCGGCGCCTGTAGGCGATGATGCACCAGACCAGCAGGCCCCAAGTAATAATGCCGACTACGAGGGCGGCGATCCATGAGTTGACCCAGAGGTCCATGATTCGATCGGTGTTGCTGGTTGTACCACGTTCCGTGGGCAACCAGCCTTTTTCTACCTCTGGTGAACATCCGGTCAAAACCAACGCGCCGGCTAGTGCCAAGCCAGTGATCGAGGTGATCTTTATGCGTCGGCTGCCGGTTCGGTTCTGCGAACTCACAGACGGCCCTTCCTCTTGTTGCTGCAGCCCGGCAGGCGGAAGGCCCACCGGGCACACTAAAGTTTTACTACCCGATGTAGAGCTTACCGCTACCGAGCGGTTTTCGCCGACATGCTGGCCCAGTGCGTCGGCCCGGGTTCAACCCGTTCCTGAACTGGGCCAACAGTCTGCGAATGCCCGGGTCAGTGGAACGAATCGCCGCAGGCGCAAGACCCGCCGGCGTTGGGGTTGTCGATGGTGAAGCCCTGCTTCGAGATCGTGTCCTCGAAGTCGATGCTGGCACCGCTCAGGTAAGGCACGCTCATCTTGTCGACAACCACTTCGACGCCGTCATAGTCGCGGACGGCATCGCCGTCGAGCAGGCGCTCGTCGAAGTAGAGCTGGTAGATCAGGCCCGAGCATCCGCCCGGCTGAACAGCGACGCGGAGCCGCAAGTCCGTGCGGCCTTCTTGTTCGAGAAGGCTCCGGACCTTACCTGCGGCGACATCGGTCAACTTGACCTCGTGCTCAGGAAGCTCGCTGCCTGCGAGCTGCGCTCCGGTGCTGTTTTCGTTGGTTGCAGTGCTCATTGGCCTACCTTCTTATGAAGCTCTTGGCGGCTGCGCCTTCGCGCTGCCTGCCCTTACCCAAATACGTGCGGGCTATAGCTACATGCTACGTCGAGCCGGCGCATAGCTATAACTTCTAACGTAACCGCAGGGAGCGTTACCTTGTTCCCCGGTCGATGCAGGTGGGGGCTCAGAGGCCTTCCGCGTTCAACCTGGCGAGCATCAGTGCCTCAGCCAGGACCGCATTGCGGAAATCGCCGATGTGAAGCGATTCGTTGGCGCTGTGGGCCCGTGAGTCAGGGTCCTCGACGCCAGTCACCAGGATCTGGACATCGGGATAGGTTTCCGTGAGATCCGCGATGAACGGTATGGATCCACCGATCCCCATTTCAACAGCGGGCACACCCCAGGCTTCACCGAGTGCCCACATCGCGATCCGGGCCGCCGCCGATTCTGTATCTGTGGAGAAGGCGTTGCCGCGCTCCCCCGGTACGAACGTCACCTTCGCTCCGAAGGGCGCCTTCGCCTGCAGGTGCCTTCCCACGGCGTCCATGGCGGCATCGGGATCCTGCCCGGGGGCCAAGCGCAGGCTGAACTTTGCCCGCGCGGAGGGAAGCAGCGTGTTGGATGCGACGTCGACGGCGGGTGCGTCGATGCCGATGATGGACAACGCGGGCTTGGTCCAGAGCCTTGAGGCGATGCTGCCGCTGCCGGCGAGCCGTACGCCGTCGAGCACGGAGGCGTCGGCGCGGTACTGCTCCTCATCAACGTCCTCTACTACGTCATCCTTGGCTACCAGGCCCTCGATGGCCACGTTGCCGTCGTCGTCGTGCAGGGTGGCGATGAGGCGGGACAGAAGGGTCGGCGCGTCCAGTACGGGACCGCCGAACATGCCGGAGTGCACTGCGTGATCCAGGACCCGAACTTCGAAGGTGCCGTCCACCAGTCCGCGGAGGCTTGTTGTCAGCGCGGGAACGCCGACTTTCCAATTGCTTGAATCCGCCACAACAATGACGTTCGCTTCGAGGAGCTGGCGGTGTGTTTCGAGGAAAGTGCGGAACGTCGGCGAGCCAGCCTCTTCTTCGCCCTCGAAGAACAAGGTGACCCCAAGGCCGAAATCGTCTCCCAGCACCTGGGTTACAGCGGCATAAGAAGCCAGGTGGGCCATGATTCCGGCCTTGTCGTCGGCTGCGCCACGGCCATAAAGGCGGCCATCCCGCTCTTCGGCGACAAAGGGCTCGGTGTCCCACAAGGCCACGTCGCCCGGCGGCTGCACATCGTGGTGCGCGTAAAGCAGGATCGTTGCTTTGCCCGGCGCGGCAACGCGGCGAGCAACGATGGCGGGGCCTCCGGGAGTCCCGTCGGCCTTGTCGCAGCGCAGGATCTGTACGTCGCGGAAGCCCGACTCGCGGACCAGCGAGGCAACAGCCTTGGCGCTCCGCTCCAGTTCCGCCGGGTCAAAGCTGGGCCAGGCGATCCCAGGGATGGCGACCAGGTCTTTCAAACGGGTCATCGTCTCGTCGAAAGAAGCATCGATCGAGGACTTGAGCGCATCAACATTGATTGTGCCGGAGCCGCCGGAAAAGGTCTGCGGGATCTCCGCATTCATTGAAGTCATGGCGAAAACACTACCGCCGGGAGTGGCGCTGGGGAACCGGACCTGGCGGCGTGGCGGGCTCATTCCTGGGGCGGCACGTCACGTCGACTTTGGGGCGGTTCCTGCGGGGTATTCTGTAGTGGTGTTTGGACGTAAAAAGGATGAGCCGAGCGCTCAAGACCCAGTAGACCAGCTTGCCGCCGATGCCGCCGTGAAAGGCGCTGGCAAGGGCGCTCCCACGCCCAAGCGCAAGGAACAAGAAGCGGCCCGCAAGCGCCCCCTCGTGCCGACGGACCGCAAGGCCTCGAAGGAAGCCGAGCGCATTGCCGTGCAGGATCAGCGCCAGAAAATGCGCCAGGCCTTGGACACCGGGGACGAAAAGTACCTGCCGCTGCGGGACAAGGGGCCCCAGAAGCGTTTTGCGCGCGACTACGTCGATGCCCGTTTCAGCCTGGGTGAGTACTTGATGTTCGGAGCCTTGCTGTTCGTAGTCATCTCCTTCGTCATTCCTTCAGGCAGCGACGCCCTGAGCTATATCCTGATCGGCTTCTGGGTCATGTTCCTCGCGGTCTTCGCGGATGTGTTCATCCTTTCCCGCAAGTTGCGCAAGGGCTTGACGCAGAAGTTCGGCGACGTCGAGCGTGGCACGGTCTGGTACGGCAGCATGCGTTCCCTGCAATTCCGTCGCCTGCGCCTGCCGAAGCCGCAGGTGCAGCGAGGCCAGTACCCCGCTTAATACCCCCGATCGCCAAGGACAACAGTCCGACGGATCAAAAAGACCCTGGAACAGCCGTTCCAGGGTCTTTTTGTCCGCACTTGGCGGTTCAGGTGCAGTTCACATGCTCATCTCCCTGCTTAGCGGCGACGCTTAACTGCGACGTTTGGCCAAGGCCTTGTTGATGCCGGCGGCCCAGAACGGACCTTCGTAGAGGAATGCCGTGTATCCCTGAACGAGGGTTGCCCCGGCATCGAGCCGCTCCTGCACGTCGGCCGCGGACTGAACGCCGCCGACCGCGATGAGCACGAGGCCCTCCCCCACCGCAGCCTTCAGCCGGCGCAATACCTCGAGCGAACGCCCCTTGAGCGGCGCACCGGAGAGTCCACCGGCGCCGCACGCTTCCACTTTGCCCGGATCCGAAACCAGGCCTTCCCGGCCGATGGTGGTGTTTGTGGCGATGATCCCGTCGAGCTTGAGGTCCAAGGCGAGCCGGGCGACGTCGTCGATGTCTTCGTCGCTCAGATCCGGCGCGATCTTGACGAGCAGCGGCACGTGGCGGCCGGCGGATTCGTCCGCGGCTTCTCCGACCGCTCGCAGGAGGGGGCGAAGCGTCTCGACGTTCTGGAGCAGTCGCAGTCCGGGCGTGTTGGGCGAGCTCACGTTCACTACCAGGTAGTCGGCGGCGGGTGCCAAGCTGCGGGCGCTGACCAAATAGTCCTCAACGGCGTCGTCGAGCTCCACAACCTTGGTCTTGCCGATATTGACTCCGATCACGGGACGAACGCCCGAATGCGTCCGCTGCAAAGCCGCCCTCGCAGCCTTGAGCCGCGGGGCCACGGCCGCCGCGCCGTCGTTGTTGAAGCCCATGCGGTTGATCACGGCCTTGTCCTCGACCAGGCGGAAAAGCCGTGGCTTCTCGTTGCCGGGCTGCGCCTGGCCGGTGATCGTTCCCACTTCCACGTGGCCGAAGCCCAGTTCAGCGAGGGCCTCGATTCCGTGGCCCTCTTTGTCGAAGCCGGCCGCAAGGCCGAAGGGCGAAGGGAACGTCAGCCCGAAAGCCTCCGTGCGCAGGGAGGGGTGCGGAGCCGTCATTTTGGCCAGGACGCGTCCTGCGCCTGAGCGGTGTGCGTAGCGGATCGCCTGGAAGCCGATCTTGTGGGCTTTTTCGGCATCCATCCAGGAGAAGGCCAGCTTGAAGAATGTGGGGTAAACGCGCATGGTCCTAGTTTTCCGGTTTACGGGTCGCGCACCAAACCAGGGCGGTTACCGGGCGGTAGCATGTACGAATGCCGAGCAATCCACGTGATGGAGTTCACTCCCAGGCAATCATCGAAGCCGATGTCGTCATTATTGGCGCGGGATTGTCGGGACTGGTCGCCGCCGCCCAAGCCTACGCCGACGGCAAACGGGTTGCTGTCCTGGACCAGGAGCCTTCGGCGTCCGTGGGCGGCCAGGCACATTGGTCTTTCGGTGGCTTGTTCCTGGTCAACTCCTCCGAGCAGCGGAGGCTGGGCGTCAAGGACAGTGCCGAGCTCGCCTTGAGCGACTGGCTGGCGTCCGCGGCCTTTGACCGGCCGGAAGACTCCTGGGCCCGGCGGTGGGCAGAAGCTTACGTGGATTTCGCCGCCGGCGAGAAGCGCCGGTGGCTGAACTCCCTTGGCGTGCGGCTCTTTCCGCTCGTGCAGTGGGCCGAACGCGGCGGCTATGGTCCCCAAGGCCACGGCAACACCGTCCCGCGGTTCCACGTCACGTGGGGCACGGGACCCGGCGTCGTGCAACCGTTCCTGGCGAAAGTGCTCGAAGGCGCGGCCCGCGGGAGGATATCCCTCCACTTCCGGCACCGCGCCACGCAGATCACGACGACGGCGGGCCGCGTCACCGGGGTCGGCGGCGAGATCCTGGAAGCGTCCGGAGCCGGACGCGGCGAAGCGTCGCCAAGGACCGTCGTCGGGCATTTTGCGGCGACCGCGGGAGCGGTCATCGTGACCACCGGCGGGATCGGCGGGAACCACGCTTTGGTGCGGAGGCAATGGCCCGGCGGGAGTCCGCCGGAACGCATGCTCAGCGGTGTTCCCGCATCGGTCGACGGCGAGTTCCTCGCTGCCGCCGCAGCCGCCGGAGGGCTGCTCATCAATGGCGACCGTATGTGGCACTACCCCGAAGGCATCCACAACCACTCCTCTGTGTGGCCTTCGCATGGCATCCGGATACTGCCCGGTCCGTCGTCGCTGTGGATTGACGCGACGGGAAGGCAGCTGCCAGCCCCGCTGTTTCCGGGCTTCGACTCGCTGGGCGCCCTCCGGCATATCCTGGCGAGCGGGCACGGGCATTCGTGGTTTGTGTGCAACCGCACCATCGCGCTGAAGGAGTTCGCCCTCTCAGGCTCGGAACAGAACCCGGACCTCACTGGCAAGGACATCAGGCTCCTTGCCTCCCGGCTCAGGCCCGGCAGCGACTCGCCGTTGCGCCTCTTCCTCGACCGTGGCGTGGACTTCCTGCAAGCCGCAACGGCCGCCGAGCTCGCCGCGAAAATGAACGCGCTGACAGGTTCAGCGCTGATAGATCCCGCCCGGCTCGATTCACTCATCCAGGATCGGGACCTGCAAGTGGCGAGCGGGCTGGGCAAGGATCCGCAGCTCGCCGCGATCCGGGCAGCCCGGCGATTCGCCACCGACAAGATCATGCGGGTGGCCCCTCCGCACCGGCTGACCGACCCGAAACACGGCCCGCTCCTGGCTGTCCGGCTCTGTGTCCTGACGCGTAAGAGCCTCGGCGGACTTCAGACGGATCTGCGTTCACGCGTGCTCGACGATTCCGGAGTTCCCGTCCCGGGCTTGTATGCGGCGGGCGAGGCTGCCGGCTTCGGCGGTGGAGGAATCCATGGCTACCGGGCATTGGAAGGAACGTTCCTCGGCGGCTGCCTGTTCTCCGGACGCGCAGCCGGGCGCGATGCCGCGGCGAGTGTCTAAGCTGTTCCCATGGAGTGGCAGACCGATATCCTCGGTGCGGACTTCGAAAGTTGCGCATTCGAGGCGGCCGGACCTGATGGAGTTGTCCGGCGCGCAACGCTCGTCCGCCATGTCCCGCGCCAGGGCACCGGCAGCCCGGGTGATTCTCTCCCGCCGGCCAACCGTTCGGTCCTGTTCCTGCACGGCTGGAGCGACTACTTTTTCAACGTTGCCCTGGCGGAGTTCTGGACTGGACAAGGCTTCCATTTCTACGCGTTGGACATGCACAACCATGGCCGCAGCCTGCAGGCAGACACACCTGGCGGTTACGTTGAGCACCTGAACGACTACGACGCCGAAATCAGCAAAGCCATCGACATGATCCGTTCCGCAGACCAGCGTGGACGGGAAGCCGGTTCATTGACCCTCATGGGACATTCCACCGGGGGCCTCGTAGCCGCTTTGTGGGCCAGCAGCCACCCCGGCTCCGTCCAGTACCTCGTACTCAATAGCCCGTGGCTTGAAATGCACGGAAGTTCCGTGGTCCGCCGTGCCGCTCAGACGATGGTGAAGCCGCTCGCACGGTTCTGGCCCAAGACAATCCTGCGCTTGCCCGAACGCGGCTTCTACTTCCGCAGCATCAGCAGCTCGGCCGAGGGAGAATGGCTCCTCGACGAAAAATACCGCCCGCCTTTGGCTTTCCCCATGCGGGCCGGTTGGCTCAGCGCGGTCCTCAGCGGCCACACGAGGGTAGCCCGGGGGCTGAGGATAGACATCCCGATCCTGGTCCTGATTTCCGGGGCGAGCGCCAACGGCATGGTCTGGCAGGAGTCCATGCGGCATTCGGACGCCGTCCTGGACGTCAACACCATAGCCGTCCGCGCCATGACCCTTGGCCGGACCGTCACCCTGGAACGGGTGGATGGCGGCCTCCACGATGTCTTCCTGTCGGCCGGTCCGGTACGCGCCGATGCCTACGACAGGCTTGCGCGCTGGATTCACGGGTACATCACCAACGGGCCAAGGACGGATCGTGCGGGAGGCCAGGAACTTGGACAAGCGGGGGAAGAGCCATGACCACGGAACTGGGATTGCCGGTCTGGCAACGGGACTTTCTGGGCGGCGGTTTCGAGGCCTTGGAGCTCGAACTTCCACCGGACGAAGAGGGACCGGTCTGCGCCACCCTCGTCCGGCACGTCCGCCCGGCGGCCGCACCATCGGTGCCGCACGGACTCCTGGATGCGCTCACGGCATTCACTCGACGCCGGCGCCGGAGCGACGTTCCCGTTACCAAGGGGCCGCCGAGGGTGGTGCTGTATGTCCACGGCTGGGCCGACTACTTCATGCAGACGGAACTGGCCGAGTTCCTGGGCGCCTCGGGGTTCCATTTCTATGCGCTCGACCTGCGCAAATTCGGGCGGAGCCTGCGGCCGGGCCAAACTCCCGGCTACACCACAGACCTGACGGTCTATGACGAAGACCTCGACGCCGCCCTGCAGGCCATCCGGCAGGATATCGCCGAGCTGTCGGGCAGCGCGGAGGCACCTACCATCCACCTCCTGGCCCATTCGCTGGGCGGCCTGATCGCGGCGCTCTGGGCTGACCGGAATCCCGGCCGCATTGCCACGCTGACGTTGAATTCGCCGTGGCTGGAGCTCCAAGGCAGCAGCCTGATCCGCAGCATGGCGATGCGTCTTGTGGAACCGTTTGCGCGCACGGACCCCAAGCGTCCTTTCCGTTTCCCGGAGATGCCGGCCTACTGGGAAAGCGTGAGCAACCTGGCCCACGGCGAATGGACCCTTGATCTGGAATGGAGGCCTCGGGCGTCCTTCCCGATCCGCGCAGGGTGGACCAAGGCAGTACTGGCGGGCC
The DNA here is from genome assembly GCF_052115645.1 of Arthrobacter sp. 2MCAF14. Classification (NCBI taxonomy): domain Bacteria; kingdom Bacillati; phylum Actinomycetota; class Actinomycetes; order Micrococcales; family Micrococcaceae; genus Arthrobacter; species Arthrobacter sp. 2MCAF14. The sequence continues at coordinate 26,913 of NZ_JBFRHB010000025.1, read as the reverse complement.
ACGCCGCCGTCGAACGCAAACTCAATATCGACGCGCCGGTGCTCGTGTTGCTTTCCGGCCGGACCCGGATCCAGGCTGAGTGGACCGCGGAGCTTATGCGCGTCGACGCCGTGATCGACGTCGAGCAGACTGCCCGCCGGGCACTGGGCCTCGGGCGCCGGACAGCGGTATTCCGCTATCCGGGTGCACTCCACGATGTGTTCCTGTCACGGCGTACCATCCGGCAGCAAGCCTACCGGGACGTGGCCATCTGGTTGGCTTCCTATCCGGACTGAGCGGTTTCAAAGCACGCTTGTGCTAATTCTGGGCCGCGGTCAGCGGGGTGCCGCAGCGTCTACCGCGCCTCCATACCGGCGGTCCCTTTTCGCGTAGATCTCGACGGCCTCCCACAAAGTCCTGCGATCGACGTCGGGCCATAGCGTGTCCATGAAGACGAACTCCGCATACGCCGATTGCCACAAGAGGAAGTTCGAGAGGCGCTGCTCACCGGAGCTACGCAGGAACAGGTCCACATCCGGAAGGTCCGGTTCATCGAGGTACTTCTGGATGGTCTTCTCGGTCACCGAGCCGGGCTTCAGACGGCCATCAGCGACATCCTGGGCAATTGCGGCCACGGCATCGGCGATTTCGGCTCGGCCGCCGTAGTTAACACACATGGTCAAGGTGCACGTGTCGTTGCCGCGCGTGTACTCCTCGGCTTCCTCCAGCTCCTTGATGACGGAACCCCAGAGCTTGGGCCGTCGCCCAGCCCAACGGATCCGCACGCCCCACTCATCAAGCTGGTTGCGCTGCCGACGTAGCACGTCCTTGTTAAATCCCATGAGAAAGCGCACTTCTTCGGGGGAACGGCGCCAGTTTTCGGTGGAGAAAGCGTAGACACTGACGTACTTGATGCCCAGTTCGATCGCACCCGCCATCACATCCAGCAGGGCCGGCTCCCCGGCCTTGTGGCCCTCGATGCGCGGAAGGCCGCGCTGGTTCGCCCAGCGGCCGTTGCCGTCCATGACGATCGCCACGTGCCGCGGTACCAGTTCGGCAGGGATTGCCGGCGGCTGGGCGCCCGAGGGATGGTGGTAGGGGGCCCTCACCGGGGTGGTCCGCGCAGTTGCCGTCTTCTTTTTTCCCAGTGCCACTTTCAGCTTCGCTCCACATGTTTGAGGGACTTCAATGCTCGTTCAAGATGCCATTGCAGGTAACTCGCCACCAATCCGGCGGCCTCCCGGCGATGCAAGGATTCGGACACATCCGCAGTAGCCCAGTCTCCCGTCAGCAGCGCACCCAGCAAGACGACGGTCTCGGGAGCGGGTGCCGGCGAGCCGGGCGGGCGGCAGTCGTTGCAGATCATTCCGCCCAAGGGAGCGGAGAAGGCTGTGTGCGGACCTCGCGCCCCGCAGCGGGCGCAATCCGTGAAACTGGGCGCCCAACCGCCGGTTGCCAAAGCGCGGAGCAGGTAGGAGTCAAGAATGAGTTCCGGCGGGTGGTCGGAACGGCTCAAGGCGGCAAGGGCCCCGACAAGGAGGTTGTATTGGGCCGTTCCCGAATCGGCGTCGGCGTCCGTCAGTTTCTCCGCCGTTTCCGTCATGGCGGCAGCGGCGGTGTACCGGGAGTAATCGGCGGCGATCGAGCTCCCATAGGCTCCTTTGGCGACAGCCTGGGTGACGATGTCCAAGGTGCGGCCGGAAACGAGTTGCAGGTCAGCCACCATGAACGGCTCCAAGCGGGCACCGAACCGGCTACTGGTACGCCGTACGCCCTTGGCAACCGCCCTTACTTGTCCGTGGTGCTTTGTCAGCAAAGTGATGATGCGGTCCGCTTCGCCCAGTTTGTGGGTGCGCAGCACTACGGCATCGTCCCGATAGGACCGCGCTGCAAACGACGAAGGATTGGCCACAGTTAATCTTCGCACCACACCGGGCCTTATCGGGTCCGGCGAAGCCGTGCGGCGCCGTGTTGGCGGCACCGCACGGCAAATGGCTATGCCCGGACGGCCCGGATGGCTCGGTTGACGGCGGAGATGACTGCCTTGAGCGCAGCGGTGCTCGTGTTGGGATCGATACCGACTCCCCAGAGGACCCGCTCGCCAACGGCGCATTCAACATATGCTGCGGCAGTGGCGCTGCCACCTTCGGACAGGGCATGTTCCGAGTAGTCCAGGACGCGGACGTCCACGCCGTCTTGACGCAGGATGTCCAGCATGGCCGCGATCGGGCCGTTGCCCGTGCCGGTTCGCTGGACCACCGTGCCGTCAATGCGCAGGGCTGCATGCAGGGAAAGCTCGCCGGACTCATCGGTCTCGGTACGGATGGAACCCAGCGAATAACGTCCCCACTGGCCATCGGCGGTGCTGGCCGGCAGGTACTCATCCTGGAACATCGCCCACAGCTGGGCTCCGCTGACTTCGCCGCCCACGGTGTCGGTGCGGTGCTGGATGACGCCGGAGAACTCGATTTGTGCCCGGCGCGGCAGATCCAGGCTGTGCTCGTTCTTGAGCAAGTACGCCACACCGCCCTTGCCGGACTGGGAGTTGACGCGGATGACGGCCTCGTAGCTGCGGCCCAGGTCCTTCGGATCGATCGGCAGGTAGGGAACCTGCCACGTGAAGTCGTCGACGGCCTTGCCGGCCTCGGCAGCGTCCTTCTCGAGGGCTTCGAAACCCTTCTTGATGGCGTCCTGGTGCGAACCGGAGAATGCCGTGAACACGAGGTCGCCGCCATACGGGGAACGCTCGGGAACGGGCAACTGGTTGCAGTACTCTACGGTCCTGCGTACCTCGTCGATGTCCGAGAAGTCGATCATCGGATCGACGCCTTGGACGAACATGTTCAGGCCCAGGGTGACCAGGTCCACGTTGCCGGTACGCTCGCCGTTTCCGAACAAGCAGCCTTCGATGCGGTCGGCGCCGGCCAGGTAACCCAACTCAGCGGCGGCAACGCCTGTGCCGCGATCGTTGTGCGGGTGGAGGGAGATGATGATGCCGTCACGGGGGTGCAGGTTCCGGTGCATCCATTCGATGGAGTCGGCGTAGACATTGGGGGTAGCCATTTCCACGGTGGCGGGCAGGTTGATGATGACCTGCTTGTCCGCGGATGCTTCGAAGACGTCGGCGATCGCGTTGCAAACGCGTGCTGCATACTCAAGTTCGGTCCCGGTGAAGGACTCCGGCGAGTACTCGTACGTGATGTGGGTGTCCGTGAGGGTTTCCTCGTACTTCTTGCACAAACGGGCACCCTGGAGGGCGATGTCCAGGATCCCGTCCTCGTCCTGGTTGAACACGACGCGGCGCTGCAGGACCGACGTCGAGTTGTACAGGTGGACGATGGCCTGCTTGGCGCCGACGAGTGATTCGTAGGTGCGCTCGATCAGGTGTTCCCGCGCCTGGGTCAGGACCTGGATGGAGACGTCATCCGGAATGTGGCCGCCTTCGATGAGCTGCCGTACGAAGTCGAAGTCTGTCTGCGAAGCGGAGGGGAAGCCGACCTCGATTTCCTTGTAGCCCATCTTGACCAGCAGCTGGAACATTTTCAGCTTGCGGGCGGGGCTCATGGGGTCGATCAGGGCTTGGTTGCCGTCACGGAGGTCCACAGCGCACCAGCGCGGAGCCTTGGTGATGACCTTGTCCGGCCAAGTGCGGTCCGGCAGCTCGACACTGATCTGGTCCTGGAAAGGCAGGTACCGATGAACGGGCATTCCGGAGGGCTTTTGTGCGTTGCGCATGACTTAGGGGCCTTTTCTCTTAATCTTTGATGGAAGATTGGCCGGGCATAGCTAACTCCGCAGCGAGGGTTGGCCTAGCGAATGATCGCCTACGAGGCCCCGCCGCGGCAGCTAAGGAGAAGCATTCCTGCACGCACCATTTCACAGTAACACGGGTGCGTATGATGACAATGCAATACCAGAAGCAACGTCCACTATGCAGACGCGGTAACGGCGGTGAGCCGGTTCCGCTCGTCGTCCGAAGGAGTTCTTGTGCCACAGTCGGGGATCACACTGTCCAACATCGATGAAAGCGTCAGGCCGCAGGACGACCTTTACCAGCACGTCAACGGGGCGTGGCTGAAGTCGACGGTCATCCCCGACGACCGCCCGCTTGAGGGAACGTTCACCGCGCTGCGGGATGGCGCTGAACTGGCAGTCAAAGCGATCATCGAGGAAGCTGCCGCAAAGGGCGAGGACGCCAGCGGCATCGAACGCAAAGTAGGCGGGCTCTACAACAGCTTCATGGACGAAGAGGCCACCGAAGCCAAGGGTATGGAGCCTATCCGCGCCAGGCTTGCGGAGGTCTTTGCCACGGCTTCGCCGGCCGAAGTGGTTGCCCTGACCGGGCGGCTGTTCCGCTCGGATGTGTCCGGCCTGTTTTCCATCTATCCTGCTCCCGACGCCGGGAACCCGGACCGGGTCCTGTTGTACATCGGCCAGGGCGGCCTGGGCCTTCCCGACGAGTCCTACTATCGGGACGAGAAGTTCGAAGGCATTGTCAGCGCCTATGCGAAATATGTCGCCAAACTCTTCGGCCTGGCAGGCATTCCCGACGCCGAGGATGCCGCCGCGCGCGTTGTCGCCCTTGAAAAAGCCCTTGCCTCGCACCACTGGGACAACGTCACCCTTCGCGATCCGCAGAAGACCTACAACCTCAAGACCGCGGAGGAGGGCCGTGAACTATTCCCCTACCTTGACTCGTGGTTCGATTCTGCCCGGATTGAAGGAGACAAATTCACCGAGCTGGTGGTAAGCACTCCTGATTTCTTCGCCGGTGCGTCCTCCCTCGTCGAGACCGAGTCCCTTGCCACGTGGCAGGAGTGGCTGGCCCTGCGTGTGCTCAATGCCGCCGCCCCCTATCTCTCGTCGGCGTTCGTGGACGCAAACTTCGATTTCTACGGCACCACCCTGAGTGGCACTCCGCAGAACAAGGACCGCTGGAAGCGCGGAGTCGCCGTCGTCGAAGCCGCCCTTGGTGAGGCGGTCGGCCAGATCTACGTTGAGCGCCACTTCCCCGAAGGCTACAAGGCCAGGATGCAGACGCTGGTTGCCAAACTGATCGAGGCTTACCGCGAGAGCATCACGGCGCTCGACTGGATGGGAGACGACACCAAGGCTGAAGCGCTGAAAAAGCTTGAGGCCTTCCGGCCCAAGATTGGTTTCCCTGACAAGTGGATTGACTATTCCGCCGTCGACATTGATCCGAGTGATCTTCTGGGGAACGTCGAGCGGGCACACAACGCCGACGTCGACCGTCACCTCGATGAGGTCGGCAAGCCGGTCGATCTCGACAAGTGGCTTATGACCCCGCAGACGGTCAACGCGTATTACCACCCGATGCTGAACGAGATTGTCTTCCCCGCTGCCATCCTGCAACCGCCATTCTTCACGGCGGAAGCCGACGACGCGGTCAACTACGGAGGCATCGGCGCCATCATCGGCCATGAAATCGGCCATGGCTTCGACGACCAAGGCTCCCAGTTCGATGGGAGTGGAGCGCTGCGGAATTGGTGGAGCGAGGAAGACCGCAAGGCCTTCGAAGCATTGGCGGCGAAACTTGTTGCCCAGTTCGATGCCCTTGCCCCCTATGCCGCTCCCGAGCACAAGGTCAACGGGAAGCTCACGCTCGGCGAAAACATCGGCGATCTGGGCGGCCTGACCATCGCCTACAAGGCTTATCTCCTGAGCCTTGAGGGTGCGGAACCTCCCGTCCTCGAAGGCCTGACCGGCCAGCAGCGCTTCTTCATGTCCTGGGCTGTCGGCTGGCGCCAGGTCATTCGTCCCGAGGAAGCCATCCGGCGCGTAGCTACGGACCCGCACTCCCCCAACGAGTTCCGGACCAATGCCATCGCCAAGAACCTGGACTCGTTCCATGAGGCGTTCGCGGTGGAAGCCGGGGATGGAATGTGGTTGTCGCCTGAGGACCGCGTCAGCATCTGGTAGGCAGCAACAACTACTTCGCGATGAGTGCCGGGTTGACCGCCTGGCATTTCACGTCGCCTGCGGTCTGCTTGACGACGTCGGACGGTACGGAGGCAACTCCGTACTTGGTCCCGGAATTGAAGTCACTGCCGATATAGACCTGGACTCCGACGACACCCTTGGATAGTTCGACCTGCGAGGCCGGGATCCCTAGGAGATTCGCGACATCCGGCGCGACGTCGGCATAGCCGGTCCCGTAATAGACAACCGTCTTGGGAACGGCGGCTGCAAGGAAGTGAGCGGCTTTCGTGAATCCGCCGCCAACCAGGGCAGCGGCGATCTCCTGTCCGCGGGACGCGACGCCCGTTCCGTCTGCCACGGTCACTGGCTGAAGGGCCTTGTCATAGGCCGGAACGGCGGGAGTGCTTGGCGCCGGTACCGCGCTGCTGGACGGGGTGCCGGACGCCGCCGGCGAGGGACTGGCCGTGGCCCCCGGCGTGGTCAGGTCCAGGTTCGCGCGCATGGCGGCGAACAGCTGCGTGGCCTGCGGTTCAACCAATTCCAGCCTGTTGGGATCGACGGCGGCGGGCTGGGTGGGAACCGAGACGAACGCGACCTTGGACAAGTCAACGTCTTTGAGGCGGCTCCCGATGGTCAGGAGCGACTGGACCGATGCCAGGCCTTCATCCACGGTCAGGTTCTTTGTCACGGCATCCGCGATGGACAGTAGGCTCTGCGGATTGCTTAGCGTTCCGTCGGACTTGATCTTCCGGGTCAGCGAAGAGAGGAAACCCTGCTGCGCCTGGATGCGGCCGAGGTCACTTCCGTCGCCAAAACCGTGGCGGGTCCGGAGGAAGGCCAGGGCCTGCTCCCCTTGGACACTCGATGTTCCCTTGGGGAGTCGGAGTCCGGAATCAGGGTCGTAGACGGCGTCGCTCACGCACACGTTGACCCCGCCGACGGCGTTGGACAGCTCCTTGACGGCGTTGAAGTCGGCCATCATGAAGTGATCGATTTGCATTCCCATGAGCTTGTTCACAGTGTCCACGGCGCAACCGATCCCGGCTTCTGCCATCGCCGAGTTGATCATGACGTTGGAATGGGCTTTATAGACGGTATTGGTTTTGGGATCGGTGCACTTCGGAACATCCACCAGGAGATCACGGGGAATGCTGGTGAGGCTCACCCTCTTGTTGTCCGCCGAAATGTCCAGCAGCATCATGACATCCGACTGGCCATAGCCCGTGGAGTCCTGCGTTGAACCGTATTGCGAGTTCTTTCCGTCCCTCGTGTCGGACCCGAGGATGAGGATCTGCTGGCGGTCCGTGGCGTCGTTTGCAGCGGCCTCGGTCCTCGGAGCGCCTGCCGACAAAGGTGCTTTGCTGATGTTGGACTGCAAGCGGATGACCCAGTAGGCGGCGAAAGCGATACCTGCGACCAACAGCACCGACACCGTCACGGCGGTGACCTTAAGCCAGAGCGGGAGGCCCTTCGGAGCATTCATGTGGCGGGGGGTGCCGGGAGCTTCCCCGTGGCGTGCAGCGCCGCGGGCACCTATGGTGCCGGGCTCCTGAACGCGTGCATCGCGACGTCGCACGACTCGCTCGACCTTTCCTCGGAAAATGGGATTCGGACCATTTTACGGGCCCAAACTGGGAAGTTCCCCAGCGGCTAGAATCCCAACTTCACGAGTTGCTTCGGGTCGCGCTGCCAGTCCTTGGCCACTTTGACGTGCAAGTCGAGGTAGATCTTGGTTCCCAAAAGGGCCTCAATGCCCTTGCGGGCGTTCGTTCCGACCTCGCGCAGCCGGCTTCCGGCCTTGCCGATGATGATGGCCTTCTGGGACGGGCGTTCAACGTACAAATTGACCCGCACGTCGAGGAGCGGGTTGTCTTCGGAGCGGCCTTCGCGGGGCAGGATTTCCTCCACCACCACAGCCAACGAGTGGGGAAGCTCGTCCCGGACGCCTTCCAGGGCTGCTTCCCGGATAAGTTCGGCGACCATGACGGCCTCCGGTTCATCGGTGAGTTCGCCGTCCGGGTAGAGGGGCGGAGAAGGAGGCATGTGGCCGATGAAGACGTCGGCGACCGTACTGACCTGGAAGCCGTCGGTCGCGGAAACCGGAACGATATCAGCCCAGCCTTGTTCGCCGAGGACTTCGCGGCCCAACGCGGCTACAGCCAGGAGTTGTTCGGTCAAGGCCTGGCGGTCCACCAGGTCGGTCTTGGTGACAAGTGCGATGATCGGCTTGCGCCCGACGGCGGCGAGCTGGGCTGCAATGTATTTGTCGCCCGGTCCGATCTTCTCGTTGGCGGGCAGGCAGAAACCAATGGCGTCCACTTCGGAGAGGGTGTCCGCGACGAGATCGTTGAGCCGCTTGCCAAGGAGGGTGCGCGGGCGGTGCAGGCCAGGAGTGTCCACGAGGATAAGTTGTGCGTTCTCCCGATGGACAATGCCGCGGATCGTGTGCCTCGTGGTCTGCGGCTTTGCCGAGGTGATGGCCACCTTCTGGCCAACCAAAGCATTGGTGAGGGTGGACTTGCCGGCATTCGGACGGCCCACAAGAACCGAGAAACCCGCGTGGAAGCCGCCGAAGTCCTGATCGGCGTCGAACTTCTTATTGTGCTTGCTCACGTGGAACTCCCTGTTGCGTTGTGTCGGCCTCGTCGAGAAGGTCTTCAAGGTCAGTGTCTTCTTTTGGAATGGCTGCCGCAATGATATGGCTGACCCGGTTTCGCCGGCCTTCCAGCCTATCGGCTTTCAAGGAGATCCCATCCACCCTCACTGCGCTGCCTACGATCGGCACCTTGCCCAGGGTTTTGGCCAGGAGGCCGCCCACTGTGTCCACTTCGTCGTCGTCGAGGTCAATGTGGAAAAGCTCGCCGAGGTCGTCGATGCTCATCCGTGAACTGACGCGGTACGTGCCATCACCCAAGTCAGCGACTTCCGCATCGTTGGAGTCGTACTCATCCACGATCTCCCCCACGATTTCCTCGATGAGGTCCTCGAGGGTCACCAGCCCGGCCGTGCCGCCGTATTCGTCAATCACTACGGCCACATGCGTGGACTCTTGCTGGAGCTCGCTGAGGAGGTCGCTGACAGGCTTTGATTCGGGAACGAAACGGGCCTCGCGGGCTATGGCATCAACGTCCTGGCGCACTGATGGCTGTTCCGGGCGGTGCAACGCGGCAGCGACGTCCTTCAAATAGAGAATGCCGCGGATCTGGTCCGCATTCTCGCCGATAACGGGGATCCTTGAGTATCCGGAGCGCAGGAACAGGGCCATGGCCTGCTCCAGGCTGGATCCGGACTCGATGCTCACAATGTCCGTTCGAGGGACCATCACCGAGCGCACTAGCGTGTCGCCGAAGTCGAAGACCGACTGGATGAGTTCGGCCTCGCTGTCCTCGATCATGTCGGATTCCGTGGCCCTGTCGACAAGTTCACGGAATTCTTCCTCGCTGAAGAAAGCTTCATCGCCGCTGGGCGCACCGGGTGCCACCACGCTGCCGATCCTCACGAGCCAGCCGGGAATGGGACCCAGGATCCAGCACAGGAACCTGATGAGCGGGGCAGAGTAGCGAACCACGCCGCCAGAGTGGGCGCGTCCGAGTTGACGGGGCGAAACGCCCACCAGAACGAAACCAATGACGGCCATGATGCCCGTCGCTGCCAAACCGGCAAGCCAGACGTTCTCGAGGAGGCTATGCATGACGACGGCGACGGCCACCGCTGCCGCCATCTCGAACCAGACCCGCCAGAAACGCAGCGCCCGGATGTGCGCAATAGGCTGCGCGAGGATGCTGCGAAGCGCATTCCCCCGGCTCTTGACGATGGCTTGCTCCGCGTCGTGCCGCGGCAGGAAGGTGAAGGCAGCCTCAGCCGCGGTCAGCAGGGCGACGAAACTGAGGAACACCAACGCCATCCCGACCAGGATGAGCGAGGTCACAGCATGGTCTCCATGGGGGCGTCCTTGCCAAGGAACGCGGACAGCAGCTCACGCTGCAGGCCGAACATTTCTTCCTTTTCCTCCGGTTCGGCGTGGTCGAAACCGAGCAGGTGGAGGATTCCGTGGGTGCAGAGCAGGAGCATTTCATCCTGCGTTGAATGACCTGCGTTGCGCGCTTGTACTTCGGCTACCTGCGGGCAGATGGCGATGTCGCCCAGCATGCCCTGCGGAGTCGGCTTCCCCGGCGTCCCCGGCGTCAACTCATCCATAGGAACAGACAGGACATCGGTGGCGCCGGGTTCGTCCATGAGTTCAATGTGGAGCTTTTCCATCGCAGCTTCATCCACCAGGAGGATGGAAAGTTCGGCCTGGGGGTGAATGTAGAGCCGCTCGAAGATGAAGCGTGAGAGCGTCACCAATTGTGCCTCGTCCACCTGGACGCCGGACTCGTTGTTGACCTCGATGCTCATCGGTGTTCTCCCCGTTTGTCGTGGATCGGCGTGTGCTGTGCACGCGCCCGGTGCTTTTCATCCCATTTGCTGTACGCGATCACGATGTCGGCGACCAATCGGTGCCTGACGACGTCGGACGCGTCCAGCATCGTAAAGTTCACGTCGTCGATCCCGCTGAGGATTTCCTGGACGATGCGCAGCCCGGAGGTGGCACCGAAGGGCAGGTCCACTTGGGTGATATCCCCCGTGACAACCATCTTGGAACCGAAGCCGAGCCGTGTCAGGAACATCTTCATCTGTTCCGCGGTGGTGTTCTGCGCCTCGTCAAGAATGATGAACGCGTCGTTGAGCGTGCGGCCGCGCATGTAAGCGAGCGGTGCTACCTCAATGGTCCCGGCGGCCATGAGCCGCGGGATCGATTCCGGGTCCATCATGTCGTGCAATGCGTCGTACAAAGGGCGCAGATACGGATCGATCTTGTCGCTCAGCGTCCCCGGCAGGAAGCCGAGGCGCTCTCCGGCTTCGACGGCCGGCCTCGTGAGGATGATGCGGCTGACTTCCTTGAGCTGCAGTGCCTGAACAGCCTTGGCGACGGCCAGATAAGTTTTGCCCGTGCCCGCAGGGCCGATCCCGAAGATGACGGTGTTGTCGTCAATCGCGTCGACATAGTTTTTCTGGTTCAGCGTCTTGGGGCGGATGGTGCGCCCGCGGCTCGAAAGGATGTTGTGGGTCAGGACTTCGACGGGGTTTTGGAGGGACTGGCTGCGCAACAAGGACACGAGTTGCTGGAGCACGTCCGGGGTGATGACCGTCCCCTTGCCGACCAGGCCGCGGACTTCCTCCAGAAGCCGCATGATCCGGGGAACATCGCTCGACGGTCCGCTGAAGGAGAGCTCGTTGCCGCGCACATGAAAGTCGACGCCGGGGAACTGGGCTTCGATGTAGCGCAACGCCTCGTCATGGCTGCCAAGGGTCTGAACCATCTGATCCGAGTTGTCAAAGATGACAACTTCCGTCCGGGCGCCCGGGACAGAGTGTGGGAACTCGGCCGGACCTGTGTCAACGCTGCCGGCCTTGGGCCGCCCGTTCAATGATTCTGTCATAGTGCTGGCCTTGCGGCCTCTGCTCCTCCGGCTTGGTGATGTCCATCGATTTTCTCCGATGTCCGTCTGCTGGATGGGCGCACGATCGCGGGCCTCGGATTGCTTTCAATCCTACGCCAGCCAGTCTCCGGGGTGGTTCCAGACCGTGCCCGGCGGGGCCGCGGACGGCCGATCCATGCCGCTTTGGTATCAACTCGGCATCGACCTCGTATCAATCGGATTGCAGTTGGCCGCCGGGGTATCGAAACGCCAGCCGGGGCCCTGGAGACTGTGACAAGCTGATTCATGGGCAAAATGCCCCTGTGCCCGGCCACCGGGCGCATGACTCCCCCGCAACACCGCGGCCGAACACGAGCAGGAATCCACCATCACCAGGCCAGCCGTCACTCCACACGGCACACGCATCCGGAAACGCTCCGCGATGCTTGTGACCGCTTTGACGGCTGCCTTGTTCCTGTCGGGCTGCATTGCCGATCGCACGGGACAGGGATCCACGACTCCGATCCCCACACCGACAGTTGCACTGCAGACGGTGCCGGACAGCAATGCTCCGCTCGAAACAACCCAGGCCTCAAACAAGATCCCCGTGTATTGGATCGGGCGTAGCGACACGGACACCTTCCTGTACCGCGAATTCCGTGACAACCCTGGCAACGAGAACCCCATCACCACGGCCCTGCGGATCATGATGTCCCAGAAGCCGTTGGATCACGATTTCTTCACGCCGTGGCAGAGCCCAGGCAGCCTGGCGACCTCGATTTCCGGTAAGAACGTCGTCACTGTCGATGTTTCCCGCGACGCGTTCAATTCCAATCTCGACGCCGGGATGGCACAGCGGGCGGTCCAGGAACTCGTCTATACCGCCACCGCAGCGGCCGCAAGTTCAGGACTGATCGATTCAGGACAGCAGATCAAGGTGACCATCCTGGTGGACGGGCACACGGACTACATGGCATTCGGGCAGGTCAAACTAGGCGATCCGATGGTCCGCGACGCGTCCATGGTGGCACCGGTGTGGATCATCGACCCGCAAGAGGATCTGACCTTGCCTGCCGGTCCGGTCAAGTTCAACGGCCGGAGCACGGACCCCTCGAAGAAACTGCATTGGCAAATCCTTCGCGAGAACTCAAACGGCGACAAGTCCTCCTACCTCGCCGGGCAGACCACTGCTTCTACCGTTCCCGGACAAGGTGGAGCCTTCAGCCTCACAGTGGGGCTCGGAGCGGGCCGCTATGAATTGCGGGTTTCCTTGGTAGGACCCAACGACGCCGACGTCGCGACGGATACCCGTACTTTCAGCGTTCGCTGAGGCCGTGCGCTGATCCAGGACGTGCGCCGCGGGCTACCAACGCCCCAGAATGTCACTGGCCAGCACGACGGCGGCGGGTCCCGCCGTCGACGACCGAAGCACGTGGTGGCCCAAGAGCGCGGTGACGGCGCCGACGTCGCTGAGCTTCGTCACTTCGCGCGGTGAAATGCCACCCTCCGGGCCGACGATGAGCAGGACTTCCCGACCCGCTCCGGTATCCGCGTCGAAAACCTCGGCCTGCCACTTCTCCAAGACATCCCGCAGCGGACGTTTCGCGTCCTCATGCAGGATGATCGCCAAGTCAGCCGCGGCAACCGCTGCAGCCAGGCCAGAGCCGTCGACGGCGGCACGCACCTCGGGAATCCACGCGCGCCGCGCCTGCTTGGCGGCTGCCGTGGCGACGGACTGCCACTTCGCGTGGGCTTTGGCCGCCCTGTCACCCTTCCAACGGACGATGGAACGCTCCGCCTGCCAGGGCACGACGGCGTCGATCCCGAGTTCCGTTGCCGTCTCGACGGCAAGTTCGTCACGGTCGCCCTTCGCGAGGGCCTGGACCAACACGAGCCGCACGGTTGGTTGGTGCTCCTCCTGGACAGCGGTGGCAAGGACTGTCAGGGTTCCCTGCCCGGATTCGGTCACGGTGCCCGTGAGCCGTTTTCCGGCACCGTCGGCAATATCGACGGCTTCGCCGATTTCCAGGCGCTTGACGGTGACAGCATGCCTGGCTTCGGCGCCGTCGAGCACGAAAGTGTCTCCAGGGCCGAGCCCGTCAAGCGTTCCGGCTGCTGTGAAAAATACGGGGTTGCTCACCGCTATAGGTTACCGAGCTTGTCCCGCAGCTTCGCGAACATACCGCCGCTGGCCACAAGCTTGCCTTCGGTGAACTGCTCTCCGCGCAATTTTGCCAGTTGGCGAAGCAGGTCTTCCTGTGCGGCGTCGAGCTTGCCGGGCGTCTCAACGTGCAGGTGCACCTTGAGGTCTCCCCTGCCGTAGCCGCGGAGATGGGTGACGCCAAGTCCACGCAGGGTGATGACTTCGCCGGACTGCGTGCCGGACTTGACGTCAATCTCCTGGGGACCGTCGAAAGTCTCAAGCTGCAGCTCAGTACCCAGTGCCGCGGCAGTCATGGGAACGCTCAGCGTGGCGTGAAGGTCGTCGCCTTCGCGGATGTAGGTGGAGTCACTGTTGACCCGGATCTCCACGTAGAGGTCACCGGGAGGACCGCCCGCGGGACCTGCTTCGCCTTGCGACGACAGCTGGATGCGGGTCCCCGTAGCGACGCCGCCAGGCACCTTGACGGTCAGTGAACGGCGGCTGCGGATGCGGCCCTGACCGTTGCACTCATTGCAAGGATCCTTGATGATCGAGCCGAAACCTTCGCACGATCCACACGGTGCGGCTGTCATGACCTGGCCGAGGATCGAGCGCACAGCCCGCTGGACCTGGCCCGAGCCGCCACAGATGTCGCAGCGCTCCGGGTGGGTGCCCGGACGGCAGCATGAGCCTTCGCACGTGGGACAGATGACAGCGGTGTCCACCTCAAGCTTCTTATTGACACCAAACACGGCCTCACGCAAGTCGATGCGAACGCTGATCAGGGCGTCCTGCCCGCGGCGCATACGTGATGCGGGGCCCTGCATGCCGCCGCCTCCTCCGCCGAAGAAGGTATCGAAGATGTCCTGGAAGGCGAATCCCTGGCCCGCGTATCCTCCGCCGAAACCGTTGTCGGTCCCGTTCTCGTTGCCGGTGGCGTCGTAGACGCGGCGCTTCTGGGGGTCGGAGAGGACCTCGTAAGCGTGGGTCACCGCCTTGAATTCCTCGGCTGCACCGGCCCCGGGGTTCACATCGGGGTGCAGCTTACGTGCGAGTTTGCGGTAGGCCTTTTTGATCTCCTCGCCGGTTGCTTCCGGCGAGACGCCCAGAACGTCATAGTGACTGCTCAAAGTCGGTATCTCTTCCTTGTTTACGGTTCCACTGCGTTTCTTGCGAGGCGCCTTCCAGCCGAGGCTGTCAGCCGCCCAGAATGCGGGAAAGGTAGCGTGCGACGGCACGGACGGCCGCCATGGTGTTGGGGTAGTCCATGCGGGTGGGTCCAAGAATGCCGATCTTGGCGCTGCTGCCCGGACCGTAGCCCGTGGCAACCACCGAAGCCTCCGAGAGGCTGTCATAAGGGTTTTCGCGGCCGATGCTCACCGTGACGCCGCGAGGGTCTTCCGCCATATCCGACAGCAGCCGCAACATGACGACCTGCTCCTCGAGCGCTTCGAGGACCGGACCGATGCTCAGCGGGAAGTCCACGTTGGAGCGGGCCAGGTTTGCCGTGCCTGCCATGACCATGCGCTCGTCGCGGCTCCGCTCGGCAAGCCTTTCCAGGCCGTGGGCAAGGGCGCCTGCAAGGTTGCGAAGGGTCGGCGGGCACAAGGCAACCACCGAGGGCAGGACTTGCGGCATGAGGTCGAGCTGGGAGCCGGCAATGCTTCCAAGGAACCGCGCGCGCAAGGCCATGAGCTCTTCGTCGGTGGCGTCCGTCGCTGCGTGCACAACGCCCTGTTCCACCTTGCCAGAATCGGCGATCAATACCACCAAGACCTGGCGCGGTGCCAAAAGGACAAACTCAATGTGCCGGACGCGCGCGCGGCTCAGGTGCGGGTACTGGACGACGGCGACCTGGTTGGTCAGTTGGGAGAGGAGCCGGACGGTGCGCTCAAGGATGTCCTCAACGTCGTCGGGTCCCTCAAGCAAGGAATGGATAGCCCGGCGCTCGGCAGCCGAAAGCGGCTTGACCTCGGAGATGCGGTCGACGAACAGGCGGTAGCCCTTGTCCGTGGGAATGCGGCCGGCACTCGTGTGCGGTGCGGCTATGAGGCCTTCTTCTTCCAGAAGTGCCATGTCATTGCGGATGGTGGCGCTCGACACTCCCAAATGGTGCCGTTCAACCAAGGCTTTGGAGCCGACGGGCTCGCGGGAGTGAACGTAGTCCTCCACGATGGCGCGTAGCACTTCAAGCTTGCGTGGTTCGCTCACTGCCCACCTCCAATCAACATTTCAACAATTAGCACTCAACATGCCCAAGTGCTAACAAGTCTAGTATGAGCCACCTCGTTGTTAGCATTGGTACCGCTCGCGGCGAACATGATTCCCGCGCGGCCGTGGGTAATGCCACGGACCATCAACGATCCCCCTAGCGCAAAGTGGTGTGAAGACCGTGTCTTACGACAATTGGGGCCCGCAAGACCTCTCCTCGCCTGCCAAACGGCAACTGCCTGAGGTGCCCGTTGAACGCGGGATGGTTCTCGAGGACGTGCAGTCCGGTTGGGTCGGGGCCGTGACCAGGGTGGAAAAGTCCGGAGGCATGCACATTGTGGTGCTTGAGGATCGGCGGGGAAAGGCCAAATCGTTCCGGCTCGGCTTCGGATTCCTCCTGGAGGGACAAGCAGTGAAGCTCGTGCCGCCGGCTCCACGCGCCGCGGCCGCCAAGGCCGCGGCGCAAGCAGGCAGGACGGCATCGGGATCCGTCCGCGTCGCCGGCCAGCGGGCCCAAGTCGCCAAGGCGAGCCGGATTTGGGTGGAAGGCAAGCACGACGCTGAACTGGTGGAAAAAGTGTGGGGAGATGATCTCCGGGTGGAGGGCATCGTCGTCGAGCCCTTGCACGGCGTGGACGATCTCAAGGCGGCCATTGCCGGGTTCTCCCCCGGCCCGGGCCGCCGGCTCGGAATCCTCGTGGACCACTTGGTACCGGATTCGAAGGAGTCGCGGATTGCTGCCGACGCCATGACACTGCCGGGCGCCGCGGGAAACGTCCTGATCGTAGGACATCCCTACGTGGACGTCTGGCAGGCAATCCGGCCCAACGTGTTGGGGATCGAGCAATGGCCAACCATCGCGCGTGGCACGGATTGGAAGACCGGCATCCTGAGGTCGTTCGGCTGGCCGCATGAGACGGCCGAGGACGTCGGGCTGGGTTGGCAAAGGCTTCTTGGCGCCGTCCACAGCTACGCCGACTTGGAGCCCTCTTTGCTGGGCCGCGTGGAAGAAGTGATCGATTTCCTGACTGTTCCGTGACGATTGCGTGCCCCGGGCAGAGGAGTTGGTCGGCTGATCGCGTGCCGAGCAAGTATTCTGGGACAGCAACACTGCACCGATTGATACTCGAAGGAAGATACTGTGGCAGACAACGCTCCTGACGATCGGGATGGCACCTCGGGCCAGTCCCAGTACCACGGCGTTCCTGCCAACGCGCTGCCCTTGACCGCCTCGGAAGACCGGCAGTGGGCAACACTGGCGCACTTCGGCGGGATCCTTGGCTGCGTTCCTTCGCTTCTGATCTACCTGATCTTCCGCGAACGTGGCCCCTTTACGGCACAGGAATCCAAGGAAGCGCTCAACTTCACTTTGCCTCCGACGATTGCCGCAGTGCTCGCCAACGTCCTTGTCTTGCTCCCGGTGGTGGGAAACCTGTTCGCTGTCCTTGCCACGGCGATCTGGGTCGCCGTGACCTGCTTCTCGGTGTCAGCCGGAATCCGCGTCAACCACGGACAACCGCACCGCTACCGCTTCAACCTGCGCTGGATCAAGTAGCCGGTCTTCGCGGGTTCCGATGCCGGCTCCCGCGCCGGGCGCTAGCGCCTGCCGCTAGTCCGGAAGGATCCGGCGGACCACGGCGTCCGCGAGTAGCCGGCCCTTGAGTTTCAGGACCAGCCGTCCTTGGAAGGCCGCTCCAGGCTCAACCAGGCCGTCTGCAATGAGGCCTGCGACGGCGTGGCGGCCCACCTTGCCGAGCGCGTCGACTTGAAGCCCGGTGCCGAGCCGGGCCTCCAGCATGATGCGTTCCACTTCCCGGGTTCCGGCGTCGAGCGTTTCACGTCCAGCGGCCGGAGACACCCCGCTGCCGAGCCTGTTGGCATAGGCTGTGGGGTGTTTGACGTTCCACCAGCGGACGCCGCCCATGTGGGAATGCGCACCGGGTCCGATGCCCCACCAATCGTCTCCCCGCCAATAGGCTAGGTTGTGTTTGCACGCCTGTTCGGGAGTGCGGGACCAATTGCTGACCTCGTACCAGTCCAGACCGGCGGCGCTGATCAGCTGATCGGCGAGTTCGTATTTGGCGGCGTGGTCGTCGTCGTCGATGCCGGGAACTTCTCCGCGCCGGATCTGCGCCGCCAGCTTGGTGCCTTCTTCCACGATCAGCGCATAGGCACTGATGTGGTCCGGACCGTAGGACAGCGCTGTCTCGAGGGAGGTCCGCCAATCAGCCATGGACTCGCCGGGAGTCCCATAGATGAGGTCGAGGCTTACAGCAAGGCCGGCGTCGCGCGCCCATTGGACCACCAAGGGGACCCGGCTGGGAGTGTGTGTACGGTCCAGGACCTTGAGCACGTGAGGGACCGCCGACTGCATGCCGAAGGAAATCCGCGTAAAGCCGGCGTCTGCGAGCAGCTGGAGGGACTCCGGCGTCACAGAGTCCGGGTTCGCCTCAGTGGTGACTTCCGCTCCCGCTTCCAGGCCCCAGTGCCCGACGGCGGCCGTCAGGATGCGTGCGAGATCTTCGGCAGGCAGCAGGGTCGGCGTCCCGCCGCCGAAGAACACCGTGCTCAGGTGCCGTTGCGGCAGCCCGGAGGCTTCCATGGCCCGGACGGCGAACTCCACTTCCGAAATGGCAGTAGACGCGTAGGCGTCCTGGGAGGCACCGCCGCCAAGCTCGGTGGCGGTGTAGGTGTTGAAATCGCAGTATCCGCAACGGACGGCACAGAAAGGTATGTGGACGTACAGTCCAAACTTGCGTGAATCGACGCCGTCGAGCACCTGCGGCGGCAAGAGTCCGTCCGCAGGTGCCGGATCCCCGAGGGGAAGAACGCTAGGCACGGATTTCCCCTCGTGCCCGTCCTGCGCGCGCCATTACAGTGCGCGCCTGTCCCGTGGTGTCCCGGGCGAAAAGCCGCATTACTTCTTGGCCTTGTCCTTGGATTCGTCGGTGGTCAGGGCTGCGATGAACGCTTCCTGTGGAACTTCCACGCGGCCCACCATCTTCATGCGCTTCTTGCCTTCCTTCTGCTTTTCCAGAAGTTTGCGCTTACGGGTGATGTCACCGCCATAGCACTTGGCAAGGACGTCCTTGCGGATGGCGCGGATGCTCTCACGGGCAATGATCCGCGAGCCGATGGCGGCCTGGATAGGCACCTCGAACTGCTGGCGGGGAATGAGCTCGCGCAGCTTGCCTGTCATCATGACGCCGTAGGCGTAGGCCTTGTCGCGGTGGGTGATGGCACTGAAAGCGTCAACCTGCTCGCCCTGGAGCATGATGTCCACCTTGACCAGGTCGGCGACCTGCTCGCCGTCGGCCTTCCAGTCCAGCGAACCGTAGCCGCGGGTCTTGGACTTGAGGATGTCGAAGAAATCGAAGACGATTTCGGCCAGCGGAAGGCGGTACCGGATTTCCACCCGGTCTTCGGAGAGGTAGTCCATGCCGCCCATGACGCCGCGGCGGCTCTGGCACAGCTCCATGATGGCGCCCACGAACTCATTCGGCGCCAGGATGGTGGCGGACACCATGGGTTCGCGCACCTCCGAGATCTTGCCGGTGGGGTATTCGCTCGGGTTGGTGACGTGCAGGACCCGCTTGTCCTCCAGCGTGACCTCGTACTCAACGTTGGGAGCGGTGGAGATGAGGTCGAGGTTGTACTCGCGCTCGAGGCGTTCACGGGTGATTTCCAAGTGCAGCAGGCCAAGGAAGCCCACGCGGAAACCGAAGCCCAGGGCGGCAGACGTCTCAGGTTCGTAGACGAGTGCTGCGTCGTTGAGCATGAGCTTCTCGAGGGCATCCCGGAGCACGGGATAGTCCGTACCGTCCAAGGGATACAAGCCGGAGAAGACCATAGGCTTGGCATCGGCGTAACCGGCGAGGGATTGCGAAGCGGGCTTGGCCAGGTTGGTCACGGTGTCGCCGACCTTTGACTGGCGGACGTCCTTCACGCCGGTGATCAAGTAGCCTACTTCGCCGACGCCCAGGCCCTTGGAGGGCGTGGGCTCCGGAGAGCTGACACCGATTTCCAGGAGCTCGTGGGTGGCGCGGGTGGACATCATCTGGATCCGCTCGCGCGGGTGCAGCATGCCGTCCACGACGCGGACGTAGGTGACCACGCCGCGGTAGGTGTCGTACACGGAGTCGAAGATCATGGCGCGGGCCGGTGCGTTGGGGTCGCCTACAGGAGCCGGAAGATCGCGGACGATTTTGTCCAGCAGGGCCTCCACGCCAACACCGGTCTTGCCGGATACGCGCAGCACGTCCTCGGGGTCGCCGCCAATCAGGTTGGCGAGTTCCGCGGCGTACTTTTCGGGCTGGGCGGCCGGGAGGTCGATCTTGTTGAGCACCGGAATGATGGTGAGGTTGTTTTCCATCGCCAGGTAGAGGTTGGCCAAGGTTTGGGCCTCGATGCCTTGCGCGGCATCCACCAAGAGGACTGCGCCTTCACAGGCCGCGAGGGAACGGGAAACCTCATAGGTGAAGTCAACGTGGCCGGGTGTATCGATCATGTTCAGGGCGTAGCTGGTGCCGTCAAGTTCCCAGGGCATGCGGACAGCCTGGGACTTGATGGTGATGCCACGTTCGCGTTCGATATCCATGCGGTCCAGATACTGGGCCTTCATGTCGCGGGACTTAACGACGCCGGTGTACTGCAACATGCGGTCGGCCAAGGTGGATTTACCGTGGTCGATGTGGGCAATGATGCAGAAGTTCCGGATGATGGCCGGATCTGTCGCGGCGGGCACCGGTGCGGTGCGGGCCATGGGAGACACGCAGGGTCCTTACTGTCGATACTCACACGGCCGGACTCCGGACTGGTCTGGACCATTCCGGCCGATGCCGCATATCTGAACTAATAGTCTCCCATGAACCCGGCGCCGCTTGTGCACTGGCACGGCAAGGGAAAGTACGGTGGTTCCATGGCATCGGACACACACTTGCTTGGCAGACTCCTCAAAGGCTCCCTGGGCTACCTTCGACGGATCATCGGACCCCCGGCCGGCACACCCCCTCGCCGATCCCCGAAGGGCGGGGCCGCGGCGAACGCGAACCGGACACAGAACGCAAGCACCGACGTCGGGCAGCTTTCCCGCCCGTATCCGGGCGACTTCAGGGGCGCGGTGTCGCCGCGGTACTCCCCCAATCCCGACGGCAAACCGGACCCGGGAGAGATCGTGTGGTCCTGGGTTCCGTACGAAGAGGATTATTCCCAGGGCAAGGACCGGCCGGTCCTTTTGATAGGGCACGACGGCGCGTGGCTGCTGGGGCTGATGCTGACCAGCAAAGACCACGACAACGGCCGCCGTTCAGATGACTACGTCGACATCGGCACCGGTTCCTGGGACCCCCAAGGCCGGCCGAGCGAGGTCAAGGTAGACCGGGTGGTCCGCGTCAATCCGGCGGACGTCCGGCGGGAGGGTGCCGTCCTCGACAAACGCACTTTCCAACTTGTGGCGCGCCGGCTCAACGGGCAACACGACTCGGCATAGACGCGAAATCCCCGGAAAAGCGCCGAGTCTGATAATATTTATGGCTGTGTGTCCGTGCAGGTCGACGGCCACTCATGGTTGGCTGCCATAGGCATCCCCACGCCGCTCAGTCGATGGCCAACCTGAAAACCCTCTAGACCATTTTCCGCATTAAAAAGAGAGTTCACACACGTGGCTAATATCAAGTCCCAGAAGAAGCGCATCCTCACCAACGAGAAGGCTCGCCTGCGTAACAACGCCGTCAAGTCTGAGCTGAAGACGGCCATCCGCGCCGTCGCCACCGCCGTTGAGTCCACGGACAAGGATGCCGCTGCAAAGGCTCTTGTTGCTGCTAGCCGTAAGCTGGATAAGGCTGTCAGCAAGGGCGTTATTCACAAGAACAACGCTGCAAACCGCAAGTCGGCGATCTCCAAAAAGGTCAGCGCACTCTAAGGTTTATCCAGTTCGACTGAGCTGAACGTGAGGCCGGCACCCCTGGGTGCCGGCCTCAGGTATTTAAGGCGGAGCTACCTGAGACGAGCAGGACCGAGTTTACGGTGGCGACGATGACGAAGAGAATCGCAAGGCGCCCTTTCGGGGCAACAAACACCGTCTTCGCAGCCGCAATGTAGATGGCCCCTGCGATGGTGCCGAACAGAATACGCACCCAGGCCTGACCGAGGAGATCTTGCGCTTCGGGCTCCAAAAATAGTCCCATGACGAGCACAGTGGCCATGAACGGGATTTGACCTAGAAGAACGCAAAACCAGCTGGCTCCGAGGGTGGGGCCATGTCCTTTAACGATGACCTTGTATATAAGCCTCAGTACGAGGCCCTGCAGAAAGGATGCCAGAGTACTCCAGATAATGACGCCAACGCGAAGGAAAGTCACGAGCACCTCTTGGCTCGAAAATTGGTTGTGTTCGGCATTTTCTGTGGCCAGCCGTTCAATGCTCGATCCCACCGCGAATTGGGCAGCAGCAGTGTATGCGAGCAGTAGGCAGATGATCCAGACTGGGTTGATTTTCTTCGGGCTCTGCGGTGCGGGAGGGTCGGAGGTTTTTGGGCTCGCGGAGGTCATGACTTACCTTTCGAGTAGTGCGTGTTCGGCCCACTCGGCGAGGGCCGCCAGGAAGTAGAAGGTAGCTGCGGTGATGAGGACTTCGCGCGTCTTTTGAGCCACATGACGCCAAGTGTGTCCTCCTCTGATCATTCCGAG
Organism: Arthrobacter sp. 2MCAF14; assembly: GCF_052115645.1. Lineage (NCBI taxonomy): Bacteria > Bacillati > Actinomycetota > Actinomycetes > Micrococcales > Micrococcaceae > Arthrobacter > Arthrobacter sp. 2MCAF14. The sequence continues at coordinate 4,492 of NZ_JBFRHB010000025.1, read as the reverse complement.
AAGTGTTGGCCAAAATAGGCGTGCCCCTTGGATTGTGAGTGCCCACGCTACGATCTCGAATGGAATGTGGACTACGGTGAGCGCAAAGGTCTGGTGGAGGCCAATAGCCGCGGTACTTGCAACCAGCCCCATCCCTAGCCAAATGCCGTTGAGGATCATCATGACGATCGCACCGTAGTGGGTCAGAAAAAGTGCGAGAACGGCCAAGGAAGCGTTGTGCAGAAGTATTCCCGGGGCGCTGATCGAGGTCACGTCACTGCTACTGCCCCACGTGAAGAGAGAAGCAAGACCAATCCTGCAGGCTATGGCGATCTGAATTTTCAAGAAGTCGGTGCCCAGATAAGGGAAGTGGGAACGCAAGGCTTTGAAAGGAGTGCGAACGCTATTGGTGAGACGACTGCTCATTTTCGCGTTCCTGTTGGGCGCAGTTCGATCGTATCCTTCTGGCGGACCGCGAGATCGTAGTCGGTCCAGTGGTCATCCTCGTGGGTAGCCACGAGGACCAGTCGGCTTTTTCCTACGGCGAGCATTGACTGGCGTGCAACTAAAGAGCCTTGCTGGTCCATTCCGTTAAGAGGCTCGTCGAGAAGTAGGACATCGACGTTCTTGAGTGCCAAAGCTACTGTCAGAACAAGTCGCTGGCGCTGTCCGAGGGATAGGTCCACAACCTTGGTTGGCATCATATGTTCAGTCAGAAGATGATGCCCGTCATCTTCCGGCATCTCCGACGGGCCGATCAGGGGCCTGACCATGTCCAAGTGTTCTTCTACCGTGAGGTAGTCGAGGGTAAGAAAGTCCGTGTCCAGATAGACCGCCGTGAAGTCCTTTCTCCACCGCCCGATTTCAGTGCACGACGTTGAGATCATGCCACCAAGGAGCTTGAGTAGGGTCGTTTTGCCAGATCCATTCGGCCCTCGAAGCGCAACAACGCCTCGGTCCGGAAGGTCTACAGAGGCACGGTCAAAGATGACGTGGGATCCAAAGGCATGATCGACGCGCGCTAGAGATTTCATGTGTCCTCCATTTCGGTGACTGATAGTTCACGGACCCACGCAGGTGCGTCGTTGAGAACCAAGGAGGTCAAGAGAACAGCCACGAGAGTCAGTGCGCCAGACGTGACGCCAAGCCCGGGACCTTGTGTTGCTTGCGGTGCAGCGGTGCCGAGAATGCCTGAGAACACAACTGCGAGGCCAGCGCAAAGCGCTGCGCCTAAGCCTGCCTGGGATTTCTGCGCCAATTTCGAGATTTGCGAGCCTGGCATGACGGCTGTCCGACGCTGGACGATCAAGGCGTCGATGCTTATCTCGAGAGCGACAAGAGCAACAAGCAAGACCGCCGCCTGGGTGTGCTTTCCTAAAAGGAAGAATACAGATAGCACAAAGGTCAATGGCGCAGTCACTACGATCGCAGTTACCAGGCTGCGGATAATGAGCGGCCTTACCCAGGATGGTCTTAGCCTTACTAGGAATAGGGCAAAGCCCAAGGTTTCAGGTGAAGAGATCCGTACGAAAGATGATCGATACAGTACTAAACCCGAGAAAAAGACAGCAAGAGCAATAAACGGCGCCGTCCACGGCCACGGTGTCATTTCCATGACCGACAAGGCCAAGCTTGACAAGAGAAAAATGCATGCTGACATATTTGATAAATCAGCCATCAACCCTCGGCTACGTCGGGCACGAGGATGAGCGGTGGCCCTATAGAGAGCCGGGGTGGACGCGGCCGTGAGAACTGTACCAGCCAGGATCAACAACAACTTGTAAGCTGATCCGGAGCCGAAGCCTTCAACGCGATCAAATGACGGTGCATTCGTAAATAGAAGAATTAGGCTGCACGCCGACAAGGAAACAATCAAAACTACGAGCACCCGGATCGCCGCTCTCTTCAGGGGTGCCACGACAAGAAATGATGAGATTACGAGGGCCCCGGCAGCTAATAGGTTATTGACATTGTGCCACCGCAGGTTCTGAAGGATGAGCATGCCGGCGAGACCAAGATCCGTAAGGACCAAACCTGCGCGCATCCCTACAGCTAAGGGTGCTGACACGGTGTTCCAACAACGATGGGTTTTCCTGTAGCGGCGCCTGGTTTGTAAAAGTGCCATTGCCAACAGCACCGTCACGATGCTCACTGCGTCAGGAGTGCGGAGCGGAATTCCCAATGTGGTTAACCCAGTCGGTTGAGGCGTCCACACTATTCCGACACCGACGATTAGTAGTGTCAACAAATGCCCAAATATTAGTGCATTGTTAATTGCGCTGATGTGCGATGAAAAGCCTAAACTCGTCAGAAGGTCCTGGAGTCGATGGGATCTTCGCCGAAAATCGTTAGTGAAGGTGGCCTTGCACCCGGAGAGGACCACAGCGTATACACGAGGACGCCCATGGTTGACGTTAGGTGAGTTCATTGTGGCCCTCTCAGGGGTTAGCACGTAAGTGTCAGCGGCTTACCACGCAACGAACTGCTTCAGCGCCCACTTCTTGGCCAGACCAAAAACCAGCCCCGCTACTGCCGCTCCAATACCGAAAGACGCCACGACTGCTGCAGCTGCCGCTGCCCAAGAAAGAGCATTGAGTGCAAAGTAAATGTTCGTCGCAAGGGCGGAAGAGATGCCGAGGGTAGCGGCGGCCTGAAAAGCTACCGACACTGTGACGAAGAGTGCAAAGCCGACGCCTCCAATTTTCGCCATCTTCCCTGGGAATGAGGCGTTGCTTCGGTTTCGACTCTCAACGGGAGTTGACATGAATGTTCCTTTCATTAGGTGACTTTCGTAGTCACACATGGAAAGTGACTGATGGCATGGCCGACGAAGATGGCTTGGTCGGCCACAGACTCGGCCTTGTCCCCAAAGCAAAGTCACACGTCCGGCATCTCAGAGGGCAGACACGCCGGGCGCGGCATCCGGAGGAAGGATTCCCTCACCGCGAAATCTACGGTCAAAAGGGCCGTCTGGGCGGCCGTTGGCTTGAATTTGAGTGGTCATTGCCCGAAATTGAGTGGTGATTGCCCCGAAATTGAGTACCAGCCTGCCGCCTCTTTGTGCACTGGTGACACGCAGAGCGCGTCGCGGCACGCCGTTGACTTTCTTGTGGACTGGCGGGATGTACGTGGGGACGAAACTCGCGGCGCCGGGCTGAGTTGGCTAGCGGCCGGGCACCAGCCCTCTAACGGCCGCGGGCCGCGTTGGCGATGACCGTGACGGCGTGCTCTACCGCGTACACGGGATCCCGCGAGAGGCCCTTTACCTGGGCATCCGCTTCAGCCGTGACCTGGATGGAACGGACCAGGCCTTCGGGAGTCCAACGCCGTACGTCACGTTGGGCCTGTTCCACGAGCCATGGCTGCATGCCAAGCTGTTTGGCGATCTGGGCTGAAGATCCCTGGGCTCCAGCTACCTTGGCCAGGGTGCGGAGCTTCGCGGCGAGGGCGGCCACCAGGGGCACAGGGTCAACCCCGGTGGCGAGGGCATGACGGAGGCTGGACAGGGCTTGGGGCCCGTTGCCGGCCATGGCGGCGTCCGCAACCTTGAATGCCGTGGCTTCCACGCGGCCGCCATAGTAGCGCTCCACTGTCGCTGCGTCTACGGCCGTGGTGGCGTCCGCGATGAGCTGGTTGCATGCCGCAGCGAGCTCGGAGAGGCTGGCGCCGACGGCATTGACGAGGGCCTGGACAGCTTCCGCTTCGATGCGGCGCCCGCCTGCCTTGAATTCCGAGATGACGAAAGCTGTTTTCTCGGCGTCCTTTTTCAAGGGCTGGCAGTCAACCACCGGCCATCCCGAGGACTTGATGGCGTCCAGGAGCTTCTTTCCGCGCACCCCGCCACCGTGGCGAAGGACCAACACGACGTCGCTCTCCGGTTGGGCTACGTATTTCAAGGCATCGGCGAGGAAAGCATCGGTCATCGATTCGAGCCCCTCGATCTCGATGAGTTTTGCCTCATCGAATAGTGACGGCGTGACCGCCATTGCGAGCGAACCGGACTCGTAGCTGCCGGCATTGAGTCTGCTGATTTCCACTTCCGGTGCCGCTGCCCGCACCTGCGAGCGGATCCGATCCATGGCCCGGATTCCGAGGTACTCCTCAGGGCCGGTGATGAGCACTACCGCGGACGGGGTAACGTCCCGCCAGCTGGCGGTGTTCGCCGCGGAGGTTTTGGCCTTGGAGACCTGGCCAGCAGCCAATGTTGCTTCCTTCCAGAAGGGTTTTGCTTTGGTCCCAGTCTCCCACGTGCAGCGTCCCGGGCGGTGTTCCTCAACCCCGCGACCCGCATACCTGGCGGAGGCGAGCCGGCGGAATGGCCATCGGTCCAGCGGCGACGGACAGTCAATTCCCCGGCGGCTATAAGGAGCACCAGCCGGCGGTGCAACGACAGTACGGTCGAGCCCGCCCACGTTGGATGCAGGATCAGCCACACCATCAGGATGGTGAAAACGGACCACAGGACCATGGTCGCGATTCCCGTGGGACCTTCCGGCCACGGCATTGCCGCTCC
>NZ_JBFRHB010000024.1:0-81872 GCF_052115645.1 Arthrobacter sp. 2MCAF14 | reverse complement strand
CCCGGCGTCCTTGAGCGCCGCCGCTTTCTTGTCCAATCCGACGCCGTTGGTGGTCATGGAGATCGGCAGCTCGGGGTGCGCCTCGCGGAGGGCCGAGATGATGTCCACCAGGTCGGCACGGACCAGGGGCTCGCCTCCTGTGAGGCGCAATTCGCGGACCCCGAGCTGTTCGACGCCGATCCGCACCAGCCGGACGATCTCGGCGGCGGTCATGACGGCCTGCTTGGACAACCATTCGAGGCCCTCGGCAGGCATGCAGTACGTGCAGCGGAGGTTGCATTTGTCGGTCAGGGACAAGCGCATGTCGGTGGCCCGGCGTCCGTAGCGGTCGAACAGGCCCGGGGGAGTTCCTGCAGGGCGCGGCGGGGGCGCAGAAACGCTGCTTCCCGTCCCATCGCCCGAAGCGGGCAACGGCATGCCTAGCTGAACACTCATGGGTTCAGGCTACGCCAGGCAGGCCCCGAGCGTGATATCGCCCACCGGTCACGTTCGTCGTCAGCTCCCGTGGAAGGCAAGGAAAGGCGTGACTTCTTACGGAATGCATACGGTTGGCCCGGGGGCGCCCGGAACACATACCGCGGGCACCATGCGAATCTATGCTGAAGGTGTGAACACGCAGTCCGCCCCGCACCCTGCCGACGTCGGCAATCGCCGCATTCTGCTGGTCGAAGACGAACAGACCATTGCCGACGTCGTCCGGGACTACCTGGTCCAGGCTGGCTTCCAGGTCGATCTCGCGGGCGACGGCTTCACCGCACTGAGCCTCGCGGCCGCCAGGCGGCCCGACCTTGTCATCCTGGACCGGATGCTGCCAGGACTCGACGGCGTGGAAGTGTGCCGCAGGCTGCGCCTGGCTATGAGCGTTCCCATCATCATGGTCACCGCCCTTGGCACGGAAGACGACCGGATCCTGGGCCTGGAAACCGGAGCGGACGATTACGTCACCAAACCCTTCTCACCCCGCGAGCTGGTCCTCCGGGTGAAGTCCGTGCTGCGCCGGAGCATTCGCGAATTCAGCCCCGAACCTCCGGTCGAGCTCGCCGGCTTCGAATTGGATCCGGCCTCGCGCACAGTCCTCCAGGACGGCAAGCCCCTGACGCTTACGGTGCGCGAGTTCGATCTGCTGGCTTTCCTGCTCCGCAGGCCCAATCAAGTGTTCAGCCGCGAGGACCTCATCAAGGCAGTATGGGGCTGGGACTTCGGGGATTTGTCCACCGTGACCGTCCACGTCCGTCGCTTACGCGAAAAGATCGAGGACAACCCCACCACCCCGGTGCTGCTCAAGACCGTCTGGGGAGTCGGCTACCGCTTTGACGCGAAGGAAGGTGGACATGCAGGCAGCTGAAATGTTCACGATCCTGGGCTGGATGCTGCTGTGGGCTGTCCTCATCGGCGCCTTGACCCTTGCTTTGCTGCGTTTCCTGCGCGGCGCGTCGATCCTGGTACAGATCTGCCTCGTGGTGGTGGCCACCGTTGCCGTTCTCGTGGCAGGGATGGTGAGCGCCTTCAATGCGATGTTCATTTCCGCAGTGGACCTCGAAGTCATGTGGTACATCCTCGGGGTGGCCTCGGCCGTGGCAATAGCGATTTCCCTCGTCCTCGGGGCCGGGGTGTCCCGCAACGCCATCCGGCTCGTGGCGGCAACGCGACGCCTCGGCAGCGGAGAAGCCCTCGATGGCTCCTTCCTGGCACAATCAGGATCGCGGCGGTCCGGACCGGCAATGAACTCCGAGCTTGCCCAGCTCGCCCAGGAACTCGAAGCGAGCAGCATCAAACTCGAGGAATCCCGGCGACGGGAAGCCGCCGTCGAAACCGCCCGCCGCGAACTGGTCTCCTGGATCTCGCACGACCTCCGGACCCCTTTGGCCAGCATGCGGGCCATGGCCGAAGCGCTGGAAGACGGCATGGCCTCCGACGTCCCAACGTACTACCGCAAGATCATCGCCCAGACGGACCAGATGGCCGTTATGGTCAACGACCTCCTGGAACTCTCCAAAATCCAGGCGGGAACGCTCCGGCTGAGCGCAGAATCCCTGGACCTCTACGACCTCGTGAGCGACGCCATCGCGGACCTCACGCCGCTCGCCGCGCAGCGCGGTATCCGGCTCGACGGCGGCGGCGACCGCGAGTGCATGGCCGTCGCGGACGGCCCGAGCCTGGGAAGGGCCGTCCGGAACGTGCTGCTCAACGCGATTATCTACAGCCTGCCCGACGGCGGGGTCTTGGTCCGCGTTGGACGCGACGGAAGCGACGCCGTCGTCGACGTCGTGGACAGCTGCGGCGGCATCGACGACGAGGACCTCGCCCACGTTTTCGAGACCGGTTGGCAAAAGGATCGTTCCAGGGGAGCGGGAAAGCCCGTCGAAGGGGGCCCGCCGCGGTATAGCGGGGCAGGCGTAGGGCTCAGCATGGTGGCGGGCATCGTGAAGGCGCATGGTGGCGCGGTCACGGTGGCGAACACGGGCGAGGGCTGCTGTTTCACGCTCCGCCTTCCCTCGGGTGCGCAGGCAACCCCATCCCGCGCCGAGGTATCTCCGACGCAGACAGTTCACGCGGACACCATTCCGGCAGAGAGCCCCAAACAGGCAGGCACATCATGAGCAGGACCACTTCGAAGAAAGCCAGTACCAGGACGGCGGCCCGATGGGCGGCGGCGTGCGGCGTGGTGGCCATCGGACTCGGGGTGGCGGCCGGCGAGTTGCTGGCCGGGTTCCTGAGCCCGTCGGTCTCGCCCGTCACCGCGTTGGGCGGCGTGGTCATCGACGCTGTGCCGGGTTGGGCCAAGGAACTGGCCGTCAACCTTTTCGGCACTGCTGACAAACTTGCTCTGATCGTCAGTATCGCCCTGGTGACCCTCGTCCTCGCCGCGGTCGCCGGCCTCCTGGAGTATCGGCGAAAGGGAGCGGGGCTGGCGCTTGCCCTGCTCGCCGGAGCGGCGGGGCTGGCTTCCGTGCTGACCCGTGCCCAAGCCGCGCCCACTGCGGCAATCGCCCCCGTCGTGGCCACCATCGTCACCATGCTTTTCCTCCGGCTCCTGATCCAGCGGCTCGAAACCTGGCGACCCGTGCCCGAAGCAGCCGACATGCCGTTGGCCCGCCGAAGCTTCATGCAATTGCTGGGTGGAACCGCGATCGCAGCGGCAGCGGCAGGGATCATCACCACCCTGGTGCGGAGGGCGGGAACGGTGGCATCCGATTTCCGCCGCGGGGTGGCCCTGCCCGCCCCTGTGGCTCCACCGCAAAAGGTTCCCGACGGCGCGGCACTCACCCTGGCGGGTCTGCAGCCGCTCGTCACACCGAACCCGGACTTCTACCGGATCGACACTGCGTTGATCCCGCCGGCCGTGAATCCGCCGGACTGGACCCTCAAGGTGACCGGTTTGGTGGAACGCGAAGTCCAGTTGGATTTCGCCACGCTACTGAGCAAGCCGATGATCGAGCGCTATGTGACTATCGCTTGCGTGTCCAACGAAGTCGGCGGAGACCTGATCGGCAACGCCCTCTGGCTGGGCTGGCCGGTCCGCGAACTCCTCGCCATGGCTGGACCAAAGCCCGGGGCGGATATGGTGCTCTCCCGCAGCACTGACGGCTGGACCGCCGGAACCCCCCTCGAAGCGCTCACCGACAACCGCGACGCTATCCTCGCCGTCGGAATGAACGGCGAACCGTTGCCGCTGGAGCACGGCTTCCCCGTCCGGATGGTCGTCCCGGGCCTCTATGGATATGTTTCGGCCACCAAATGGCTGACGGAACTGAAGGTGACCCGTTTCGCTGACGACCAGGGCTACTGGGTTCCGCGAGGTTGGAGCGACCACGGTCCCATCAAGACGCAGTCCCGCATCGATGTGCCCCGGGACGGCCGCTCGGTCAAGGCCGGAACGGTCCAGTTCGGCGGTGTCGCCTGGGCTCAACACCGCGGCGTTTCCCGCGTGGAGTTGCGCGTCGACAGCGGCAATTGGCAGGAAGCCAAGCTCGCCCCGGGGATCTCGTCGGACACGTGGTACCAATGGCAGCTGGGCCTTGAGTTGGGCTCAGGGAACCATGAAGTCCAGGTCCGTGCCACCGATGCCACGGGTACCCCGCAGCCCGAAGCCCAAACCCCCGTGGCACCGGACGGCGCCACGGGGTTCCACACCATCCATGTCACTGCAAACTGACACTAGGCTGGGTAGGTCTGAGCGAAACAACCCGGGAGGAACCCTCGTGGCACGATCCGTCGCAGCCCACCGTCAAGCCGTCCAGGAGCTGCTGTCCGGCCTTGCACACATAGACGGCACCGAAGAGCTGCCATTGATAGGGGCGCTCGGCCGGGTACTTGCCGCGGACGTGTTGGCCCCGCTCAGCCTGCCGCCGTTCGCCAACTCCCAGATGGACGGTTTTGCCGTCCGCGCAGCGGACCTCGCCCCCCACGCAGGGAGCGACGCCGGTGCGGAGCTGACGGTCGTGGATCCCGTCCCGGCCGGCGCGGCACCGGCCCGGCTCATGCCTGGCACCGCAGCCCCGATCATGACCGGCGCCATGATGCCCGAGGGTGCCGACGCCGTCGTGCCCATCGAACAGGCAGTGCCTGATGTCTTTCCCGTCCGGGGTGTCCCATCAACCGTCCGCCTTCCCACCACTGAGCCCGGAACGTTCGTCCGCGACGCCGGGAGCGACATCACCGCGGGAACCGTTGCCTTGCGCGGGGGAAAGGCCCTCGGACCCGGGCAATTGGGGCTGCTCGCCGCCCTGGGGATGACCGCCGTCGAGGTCCGCACGCCGGTGCGCGTGCTCCTGGTCACCACCGGCGATGAAGTCGTGGAACCCGGTACGTCCCTGCCGGAAGGCAAGATCTACGATTCCAACGGAACCCTGCTCGAAGCCGCCATGCTGCAGTCCGGCCTCCACGTCACGCGGACGGGAATCAGCGGCGACAATCCCACCGAGCTGCTGGCGCTCCTTCGCAGCCTGGGCGGCACCGTCGATCTCATCGTCAGCACCGGAGGCGTCAGCAAGGGCGCCTACGAAGTGGTCCGGCAGGCCATGATGGACCAGCCGGTTGACTTCGTGTCGGTGGCCATGCAACCGGGCGGCCCCCAAGGGATCGGAACGTTCGACGGACTGCCCTTCCTGGGATTCCCGGGCAATCCCGTGAGCTGCCTCGTGTCCTTCGAAATGTTCCTTCGCCCGGTGCTCGCCGCCGTCGTGGGCAGCCCTGCATTGCGGCCGAGCCTGCAGGCGCGCCTTGCGGAGTCGTTGACCTCGCCGGCCGGTAAGCACCAGGTCCGCCGGGGCACCCTTCTTCCCGGCGGAACGGTCAGGCTTGAAGGGGGTCCAGGCTCCCATCTCATCCATGCGCTCGCCAACTCGAACGCGCTGGTCCAGGTGCCTGCAGCAGTCACGGAACTCGACGCCGGGGCGGAAGTGGAAGTATGGATGTTGTGAATGACACTCCAGACCCCGCAAGCATCGTCGGCGGCCTCACCCACTTGCGCCATGATGGCGGCGCCCTTACGCATTTGCGCCAGGATGGAACTGCCCAAATGGTCGACGTCTCCGAAAAGGCCGTGACCACACGGGAGGCGACCGCCACTGCCACCGTCCACAGCACGTCCGAGGTGCTCACCCTGCTCGGCGCCGGTGAGCTTCCGAAAGGCGATGCCCTTGCGGTGGCGCGCGTTGCCGGCATCATGGCAGCCAAGAAGACGCCCGAACTCATCCCGTTGTGCCACCCGCTGCCGATTTCCAAGGTCACCGTGGACTTCGAGCTCGGTCCGGACACGGTGGTCGTCCTGGCAACGGTGAAGACCAGAGGCGTCACGGGCGTGGAGATGGAAGCTTTGACTGCGGCCTCGGTGGCTGCCTTGAGCGTCTACGACATGATCAAGGCAGTAGATAAGCACGCCGTCATCAGCGGCATCCAGGTGTTGGCCAAGAGCGGCGGAAAGAGCGGCGACTGGGCCATTCCCACCTCGTCCGGCGTGCCCGGCGGAGGAGAAAGCGCATGAACGCCTGCGAACCCGCCCGCGGCCCGCGGAAGGCCGGCGTCGTCATTGCGTCCAACCGTGCCGCGGCCGGAATCTACGAGGACAAGAGCGGCCCCGTGATCCTGGACTGGTTGGTCGAACACGGCTACGAGACCTTCCCCGTCATGGTGGTGCCGGACGGCGAGCCGGTCGGTGCCGCCATCCGTGCGCTGCTGACCCTGGAACCCGCCATCGTCATTACCAGCGGCGGCACCGGGCTGAGCCCCGATGACCGCACTCCGGAAGTCACCCTGCCTTTGCTGGATCGCGAAATACCGGGGCTCATGGAAGGCATCCGGCGCGCCGGAGCCGCCAAGACCCCCATGGCGATGCTGAGCCGAGGCCATGCCGGTACAGCCGGGAAGACGTTCATTGTGAACCTGCCGGGTTCGCCGAAGGGCGTGATGGACGGCCTTGCCGTTCTTGATCCCGTCATCGCCCACCTTTGCGATCAATTGGAGGGAAGTCATGACCACTGAAACCGACTTCGAAGTCATCAGCGCGATCCTTAGCGCGGAGCCGATTTCCGTGGACCAGGCCATAGCAGCCGTGGAATCGGATACGGCGGGAGCGGTGGTGAGCTTCAGCGGTGTGGTCCGGAACCACGACGGCGGCAAGCCTGTCGACAGGCTCAGCTACAGCGCCCATCCCACTGCGCACCAGGTCATGGCCGACGTCGTGGCTAAGCTTGTGGCGGAGCACTCGGGGGAGGCTGCCCAGCCTGTCCGGATCTGGGCAGCACACAGGATCGGCTTGCTGGAGATTGGCGAACCTGCGCTCGTCTGCGCCGTTGCCGCTGCACACCGCGGACAAGCCTTCGCAGTGTGCTCGGAGCTCGTGGACAGGATCAAAGCGCAAGTGCCCATCTGGAAGGAACAGTTCTTCAGCGACGGTACGGTCGAGTGGGTCGGCGCCGGGGAGTAATCCAGCGCAGGGGACCGCGAGTGCTACAACGTCACGAGATTTGTGCGCACCGCATGGATGAGTACTTGGACGCGGTCGCGCACGTCCCATTTGTTCATGATGCGCCCGAGGTTCGACTTGACCGTCGCCTCTGGGAGGTGGAGGGCCTGCGCTATCTCGGCGTTTGACATACCCTGCGCGAGAAACACCACAATCGATAGTTCGCGTTCCGTGAGCGCTTGGGCGCGGGAGAGCGAGACATGACCGTTGGGGTTGGCCGTGTCTCGGACGGCTGCGATGAGTCCACGAGTTATGCGCGGCGAGAGCACTGACATTTCAGCGTGCACGTCCAAGATGGCGCTGACGATCTCGTCCGGATGCGTGTCCTTCACAAGATAACCGGAGGCTCCGGCCCTGAGCGCGGAGATGACGTGGCTTTCGGAAGAGAATGTGGTCACTGCAAGGACCCGGGCGTCCGGGTACTCGGCAGTGATCATCTCTGTCGCCTCAATGCCGTTCATCACCGGCATCTGGATGTCCATCAGCACGACGTCCGGTTGCAACATGCGGTACTGCTCGACGGCTTCCGTTCCATTTACGGCTTCTCCGGCCACAACTGTGGCCGGGGCCGACTCTAGGAAGATGCGCAGTGCGTGTCGCACGAGGGCTTCGTCATCGACGATCAGAACACGCACGCCCTCCATTCCTACAGTGTAGGCGTCGGGAGTCGACTCTCAGATCAGACGAAAGTCGCGCGAGGAATCAACTTTCGTCGGTAGAACCTGTGCCTGCAGGCTGCGACGATCAGGTTGTTGGTACTTTCAGGCAGAAGGGGACTTGACTAGTGTGCCTGAGCGTCGGGGCGCTTCATCTGGATAATTGGGGGATGAAGCGAAGCGGTCCGCCAGAGGCTACCCGCAATGCCCACGGGTCTGTTGGTTTTCGTGGCTTCTGGGCGTTCACAGCGTTGCCGGCCGGTGCTCGTCTCGCATTGGCGGCCGTCGTCGCGGTGGCGCTGCTCGTGGATGGTGTGCTGGCGTTACTTGCCCAGACGCCGATGCCCACCGCGATCGTTTACGTCGGCGCGCTCATCGCAATCGGTGCTTTCGCCTGGCGGCCTCCCGTGGCGGCGACGGTGCTCGTGGCATGCGGCCTCGCCGCAACATTGCTTGGTGCGGGTGGGCCTTACTCTCTGGCCCTTGCCGTCTCGGTCGGCTTGGTCACGAGTACGTGCGGGCGGTGGCTGAGCGTCTCATACTGCGTCGTCACAGTGGCGTTGGCGATGGTTGCCGAAGGGGTTGGCCAGGGGCTTGTACAAGGCGGCGGGGTCGGGAGCGTTGCCGTTGGCCTTGCTTCAGGACTGATCGGTTGGGGGTTCCGCGGAGGTCGAGCGAGGGAGCATCAGCTTGCTGCTCACATTGATCGGCTCAAAAGGGAATCGGCGGCCGCCGTACAAATGGAGCGGGATCGAATCGCCGATGAGCTGCACAACATCATTGCCCACGACATCACGACCGTTGTCATGCAGGCCCGGGCCCTCGAACTGGTGGACGATCCCGTGACTAGAGACAGATCGAGGCGTGCGATCACCGATGCCGCTACACAGGCGCTCACAGACATCCGTCGGATGCTGCGTTTAGTCCAGGGGACGGACGAGACCGTCGGAGGCGCCGGGCCAGGTGCCGTGTCCTTGGCAGCGACGTTGGAATCATTACGACTGGGACTCGGCTCGATGGGAGCCTCGGTGGAGCTCTCCTTCCCCGGCAGTGAGATTTCAATTTCGAGCAGCATCGAGACCACGCTCGTGCACATCGCTCGTGAGGCAGTCACCAACGTGATGAAGCACGCTCGGCAGACCCCGTCGATTCGTTTGGCGGTCACGTTTGATCGTGAATGGGTCACTTTGCAGGTCTGGAATGCTCCGTCCGGCGGCAGAGGGGACGAGACCGCTGATGCGACGGGGTACGGGCTGAAGCGGATGAACGATCGTGTGATGCTGCTGGGTGGAACATTCGAGGCAGGCGGTGATGAAAAAGGGTGGACCGTGACGGCGACGATGCCCAGGTTCTAGCGGACCAGTTATACGAAAGTAGCTATGCCGGTGACGCTTTGGTCGTCGGGAAGTTGGCAGTAGCTCCGAGGCGACGCGCCGTCGGCGGGTCCAGAAGGAAGATGGCCCCAAGGAACGTGCAGTCAGAGGATTAGCGTCGGCTAACGTTGGGTTGCATTGCGGGGAGAAACGGGTGCATTCGAAGGATGTCTGACTCGATACGGATGACGGTGTTTGAGGCGGGAGGTCGGGATGAATCGTAGTCAGTGGCGACAACAAGGTCGCACTGAGAGGAAGGTGAGGTGGGTCGATGCCTGCCATCATTCTGGCTGTCATCCGAGCAGTCATGCACTTGGGTTCCCTCGCGGTCAACTGGGTGACGGCCAACTGGCGCACGGTTCTGGACTGGCTCAACGCCGGCCGGACGATCGAGTGGATCGTTCGGCGGATCCGAGACATCCTCGGGCTGTGAGCAGCGGGAAAGGGCGCGCCCAGCCACACACAGGGCCGCCCTTTCCCGTCTCGTACCACCGTGCGCGAGCAGGTGATGCGGAGACTACAACGAAAATTCACGACCCGCGAGGATATTGAGGGGGATGGTGGGAGTGGGGGAGACAGATGACGCTGGCGGGACGTCTTCGGCAGTGGTGAGCCGCCGCGCGGTGACAGTGTGGAACATCGCTTCCGTCTGCACCGGGCTGATCGCTTGCGTCGTGTTGCTCGTCTTGCGTCTTGTCTTTCAAGACGGCTGGCTCGCGATTGTCCTCGTTGTCTTGGTGGGGGTGACCGTTGTCTCGACGGTCACTGAGTGCCTGATCGTCAACCCTCGACGAGCCCTGACCTTCCGTTATGGAGTGGAGCCGCTGGGCCTGTCGATCGGTCAGGGCCGATGGGTTCGACGTGAGACGTTCGTGCCGAGGGCGCAGATTCTCTATGTCCGGCTTCGACGCGGTCCCGTGCTGCGCAATTTTCGACTTGCAAGTGTGCACGTAGGTGTACTGGGCAGGGAGTTCATGGTTCCCTGCCTCGACGACCGGGATGCTGAGCGGCTGCGGGGGGCGTTGAAAAACGTCGAAAGTGGGGCCGAGTGATGCGCAATTCGCCACTGTTGATGCTGGTCAGATTCCTGAAGACGCTGCCACAATCTGTATTCATCGTCATCGGGCTCGTCGTCGCGCTCTCCGCGTTCCAAGGCGGGATTGCCGTGGCGTTGTGGGTGCTCCTCGCATACTTCGTCTACACGCGCATCTATGTGATCTTCTACGATTACTTTGCGACCACCTGGGATGTCCGGTCAGACGGCTTCCACTATCGACGAGGCCTCTTCTCGCGGGAGACCTTGACCATCGCTCGCAGCGATATCGCTGGTGTCCATCTCTCGCAGGGCGGCCTGGACCGGTTGTGGAAGCTGTTCGAAGTGCGGGTGCAGAGTACTGCGGGAGGACGGGCCAGCCCGCTTCTCCACGCGGTCAGACGTGACCAGGTCGATGAGATCGCGCGCGTCTACGGTGTTCGTCCGACCCTGAAGGCCAAGGATGTCAATACTGCCGCAGGGTCCGCCCGGCAAGAGGCATCTGTGGAAGGCGTTATCGAAACGCCCTCCGGGGTGGCGAACGCGGTTTCGCTTCGGAACGCAGACTGTTGGCTTATCTCCGTCACCTACGGCAAGTACATGCTTCTGGTTCCAGTGCTTTGGTCGTTGATCACCCGGATCACGGGGAACAGTGGTGTTGCTCAGCTCGACTGGGTTCTAGACCAGTGGCGAGCGCATCCGGCCCTTGTGCTGGCTGCGATGCCCTTGCTGCTCGCCGCGAATGTCGCTTACGGGGCCTTAGTGGCTTATCTGAAATATGCGAAGATGCTCGTCCGTGTGGAACCCGACTCAGACGGCACGCTGAAGATGAGGGTATCGCACGGGCTGATATCGACCATGGACCAATCCATCCGTGTCGACCGAATCGACGCACTCGAAATGCGGCAGAACGTGGTGATGCGGGTGTTCGGGCGGTGCTCGCTGCGAGTAATCCTGCGGGCGCAGGGGGCCGGCAGTGCGAGCCGTACAGTTGTGATCCCGATTGCACGCCACTCAGACATCGACGGATTCCTCGCACAGTACCTTCCGCGATTCCGGATCGTCAGCGGCGATGAGGTCGCCGGCGTCAATCCGGTCCTGGGATGGTGCGCAGGCTTGATTGCGGGCAGCGTCGCGGCGGGCACGCTTGCGGCTTTGCTTTCACCGCCGGTTGTCGTCACGATCACAGCGTCCGCGGCGATCGCCATCGCGGTGGCGCAGCTGATGGTTAAGCGCGCTGACTTCTCCCGAGACAGCCGGCTGTGGCGAGTGAGATCGGGAGTGCTCGGCACTAGGACGTGGGTGCTCCCCTCAACAAGCCTCACCTTCACTACCGTCTTCGGCAACGGGTCCGGATGGCGATTTTGCGTACTCGCCTTCCGTGTCGGCGGCACCATGCCGTGGACGATCAGAGCATTCCTCCGGCCCCCGGGTCACGCGACGCTGACGGAGGCGCTCTCACGTGTCCAGGTCCACGCACCATGATCGAAGTGATCGGACTCACGAAGTCATACGGTGGACGGACACGGGTTGATGACGTCACGTTCAGCGTCGAGGACGGCCGCATCGTCGGCTTCATCGGGCCTAACGGCGCTGGCAAGACCACCACCATGCGAACCGCCCTCGGCCTTGAGAAGCCCGATTCGGGACGGGCGTTGTTCGATGGACGCCCGTATGGGGAGCTTCCCAACGCACGCCAGCACGTTGGGGCGGTCCTCGACGCCGGGGCGCTGATCCCTGAGCTACGGGCTATCGAGCTCCTGCGGTACTGCGCCAGGGTTCAGGGAGTGGACAACGCGCGGGCCGAACAGGTGTTGGACGTGGTCGGCCTTGGTGGGGCCCGCAGACGGAGGGTACGCGAGCTTTCCCTTGGCATGAGGCAGCGTCTCGCGCTCGCCGCAGCCATCTTGGGCAACCCGGGCAACTACGTCCTTGATGAGCCGCTCAATGGTCTCGACCCGTCGGGTATCCAGTGGCTGCGTCACCTGCTCATGCAGCTTCGCGATGACGGAGCCGCGATTCTCCTTTCGTCGCACATCATCACCGAGCTCGAGCTTGTGGCCGACGACGTCGTGCTGATCAACAACGGTGTACTCAAACTCCGAAGCAGCCTTGCCGACCTCGCACGAGGAGCCGGGGCGCACGTCCACGTCGTAAGCGAAGACGTCAGCAAGCTCATCGCGCTCGCAGAGGGAAACGGTGCCACCATCGTCGAGGCAGACGCTCGCGCCGTCGTCGTCGCAGACATCACAGCGCGTGAGGTGTTCTCCCTTGCAGCTGCGCATGGGCTTGTCTTGGACGAGCTTCGCACCGAGAGAGTCTCTCTTGACGACGTGTATCGACGGATCGTGCACACGAAGGTAGAAGGAGAGGCTCGTTGAGGATGCCGCGCCCACCCATCCGAATCGCTCACCACCACCACACGCAACGGCCGGCCGAGCTCGTGTCCGCGGAGACGGCACGGATCATCCGGACCCGAACATCCGTGGTCGTGCTGTTGCTGGGAGCAGCCGTACCGCTCGCGCTCGGCGTGGGGCAAGCGATCTATCGAAAGGTGTCTTCTCCGGCACAGGATCTGACGGGTATCGCGACGGCCGGGGTCGACATCTTCGCGTTCGTGGCAGCCCTGGCGGCGGCCATCGGTGTAGGCCGGGACTACCAGACGGGAGCGATCGGCTTCCGAATGTTGCTCGTCCCGCGCCGCGGCCGGCTCCTTGCGGCGAGTGCACTCGGGTACAGCGGGTTCGCCGCAGCACTTGCGTTGCTCGCCATGCTCATGGGCGGCGTGTTCGCTGCCGTGTTGGGCGGGACACCCGCGCCCTTCTCTGTTGACTCCGTCGCCGCGGTAGTGCGTTCGATCGCTGCAGTCGTCCTCGCCTCATGCTTCGGCGCAGGGCTCGGGTACGCGGTGCGCTCAGCCACCGTCGCCGCGATCGTCATCATCACCGTTTTTTGGCTTGCACCGATCACGCTCCTCATCGCCGGACTGAGTGGAGTCCCGGGCGCTACGGCAGTAGCGAACATCACCATCGGGATACTGGTCGGGCAAGCGATCAGCGCCACGCCCGAGCCCGGGGACAACCTTGGGCCCTGGGGAGCGCTCCTTCTTCTTACGATCTGGTCCAGCGGAGTGCTTCTCCTGGCTGCTCTGCGATTGAAAGGAAAATGATCCCATGTCCAAGAAAATCCAATCGTGGCCCTGGTTCCTTGTGCCCATGCAGGTGGTGGCGGCGCTCGTTATCGCAATCAGCATCCCGGGACTCGAGGCGGCTCGGGAAGAAATCGGTGCTGATTCGCTGGTGATTCCGATCGTTGCCATGCTCATCCTTGCAGTCGTCGCCGGCTCGGTCTTGGGACTAATCGTTCTGGGCGTTCGAAAGCTCGTACGACCGCGTTCTGTCGCTCCGACCCGCGACTAAGGGTGAACCCGACGGCGAAAATCCCGGTGCGCGCCGCCCGGTAGGGTTAAGGGCATGACCGAACAACTTGCCGTCGCCGTTCTGGGCGCCCAGGGCCGCATGGGTATCGAAGCCGTCAAAGCGGTGGAGGCAGCCTCCGACATGAAGCTCGTCGCGGCGCTCGGCCGCGGCGATTCCCTTGACACCCTGCTCGACGCCGGCGCCAAGTATGTCGTCGACCTGACCGTTCCGGACAGCACCGAAGCGAACGTCCGCTTCGCCGTCGAACACGGCATGCACGCTGTTGTTGGCACCACCGGTTGGGACGCGGCGCGGCTCGCGGCCTTGCGCGGCTTGCTTGCGGCGAACCCGGGGGCAGGCGTCCTTATCGCCCCCAACTTCGCCCTCGGGTCCGTCCTCGCCTCGGCCTTCGCCGCCAAGGCCTCCAAGTATTTCGAATCGGTGGAAATCATCGAGCTGCACCACCCGAACAAGGTTGATGCTCCCTCGGGCACAGCCGTCCGCACGGCCCAACTCATTGCCGCCGCCCGCGAAGAAGCCGGTGTCCCGGCAAGCCCGGATGCCACGAACACCGCCCTTGATGGCGCCCGCGGTTGCGACGTAGACGGTGTCCGCGTCCACAGCGTCCGCCTGCGCGGACTCGTGGCACATCAGGAAGTGCTCCTCGGCGGGCCGGGAGAGCAACTGACCATCCGCCACGATTCCTTCGACCGGGCGTCCTTCATGCCCGGCGTGTTGCTGGGACTGCGCAATGTGGCGTCCCACCCCGGGCTGACAGTCGGCCTGGACGGCTATCTGGATCTGGGGCTGTAGGCGCATGGGCTCGCTCTGGAACGCATTCAAGGAGAACCGCACCAAGATCTGGGTGGGTGCCGTCACCCTGTTGTTGGTTCTCTACCTCGTGGTCACCTTCGAACGCTCGATCCTGCTGCTCGGTGACGCGAACCTGGTCGCCAAGGGAATCGGCGCTGCCTACCTGGTGCTTCCCCTCATCGGGGCATGGGCATTGATCCGCGAGCTTGTGTTCGGTGCACGCACGGAGAAGATGGCCAAGGTGCTCGAAGCCGAAGGCGGGCTGCCCGTGGACAACTTGCCCCGTACACCGGGAGGCCGCATCGTGCGTGCCGCCGCGGACGCCGAGTTTGAGAAGTACCGCGAGGAGGCCGAGGCCGCCCCCGAGGACTGGCGTTCCTGGTTCCGGCTCAGTTGCGCCTACGATGCCGCGGGCGACCGCAAGCGCGCAAGGGAATCCATGCGCGACGCCGTGCGCCTCTTCCGCACTGAGCCCACCACGGCGGAGCGGTAGCAGCTGCCGCCAAGAAGGAAGCACACCTTGTGTTCGAATATATGTTCGAATACCATGGCTGCATGAACGATCCTTCGAAGCGGCCGAACGGCTATCCCCAAGGCCTGGATGGGCCCATGAAGGCGATGAGCCCGGGCGTCGTCGATTTCCTCTTCCGGCAGCTTGTGGCAGGGGAGCCGCCTGAAGATGTGCAGTGGCGGCGCGAGGGAACCGTTCTGGGCGAACAGCAGCCGGGCGCCGAACTCGCCAGGCGGCTTGAGGAGACTGACCTCGAATCGTTGACCCCCGTTGAATTGTTCGACTATGTGCGGGCCGCCCAGCGGCTGGGAGCGTGGGCAGACCGCTTGCGGGAGTCAGCGGTTGCGCTGTATTGCTCGCCGGAGGCGCCAGCCAAGCCGGAGGCGCCCGCGAAGCCCGGGCGGAAGAATCCGGGCAACCCAGCGAATTTCGGCGGCGATCGGTCCGGCTGTCAAAGCGGCCCCGCGTAAGCGGGCCGGTCTAGGATGGCTGGGTGACTTCTGCCCTCACTGTTGCTGCCGTTCAATACGAAGCGCTCGACGGCGGTGTGCCCGCCAACGTGCCGGAGCATGTGCGCCACATCGAGCATGCCCATTCGCGGGGAGGTCGCCTCGTCGTCTTCCCTGAGTTGTCGCTGACGGGCTATGACCTCGAACTGCACGCCGATGAGGAAGCCTGGGTGACTCCGGGGGATCCGAGGCTTGAACGCATCCGTGAAACCGCCAGTCGAACGGGCATAACGGTGATTGTGGGCGCCGGATTCCGGGAAGGTAATGGCACCCCACGCCTGGCTTCCCTTGTCATCCGGCCCACCGGGGATGCTGCGCCGGCGTTCAAGACCCACCTGCACGGGGCCGAGCGGGAGCTGTTCGTGCCGGGAGCTGGCCCGGCTCTCCTTGAACTCGATGGGTGGCGGATTGCCCTGGCCATTTGTTTCGACGCGGCCGTCCCGTCCCACGCGTCTTCGGAGGCCGAGGCGGGAGCGGACCTTTATGCCGTCTCCGGCGTCTACCTTCAAGGCGAAGAACATCGGCTGGGCCTCCATCTCGGAGCCCGGTCCATGGACAATCGCATGTTCAGTGTGTTGGCCAATATGGGCGGTTCCGGTGCCATTGGCGATTCGTGTGGACTCAGCGGCGCCTGGGGGCCGGACGGCCGCGCCCTCACCCAGCTCGAGGTCCGCGGTTCGGCAATTGCCATAGCGACGCTTCAGCCTGAGGCCTTGCTCCCATTTCGTTGAATTTGACGACAATCACGCGGGCCCCATTCTCCTAACCCGCAGCTGACAGGGTAACGTTTTTCATATGTCTGACTCTCGTGCGAACGTTCCTGCTCTCGGTACCCTTCTGACCGCCATGGTCACCCCGTTCACCAAGGACGGCGAAGTTGACTACAAGCAGGCAGCGGAACTGGCAGTCAAGCTTGTTGACGACGGCTGCGATGGCTTGGTCGTCACCGGAACAACCGGGGAGACATCCACGCTCACCGATGAGGAAAACCTCGGCATGTTCCGCGCCGTGAAGGAAGCCGTAGGTGGTCGCGCGGCCATCATCGCGGGAACCGGAACCAATGACACCGCGCACTCGGTGCACCTCTCCCAGGAAGCCGCGAAGCTCGGCGTCGACGGACTCTTGATCGTCACTCCGTACTACAACAAGCCGAGCCAGGCCGGCGTCCGCGCCCACTTCGAGGCCATCGCGTCCGCCACCGAGCTCCCCGTCATGCTCTATGACATTCCCGGACGCTCCTCCATTCAGATCACGCCGGAGACCATGATCGGCCTTGCCTCCCACCCCAACATCGTTGCGGTCAAGGATGCCAAAGCCGATTTCGCCGCGGCCACCCGGGTCATGGCGGAAACCGATCTTCTTTTCTACTCGGGGGACGACGGCCTGACCCTCCAGTGGATGGCCATGGGTGCGGTGGGCCTGATTGGCGTCACCACCCACGTTGCCACCCGCCGTTTCCGTGAGCTCATCGACGCCATCAACTCGAACGACCTTGGCACGGCACGCAAGATCAACTTCGAACTCGAGCCCGTGATCCGTGCAACCATGACCCGGGTCCAAGGCGCCGTCGCCGCCAAACAAATTCTTAAATGGCAGGGAGTCCTGCCCAACTCGGTTGTCCGTTTGCCCCTCGTGGAGCCGGACGCCGCCGAGATCGCAATCATCCGCGAGGACTTGGCGGAAGCTGGAATGGACTTCACTGTCTAGAATGATTCCGCCGGAAAGTAGCGCATTATGACCCAAACCGCCCTTCCCGGACTTGTCACCCCGCCCAAACTTCCGCAGGGAACGCTCCGGATTGTGCCCCTTGGCGGGCTGGGGGAGATCGGCCGCAACATGGCCGTTTTCGAAATCAACGGCAAGCTGCTGGTAGTTGACTGCGGCGTCCTCTTCCCTGAAGAGACCCAGCCGGGTGTTGACCTGATCCTGCCCGATTTCTCGTACATCGAGGACAGGCTCGACGACGTCGTTGCCATCGTCCTGACGCACGGCCACGAAGACCACATCGGCGCTGTGCCGTACCTTCTGCGCCTGCGTCCGGACCTGCCGTTGGTCGGCTCCCAGCTGACGCTTGCCCTCGTTGAGGCCAAGCTCCAGGAACACCGGATCAAGCCGTACACGCTCACGGTCGCCGAAGGACAGGTGGAGCAATTCGGCCCCTTCGAATGTGAATTCGTTGCCGTCAACCACTCCATTCCGGACGCCTTGGCCGTCTTCATCCGCACCGCCGGCGGCAACGTGCTGCATACGGGCGACTTCAAGATGGACCAGTTGCCCCTCGACGGCCGCATCACGGACCTGCGCCACTTCGCCCGACTGGGCGAAGAAGGGGTGGACCTGTTCATGGCCGACTCCACCAACGCGGACGTCCCCGGCTTCACCACGGCGGAAAAGGAAATCGGTCCCACCCTGGACCGCTTGTTCGGCCAAGCCAAGAAGCGCATCATCGTAGCGTCCTTCTCCTCGCACGTGCACCGGGTCCAGCAAGTGCTCGACGCTGCCGCCAAGCATGGCCGCAATGTCGCCTTCGTGGGCCGTTCCATGGTGCGCAACATGGCTATCGCCGCGAAACTGGGCTACCTTGACGTCCCGCCGGGAATCCTCGTGGACATCAAGAACATCGACAACCTTCCGGACCACCGCGTAGTCCTGATGTCTACGGGCTCCCAAGGCGAGCCCATGGCAGCGCTGTCCCGCATGGCCAACGGAGACCACCGCGTGGTGGTCGGCCAGGGCGATACCGTCATTCTGGCCTCGAGCCTCATCCCGGGCAACGAGAACGCGGTCTACCGGATCATCAACGGGCTGCTCAAGCTCGGTGCGGACGTCGTCCACAAGGGCAACGCCAAAGTGCACGTCTCCGGCCACGCGGCGGCCGGCGAACTGCTCTACTGCTACAACATCCTCAAGCCCCTGAACGCGATGCCTGTGCACGGCGAAACCCGGCACCTCATCGCCAATGGCAACCTGGCGGAAGAGTCCGGCGTGCCCTCGGACCGCGTCATCCTCAGCGACAACGGCACGGTCATTGACGTCAGGGACCACAAAGCCAACGTGGTGGGCCAGGTGGAAGTGGGCTTCGTCTATGTGGACGGCTCCAGCGTGGGTGAAATCACCGACGCCGACCTCAAGGACCGCCGGATCCTCGGCGACGAGGGCTTCATCTCCGTTATCACCGTGATCAACCGGACCACCGGCAAGATCGTCTCGGGCCCGGAAATCCACGCCCGCGGGGTGGCTGAAGACGATTCCGTCTTTGACGAGATCATCCCCAAGATCAACGCGGCCCTTGAAGACGCAGTGCTCCACCACGCGGACCACACCACCCACCAGCTCCAGCAAGTGGTGCGTCGTGTGATCGGCACGTGGGTCAACCGCAAGCTCCGCCGGCGCCCCATGATTATCCCGTTGGTCTTGGAGGCCTAATCCTGGAGGCCTAGCCCTGCAGGCGGTTCCGGCACAGGCGTCGGTGTCAGGCTCCGAACGGCCCGGTTCAAGCGAACCGGGCCATTCGTGTTTCAGGCAGGCTCGATGTGAAACCGGGTCCGCAGATTGTTCAACAGGGGCAACATGGTTCCTCCGCGCCCCTGAAATCCGCGGGTTTCCGGTCGGATTGGGGTAGCGTGGCCGATATGGCGACTCGTACTACCTCCGCGCCTAGAGGCAGCTCCAATAGCAAATCCGGCGGCTCGGGCAGCGGCCGGAACCCGGCCAAGACCGGCCGGAGCGGCACAGGCACCGCCCGCGGCAAGCAGGCCGCCGTCGTCGAACCCCAACAGCCGTGGATCCTGCGCGCGCTTGCCGGTGTCTGGCTGGGAATCGGGCACGTGGTGGGTGCGGGCATCCGCCGGATCGGCCACGACGTCAGTGACCTTGATCCCGCAGACCGCCGGGACGGCGCCGCGCTTTTCAACCTGGCGCTCGGTGTTTTCATAGCTACCTTCGCCTGGTGGGGCTTCAAAGGCTGGTTCCCGGACGTTGTCTACAGCATCGTGAACGGAACCGTCGGCTGGGTATCCCTGCTTCTTCCGCTCATACTTTTCGTCTGCGCTTTCCGGCTCTTCCGGCAGCCGTGGGACAGCCGTGGCAACAACCGCGTGGGCATCGGCTTCCTGATCATGACGTTCGCCGGCACCGGCTTGGCCCACATTATCGGGGGCCAGCCGACCGTCGCCGATGGCTTCGAGGGCCTCCGGCGCGCGGGCGGGATGCTCGGCTTCCTCGCAGCCTCGCCTCTTGCCGCTATCCACCCCGCAGTACCCGTCATCGTCTACGGCGCCTTGGCATTCGTCTCCCTCCTGATTGTCACGGCCACGCCCTTCGGCGCCATTCCCCGGCGTATCCGAGGCGCCTACGAGCACCTCATGGGCGTCGACCTGGTGGATGCCGACGCGCAGCACGGCGATTCCCACGACCGCAGCTACCTGTACGAAAACGAGGCGGCCGTCGAACCGAAGAAGAAGCGCCGCAAGCGCTTCTTCGGCAAGGACCACGACGACGACCCCACGCTTGAGGGCTATGTCGGCGACGAGGCCTTCGAACACGCAATCGTCGACGACGATGCCCCTCCCGCAAAGGGCGGGCCGGCCGTGCCGCCCGGGGTGCGCAGGCCGACCCAGGCCGAACTCGCCGTCGAGAAGATCAAAGCCGCCCAGGGTCTTGGAAGTGCACAGGGACTTGGAAGCCCGAAGGCGGTTGCGGACAACGCCACCGAAGCGATCCCCCTGGTGGCGCCGACCGCTGCACTTTCGCCGGCGGTGCCGCCGGTCATCGTGCCTTCGGCGCCCGTCGGTCCGCCCCCGCCCCCGACGCCGATCCCGCAGCGCACCGAACAACTTTCGCTCGCCGGGGACGTCACCTACACGCTGCCGTCCTCGGACAACCTGACTCCGGGTTCCATCCCGAAGGAGCGAACGGAAGCGAACGACGCCGTCGTGGCCGCCCTCACGGACACCTTGCAACAGTTCAACGTGGACGCCACTGTCACCGGCTTCAGCCGAGGCCCTACCGTGACCCGCTACGAGATCGAACTTGCTTCCGGCACCAAAGTGGAGCGCGTCACAGCGTTGTCCAAGAACATCTCCTACGCCGTGGCATCGAGTGATGTCCGTATCCTCAGCCCGATCCCGGGCAAGTCGGCCATCGGCATCGAAATCCCCAACACCGACCGCGAGACCGTGTCCCTTGGCGATGTCCTGCGCAGCCAGAACGCCAGGCGGACAGACCACCCCATGGTGATGGGCGTCGGCAAGGACGTCGAGGGCGGCTACGTCGTCGCGAACCTCGCCAAGATGCCTCACTTGCTCGTGGCGGGTGCCACGGGTGCCGGTAAGTCGTCGTTCGTGAACTCCATGATCACCTCGATCCTGATGCGCGCGACGCCCGATGAGGTCCGCATGGTCATGGTGGACCCCAAGCGCGTCGAACTGACCGCGTATGAGGGTGTTCCGCACCTCATCACGCCCATCATCACCAATCCCAAGAAGGCTGCCGAGGCACTTCAGTGGGTAGTGCGCGAAATGGACGCCCGCTACGATGACCTCGCCAACTACGGCTTCAAGCACATCGACGACTTCAACAAGGCCGTCCGCGCCGGCAAGGTTGTTCCGCCGGTTGATTCCAAGCGCATCATCAAGCCCTACCCTTATTTGCTGGTGATCGTGGACGAGCTTGCCGACCTCATGATGGTGGCCCCGCGCGATGTCGAAGACTCGATTGTCCGGATCACCCAGCTCGCCCGTGCTGCCGGCATCCACCTGGTCCTGGCCACCCAGCGTCCTTCCGTTGACGTCGTCACCGGCCTGATCAAGGCGAACGTCCCCTCGCGTATGGCGTTCGCGACCTCCTCTGTCACCGACTCCCGTGTGGTCCTGGACCAACCGGGCGCGGAAAAGCTCATTGGCCAGGGTGACGCGCTCTTCCTGCCGATGGGTGCCTCCAAGGCTATGCGCGTGCAGGGCGCCTGGGTCACGGAGTCCGAGATCCACCGCGTGGTGGAGCACGTCAAGGGCCAACTCAAGGCCGTCTATCGGGACGACGTCGCGCCCGAGGCGCAGAGGAAGCAGATCGACGACGACATCGGGGACGATCTCGAGGTCCTGCTCCAGGCCACCGAACTCGTGGTCACCACCCAGTTCGGCTCGACGTCGATGTTGCAGCGCAAGCTCCGCGTCGGCTTCGCCAAGGCCGGCCGCCTCATGGACCTGCTGGAATCGCGGGGTGTCGTGGGGCCGTCCGAGGGTTCCAAGGCCCGCGATGTCCTGGTCAAGCCGGACGACCTCGGTCCCGTGCTGGCGGCCATGAAGGGCCAGGAGGCTCCGGCTACGCCCGATGCGCACACGGCTGCCCTGAGTGAGAACGCGAACGCGAACATCGCCGTCGGCGGCTATGCAGAGGACCTCGTGGCCACCGATCTCGAACGCCGCAAGCAGGTCACGGAATACCACGACGGAGCAGACGGCATCGATGACGAGGACGAGGGCGGCGAAGACGACTGGTCATTGACCGGACGGTAGCCTAGAGGGGTGACTACATCCGACGGCAGCAAAGCCGGTTCCAGCAGCTCCGATATCTGGAACCTGCCCAACATCCTGACGATGCTTCGAATTGTCCTGGTCCCGTTTTTCGTTTGGTTCCTTCTGGAGGACAACAGCCAGCACGGCATCTGGCGCTGGGCCGCCGTAGTGGCCTTCGCCGTGGCGATCTATACAGACAAGCTCGACGGCGACATCGCCCGGAGCCGCAACCTCGTCACCAACTTCGGCAAGATCGCGGACCCCATTGCCGACAAGTTGCTTATCGGATCGGCCCTCGTTCTCCTGTCGGCGCTGGGGGAGCTGCCGTGGTGGATCACCATCCTCATCCTCGTGCGCGAATGGGGCATCACCGCCTTGCGCTTCTTTGTCATCCGCTATGGCGTGATGCCCGCCTCGCGAGGCGGCAAGCTCAAGACCGCCGTCCAGACTGTCGCGATCTTCCTCTACATCCTGCCGCTGAATTCTTTCGCGCCGTGGCTCGTCAGCGTGGCCTTCTGGGTCATGATCGTCGCCCTCGTCATCACGGTGTGGACCGGCGTCGAATACGTGATCGAAGCAGCAAAGCTTCGCTCGGCAGGCAAGCGCGCATGAGCCCTACCGCTGATGAGGTGGCCGCTTCCGCCGTCGCCCTCGCCATCGAGCGGGGCGTCACAGTGGCTACCGCGGAATCCCTGACAGCCGGGATGGTTGCCGCCACCCTCGCTGATACTCCAGGGGCGTCAGGCATGCTCCAGGGCGGGGTGGTCGCCTATCAGAATGCGGTCAAGGCCGGAATCCTGGGGGTGTCCGAGGAGCTGCTTTCCGCCGTCGGATCCGTCGACGCCGAGGTGGCTGCGGCCATGGCCGACGGTGCCAGGCACGCATGCGGGGCCGACGTCGGGGTCTCCACTACGGGGGTTGCGGGGCCTTTGCCGCACGACGGGAAGCCGGTTGGCACGGTCTTCATTGGCGTCGCCACCCAGGGCGGAGCCACAGCGCATGCCTACTCCTTTCCGGGAGATCGGCCAAGTATCCGTGCGCAGGCAACGGCAGCCGCACTGGAGCGCTTGCTGGAGTGCCTTGTCCATACCGACCTACCGCACGTAAAGTAGCCGGGAACAAAAACAGCGGCCCAATAGTTGTTACATTGTGTCGCCCCGGAATGGCCGGGGCGCCTAGGATGTAAAAAACAACCGGTACACCGGCAAGGTGAACCGGACTCACGAGGGAGCAAGGCGATACAGATGGTTAAGCAGCCCGTATCCGTAAACGGCGTTGTCCGCTGGAAGGATGTGGGCTTGGCCGAGAAGGCACCGAGCGAACAGAAGGAGCGCAAAATGGTTGTTCTGCGTCACGAAATTGGTGATGTCCTGCGCGATGTCCGCCAGCGTCAGGGCCGTACGCTCCGTGAAGTCTCACACAGCGCCCGCGTTTCCCTTGGCTACCTGAGCGAAGTTGAGCGCGGCCAGAAGGAAGCATCCTCAGAGCTGCTGTCCTCGATCTGCTCGGCTCTGGACGTTCCGTTGTCCGGCATGCTCCGCGAGGTCAGTGACCGGGTTGCCGTCGCCGAAGGCGTCGCTGTTCCGGACACCGTCCCGCAGGAATTCGCGCAGCGCTACGGCCGCGATCTTGACCGCGAGCTCAGCGCCGAACTGAACGACGATTTCACCCAGGGCATGCTCTCCGGAGCCCACTAGGCGGACCCGGCGCCGGCACGCAGTTGGCGGCGTGAGGTTCAGGCCTCGCTGCGGGATCCATTGCGCCGAAACGTCTGCGCCGAAACATCGGCACATGCTTGAAGCAAGAAGGAGGGCCTCCATATGGAGGCCCTCCTTCTTTGGTCTTTTGTGGGGTTGGCGCGATCAGTCCTTGCCGATTCCTTCGCCGTAGGCAGCGTTGAGCCGTTCTATGTAGTCCGCCAGCGTCTGGATTTCTTCCAGGGGCCACTCACCCAGGCGCTCCCGGAATACCTGCCGGCGTGCGTCCTGGACCTGGTGCATCTTTTCTTCGCCTTTGGGGGTGAGCCGGATCGATTGTGCGCGGCCATCCTGGGGGTCGGCTTCCTTGTAGACCATGCCGATGCTTTCGAGGAACGCGATCTGGCGGCTCACTGAAGGCTTCCCGACGCCGATGCACGAGGCGAGCTCCGTCAGGCGGATCGGACCCTCCTTCCGGATGATCGACAGCAGTCCGTATGCGGCTGGTTCCATGTCGGGATGGACCTGCCGGGATAGCTGGTGGGACAGCGATCGTGCGCGTCGCCAGAACATGCTCAGCTGGTGTTCCACCTGCTGGAGGGCGGCGTCGACGTTGTCGCCTTCCTCCAGCATCTCTGGCGCGTCGTCGGGAGTGTTGCTCATGACAACCATTCTAGAGTCCGCTCCCATGAGAGACTCTATTGGTGCGGATCAGTGACTTCTGGCGGCTGATGGACGATGAATTCGGGGCTGGCTACTCCCGGGTCCTCAGCAGCTCCCTTGTATTGGCCGGCGTCGGTGGCCGTACGGCAAACGACGCCTTGGCAGCGGGCTACAGCCCCCGCGACGTCTGGCTTGCCCTGTGCGACGTCCAGGACGTTCCTCCGGAGCGACGTCTCGGCAGGGACACCAAACCCGCCGACAAGGGTTCCGGAACGTTCTGAGTTCCGGTTCCTGGCGGACACGCCCGCAAATTTGTTCGAATATCTGTTCGGATGAGGCTATGCTCCTTTCAGAGGAAAATTGATCCTGGCGGAGCGGTTTCCGTGTCTTTCGACACCCGTAGTTGTCCACATAGGCGAAGTCGCACACAAAATTGTCAGCGGCTCGTACTAGCGTCGGATGAGACAGGAAAGCGGCCGTTCAGGCCAGTCCACAGCGAGAAAGCATCAGAGGTGTGAACCATGGCGGCAAATCAGGATCGTGAGAAGGCGCTCGAGGCAGCGCTTGCCCAGATCGACAAGCAATTCGGCAAGGGCTCGGTCATGCGCCTTGGGGACGAAGTCCGGGCGCCCATCGAAGTTATTCCCACTGGTTCCATCGCCTTGGATGTCGCTCTTGGTATTGGCGGGCTGCCTCGTGGCCGTGTCGTCGAAATCTATGGTCCGGAATCCTCGGGTAAGACCACCGTCGCACTTCACGCTGTGGCCAACGCCCAGCGCCAGGGCGGCATCGCGGCATTTATCGACGCCGAGCACGCCCTCGATCCCGAGTATGCTGCAAAACTGGGCGTCGATACAGACGCCCTGCTGGTTTCGCAGCCGGATACGGGTGAGCAGGCGCTCGAGATCATGGACATGCTGATCGGCTCAGGCTCCTTGGACGTCATCGTCATCGACTCCGTCGCAGCCTTGGTTCCCCGCGCTGAAATCGAAGGCGAAATGGGCGACTCCCACGTCGGCCTCCAGGCCCGTCTCATGAGCCAGGCCCTGCGTAAGATCACCGGCCGCCTGAGCCAGACGAAGACGACTGCTATCTTCATCAACCAGCTCCGTGAGAAGATCGGCGTTTTCTTCGGTTCCCCGGAAACCACTACCGGTGGTAAGGCGCTGAAGTTCTACGCTTCCATCCGCATCGACGTCCGACGCATCCAGACGCTGAAGGAAGGCGCGGATTCGGTAGGTAACCGCACCAAGGCCAAGATCGTCAAAAACAAGATGGCTCCGCCCTTCAAGATCGCGGAGTTCGACATCATCTACGGCCAGGGCATTTCCCGTGAGGGCGGCATCATCGACATGGGCGTCGAGCACGGCATCATCAAGAAGTCCGGTTCATGGTTCACCTATGACGGTGACCAGCTTGGGCAGGGCATGGAGAACTCCCGCCGCTTCCTGCGCGACAACCCTGAGCTGGCAGCGGACCTCGAGCGGCTGATCAAGGAAAAGCTTGGCGTCGGAGTAGTCAAGCCTGCCGAAGCCGAGAAATCTCCGAAGCTGAAGGCCGTTGACGGCTAAGCGTCAGGGCAACTCCCGGTCTTGGGGTCCGTCTGCGGATTCGTCCGTGGCGGCAGACCCTGAAGCCAATCCGGAAGCAGTTGCCCGGGCCATTGTGCTCCGTCAACTCACCAATTCACCCAAGAGCAGGCTTCAGCTTGCGCGCAAACTGGCTGAACGGAATGTACCGGAAGACGTGGCTGAAGCCGTTCTGGATCGCTTCGAGGAAGTCCGGCTCATTGATGACGCCGACTTCGCGGAGATGTGGGTCCGCAGCCGTGCGCAGTCGAGGAAACTCGCCCGGGGTGCCTTGAGACGCGAATTGGCGGACAAAGGCATCGACGCTGAAACGGCCGAGAAAGCGCTCGCGCAAGTGAGCGATGACGACGAGCGGAACGCTGCCAGGGACCTGGTCGCCCGCCGTTTGAGGGCCGGAACAGACCTTTCCGACAGGACCGAGCGGGACAAGCAAACCCGGCGGCTCGCGTCGATGCTTGCCCGTAAGGGCTACCAACCATCGGCCGCGTTCCGGATTGTTGGCGAGGTCCTGGACGAAGCATTGTCGGGGGAGGCGGAGTCCCACGGTGCAGGGGTGCGCGGTGGTGGTGAAGCAGACGACATCGGCTAGGCGGCGTCGCCGGCGTAACTGAGAGCTGCCTGTGAGTATTGTCCCGGGCGGCGGGGATGTGTGGCTTCTTGGCGGTCTTCGGCTAGGGTTCTGGACTAGTGTTCCGAGTCGGGAAGCAGGTCAGATCCAATGAATCCGTTATCGTTACGGCTTTCGGCAATCATTGTGCCCTTGCTTGTGGCGTCGCTTCTCCAAGCAGGCCCGGCTTCCGCGGACGACGATGCCCCGCCGTCGGGCTATCCCAGCTGGGCGGAGGTACAGCAGGCCCAAGGGAACGAAGCTGCCGCAAGCGCCGAAGTGGACCGCATCAACCAGTTATTGGCCGGTCTTCAACAGAAGTCGGGCGAGCTCGGGGCGGCAGCCATCAAGGCGGGAACTGAGTACGCGAAGGCCCATGACGCCCTGCAGCATCAGCAGGCAGTCACGCAGAAACTGGCGGAGGCGTCCCAGCAGGCCAAGGCAAAAGCGGATTCACTGAAGAAGGCCACTTCCTCCCTGGTGGTCAAGGCATACGAGTCGGGCGGCTTCGATCCCGGGCCCTGGTCCCTTGCGAATGCCGCCATCGCACCGGACAATATTCAAAATTTCGCCCTGCTGAACAAGGTCCTCGATCGTACTGCGAAGCTGCACGATGATGCGCTGAGCGCTTCGCAGGCATCCGCCGCGGCAACGGCGCAGGAACAAGCTGCCCGTGATGTCTTGGCCCAGTTGGACAGTGACGCCGCGGCAAAGGCCCAGGCCGCGGAGTCTGCGAGGCGCGCCGCCGAAGACAGCGTTGCCGCCACGGACGGCCAGCGAAAGACCATGGTCGCCCAGCTTGCGTCCTTGACGTCCACTTCTGCTGCAGTCGCGCAGAAATACCAGGACGGCCAGGTGGCGCTTGCCGCTTATCAGGCTGCCCAGGAGGCCAAGAGGGAGGCGGCACAGCGCAAGGCTGAAGCCGACGCCCTGGCGGCAGCCAACAGAGCACAGCAAGCCCAACAACCCGTCCAGCCGCCGATCAGCAGCGGCGGAGGCGCCAGCAGCAACAACAGCGGTGGCAGCAGCGGCGGCGGCTTCGTAGGGGGAGGCGGTGGCGGGGGAAACGTCGTCAACGACCCCGCAGGCGCACGGCAATACGCGTCCTCCCGGCTCGGCGCCTACGGCTGGGGCCAGGACCAAATGCAATGCCTGTCGCAGCTGTGGACCCAGGAATCAAGCTGGATGACAGATGCCACCAATCCCAGTAGCGGCGCCTACGGTGTTGCGCAGGCGCTGCCGCCGGACAAGTACTATTCGGCAGGCAGCGATTGGCTCAGCAACTACCGGACACAGATTGATTGGGGCCTCGGCTATATCCGCGACCGCTACGGTTCGCCCTGCAACGCTTGGCAGCATGAGATGGGCTTCAACTGGTACTAGTCCGAGGGGCTACCCTAGATTGGTGAGTTCCCCTTCCGCAGCACCAGCACCAGCCCCCATTCAGCAGCCCGCTCCGGGCCCTGTCAGCGAGCCCGCACCCGAGCACGGTGCGAAGCGCACCTACCAGGTCCGCACCTTCGGTTGCCAAATGAATGTCCATGACTCCGAGCGCATGGCAGGACTCCTGGAGGATGCAGGATACGTACCCTTCGACGGCGGCGTCGCCGACGTGGTGGTCTTCAACACCTGCGCAGTCCGTGAGAACGCCGACAACAAGCTTTACGGCAACCTCGGGGAACTCAAGCAGGTCAAGGCTGCCCATCCGGGCATGCAGATCGCCGTGGGCGGATGCCTGGCGCAAAAGGACCGCGAAACCATCGTGCGCAAGGCTCCGTGGGTGGATGCCGTGTTCGGCACCCACAATGTGGGGGCGCTCCCGGCGTTGCTGGACAGGGCCCGCCACAACAACGAGGCACAGCTCGAAATCCTGGAATCGCTGGACGTCTTTCCCTCCACCTTGCCGACCAAGCGTGACTCTGTGTACTCGGGCTGGGTTTCCATCTCGGTCGGGTGCAACAACACCTGCACGTTCTGCATCGTCCCGTCGCTCCGCGGGAAGGAGAAGGACCGCCGTCCCGGCGAGATCCTGGCGGAAATCCAGGCGTTGGTGGACGACGGCGCCGTCGAGGTCACCCTGCTCGGCCAGAACGTGAACTCCTACGGCGTGGAATTCGGGGACCGCCTGGCTTTCTCCAAACTGCTGCGCGCCTGCGGTGACATCGAGGGCCTCGAGCGTGTCCGCTTTACGAGCCCGCACCCGGCCGCCTTCACCGACGACGTCATCGACGCGATGGCCGAGACCCCCAATGTCATGCCGCAGTTGCACATGCCGCTCCAGTCCGGCTCGGACAAGGTCCTCAAGGACATGCGCCGCTCCTACCGGTCCACCAAGTTCCTGGGCATCCTGGACAAGGTCCGTGACAAGATTCCCCACGCCGCGATCACCACCGACATCATCGTGGGCTTCCCCGGGGAGACGGAAGAGGACTTCCAAGCAACGCTCGACGTCGTCGAGAAGTCGCGCTTCGCCTCAGCCTTCACCTTCCAGTACTCCAAGCGCCCGGGAACCCCGGCCGCGGACCTTCCGGAACAGCTCCCCAAGGCCGTTGTCCAGGAACGCTACGAGCGGCTGACCGCCCTTCAGGACCGCATTGCGGCCGAGGAGAACGCGAAACAGCTCGGACGCCGGGTTGAACTTCTGGTCACGGCCCAGTCCGGCCGCAAAGCCGAAGAAACGCATCGCTTGTCCGGCCGCTCCCAGGACCAGCGGCTGGTCCACTTCTCCGTTCCCGAAGGCGCAGAGACCCCACGGCCCGGCGACTTCGTCACCGTGACGATCACCGGTGCTGCTGCCTTCCACCTCGTCTCCGATCCGGCGACGACGGCGGACTACAGCTTGAGGCGCTCCCGTACCGGCGACGCTTGGGACCGCTCGCAGGCGGATTCCTGTGGCGCTCCGGCACCGGGTGCCGCGGGCGCCGGCGTCGGGCCTTCAAGGTCGAAGGGCGTCTCCCTCGGCATGCCGTCGCTCCCCGTACGACGCGGCTAGTCCGACATGACAGCAGTGCCGGCCGGATCAGCGGATCCGAATCCGCCCGTGATCGCCGTCGTCGGACCCACCGGTTCCGGTAAGTCCGATCTCGCCGTCCACCTGGCCCTCGCGATCGACGGCGAAGTCATCAACGCCGATGCCATGCAGTTCTACCGTGGAATGGATATCGGCACAGCCAAGATCAGCGTCCCTGAACGCAGGGGAGTGCCCCACCACCTCCTGGACACGATGGATGTCACCGAGGAAGCGAGCGTCTCCGCTTTCCAGACCGACTGCCGAGCCGCCATCCGCGATATTCATCACCGAGGCAAGCGTGCCATCCTGGTGGGCGGCTCCGGCCTTTATGTCCGGGCAGCGTTGGATGTCCTGGAATTTCCCGGCACCGACCCCGGCGTACGGCAACGGCTGGAGCAGGAGCACGAAACATCCGGTCTTCCAGCTCTCCAGGAACGCTTGCAGCACGTCGACCCCGTTTCTGCCGGAAGGCTCGGTGACGCCCGCCGCGTCATCCGCGCGCTGGAAGTCTTCGAGCTCACGGGGCGTCCGTTCAGCTCCTTCATGCCGAAGCGCGAGTACTTCCAGCCGGCCGTGCAGATAGGGCTCGACGTCGACCGCGGAGTACTGCGCGAACGATTGGCCGAGCGCGTCCTGGGGATGGTCGACGCGGGACTTCTTGAAGAGGTCGCGCGGCTGGACGCCGCCGGACTGCGACAAGGCAAGACGGCATCGCGGGCGCTCGGATATGCCCAGTTCCTCCGGGTCCTCGACGGCGAGTCCGACCCGGCTACCGCGGCCGAAGAAACCATCGTGGCCACCCGGCAATTCGCGCGCCGCCAGCTCACCTGGTTCCGGGCAGACCCCCGGATCCACTGGCTTGACTGGCAGGATCCGGATTTGGTGGCCAAAGCAGTAGAAATCTGCGCGAGCCCGGCGTCGGTGATTTAGGCGCAACCCGTAGTGCAGGTAGCCTTGAGCCATGGATGAAACCCTTGCATTTTCCGCCCCGCAGCCTGCCGCTGCCGGCGGTGCCGTACCCGCCTCCGGTCTTCACGGCCTGGCATTCTCCAAGGGGCACGGTACGGGCAACGACTTCGTCCTCATTGCGGACCCCGAAGACGCACACCAGATCTCTCCGGAGCAGGTTGCAGCGCTTTGTGACCGCCACGTGGGCATCGGCGGGGACGGGCTCATCCGAGCAGTCCCTTCGCGATTCCTGCCCGAAGGCCTCCAGCTGCTCGAAGCTGACTCCGATGCCGAGTGGTTCATGGACTACCGCAATGGCGACGGCTCGTTGTCCGAGATGTGCGGCAACGGCGTCCGCGTCTTCGTCCAATTCCTGATCGAGCAGGGTCTTGTCGCCCTCAACGCCGGTGAATCCCTGACCATCGGGACGCGCGGCGGCATCAAGAAGATTGTCCGGACCACTGACGGCTACGCGGTGGACATGGGCCCTTGGGAGTTCATTTTCCCCAAGGATGCCACCAGCAAGGCCATGGACTCCCTCGTCAGCGCCGACGGCCTGGAAGTCGCCCGGCCTGCCCTCTCTGTCAGCATGGGCAACCCGCACACCGTTGTGGCATTGGCCGAACTGTCTGAGCTCACATCAACGCAGCTCTTCAAGGCGCCCGTCGTCGATCCCAAGCCGGCCAACGGCACCAACGTCGAATTCGTGGTTCCCGCGGAGCCCCTCGTTCACGACGGTGTAGGCAACATCACCATGCGGGTCCACGAACGCGGCGTCGGTGAGACCCAATCGTGCGGCACCGGTGCCTGCGCGGCCGCCGTCGCCATCCGCCACTGGGCCGGGGAAGGCGCTCCCGACACGTGGCGCGTCAAGGTGCCGGGCGGCGTCGTCGGCGTGCGCTTCTTCCCGGGAGAAAGCGGCCGCGAACACGTGGAGCTCAGCGGCCCCGCGGTGATTGTCGCTAGCGGGACGCTTTCCTGATCCGCAGCACGCGGAAGGATTTCGACGTATTTTCCCGGGATACCGAGAAGGAACCGTCGAGGGTATCGGCCAACCAACGCTGAAGCGAGTCCGCTCCAAGGTTTTTCTGCACCACAAGCCAGGCGTTTCCCCCCGTGGCGAGCCGCGGAAGCCACCTGAGCAGCAGGTTGTGGAGTTCATCCTTGCCGATGCGGATGGGCGGGTTTGACCAGATGGTGTCGAACATCACGGCAGGGTCGACGTCGTCGGGCAGGCTCGCAGTGACATTCCCGAGCTCCAGCAGGGCGGCGTTCTCGTTGGTCAGGGTGACACAACGCTCGTTGACATCAACCGCGTGGACGCGCGCGTGCGGCGCCATGAGCCCCATCGTCAACGCAATGGGACCCCAGCCGCAGCCAATGTCCAGCAGATTTCCCTGCGGTGCCGGCGGCGGAACCTCGGAAAGCAGGATCGCTGTTCCCTTGTCGATCCCGTCGGGGCTGAAGATGCCGCCCGATGTCTGGAGCCGGCGGGTCGCGCCGGCCAGTTCCACCGTGAGGGGCTTGCGGCTGAACGGCCCCGCGGGCTGTGCGCTGAAATAGTGAGCAGACTCCATAGCTTGCCAGATTAGTGGCCAGCAGCGGGCAAGGGAAACCGCGCACCGCGACAAACCGGCTCAACCCGGGCTTGCCGGGGTCTGATAGTCTGATGCGCATGTTCTTGATCTTTGAGTAGCCGGCACCGCCCGCGACGCAGGCCTGCTTCATTGCAGCGCCATTCCGCCTTGGCATGTCCGTTCCAGACGTTGTTTTTTGACGACTGGACACTCAGCAGATCGTCCCCTTCCCTCCTGGGATCTGTGCACGCAAGCCGTGCAGACCGTTCCGGATGGAGATCCCAGACCATCGGCCGAGCCCTGCCAGGCATCAGCCCTGCGCGAATTCCGCGCCACAAGAGACGAATCGGCACTATTCTGGAAGTGCCGAACCCCCTAAAGGAGACCATGACCACGCAGAAGAACACCGGACCCGATTCCGACGCCCAGGACATGAGTCCTGAAGAAATCCAGGCTGTCATCGACCGGATTCTCTCCAAGGACGCACCTGCCATAGTCCAGGACCGCGACGAACCCCGGGGCGTGTTTGGCAAGGCCCAGGCGATTTCCCGTCTGGACGAAGAACACAGCATCTACGACGGCGATCAAGAGGATCTGGCCGAGCGCCGGGCCCTGGGCCGTACTGCGGGCCTGTCCACGGAACTTGAAGATGTCACCGAGGTCGAATACCGGCAGCTGCGCCTTGAGCGCGTCGTGCTGGCAGGCCTTTGGACCGAAGGCACCCTGGCCGACGCCGAGAATTCCCTGAGGGAACTTGCCGCCCTGGCCGAAACGGCCGGCTCGGAAGTCCTGGACGGGATCGTCCAGCGCCGCATGAAGCCGGACCCCGGAACGTTCCTCGGCTCAGGCAAAGCCATCGAGCTCAAGGACATTGTGATGTCCACCGGCGCGGACACCGTGGTGGTCGACGCCGAACTGGCTCCATCCCAACGGCGTGGCCTTGAGGACATCGTCAAGGTCAAGGTGGTGGACCGCACCACGTTGATCCTCGACATCTTCGCCCAGCATGCCAAGAGCCGCGAGGGCAAGGCCCAGGTTGAGCTTGCTCAGCTGGAATACCTGTTGCCGCGCCTGCGTGGTTGGGGCGATTCCATGTCCCGCCAAGCCGGTGGCCAGGTGGGTGGTGCCGGCGCCGGTATGGGTTCCCGTGGTCCTGGTGAAACCAAGATCGAACTGGACCGCCGTCGAATCCGCACGCGCATGGCCAAGCTACGGCGTGAAATAGCCGCGATGAAGCCATCGCGCGAGACCAAGCGCGCCAACCGCCGTCGTAATGCCGTTCCTTCGGTCGCCATCGCCGGTTACACGAACGCCGGAAAGTCATCGCTGCTCAACCGCCTGACGGATGCCGGTGTCCTCGTGGAGAACGCGTTGTTCGCCACCCTGGATCCCACGGTCCGCAAGGCCCAGACGCCTGACGGGATCGGCTACACCCTCTCGGACACCGTCGGATTCGTGCGCTCGATGCCCACCCAGCTCGTGGAGGCTTTCCGCTCCACGCTGGAAGAGGTGGCCGACGCCGATCTGATCCTCCACGTAGTGGACGTTTCGCATCCCGATCCGGAAGGCCAGATCGCGGCGGTCCGCACGGTATTCAGCGAAGTGGATGCCCGGAAGATCCCGGAAATCATCGTCCTGAACAAGGCGGACG
This sequence comes from Arthrobacter sp. 2MCAF14, assembly GCF_052115645.1. Lineage (NCBI taxonomy): Bacteria > Bacillati > Actinomycetota > Actinomycetes > Micrococcales > Micrococcaceae > Arthrobacter > Arthrobacter sp. 2MCAF14. The sequence continues at coordinate 48,334 of NZ_JBFRHB010000024.1, read as the reverse complement.
TCGCGGATCCGTTTGTCGTGGAGCGGCTCAAGCAAAAAGAGCCCCGCCACGTCGTCGTGTCCACCCGCACAGGACAGGGCATTGCCGAACTCCTTGGAGCCATCAGCGAAGCCATCCCGCGACCTGGCGTGCGGCTTGAGGTTCTGATTCCATACAACCGGGGCGAGCTCATCAACAAGCTGCACAACACCGACGCCGAAATCCTCAGCCTTGAGCATGAGGAGGAAGGCACCCGCGTGGTGGCCATGGTCCATGAGAACCTGGCAGCCGAGCTGGAGTCGTTCGTCAGCAATGGTTGATCCAGAGGCGGGGGAGCGCGGCGGGACCGTGGGGGAACGTACCGCCCTCGAACTCCTGGACAAAGCCGTTGCCGGCATGGGCGGCCAGAACCGCACGGGCCAACACCAGATGGCCAGGCAGGTGGCGCGGGCGATCGAGTCCGGCGAACACCTCCTGGTCCAGGCTGGCACGGGCACGGGCAAGTCCCTCGCGTACTTGATTCCGCTGATTGCGCATGCGATGGAAAGCAACAAGCCTACGCTCGTGTCCACGGCCACCCTCGCCCTGCAGACGCAGATCGTAGGCCGGGATTTGCCCCGTCTCCTGGAATCCATCAATCCGGAGCTCGAGCGCCCAGTCAGCATCGCCCTGGTCAAGGGCCGGGCCAACTATGTGTGCCGGCACAAGCTTGAGGGCGGGTTCCCCAGCGAGGAGCCGGCTGAGGGGCAGTTGTTCTCCCTCGGCGAGGACACGAGCGTTCCGCATCTCGCCGCAGCCATCGGCGGCCCGGCCTCGCAGCTCGGCAAGGAAGTCCTGCGGCTTCGCGAGTGGGCCGGCAAGACCACGACGGGGGACCGGGACGAACTGATGCCGGGCGTGACGGACCGGGCCTGGCGCCAAGTATCCGTCACGTCGATGGAGTGCCTCGGGGCGCAGAAGTGTCCCATGGCGGAAGAGTGCTTCAGCGAGCTGGCCCGCCACCGTGCCGCGGAGTCCGACGTCGTGGTCACCAATCACGCGATGCTCGCAGTCAGCGCCTTCGAAGGCCTGGCCGTGCTGCCCGAATACGACGTAGTCGTGGTGGACGAGGCCCACGAGCTCCAGGACCGCGTGACCGGAGCTGTGTCCGGGCAGCTGTCCGTCGCGATGATCCATGCCGCTGCCTCGAGCGCCCGCAAACACACGGCCATCACTGTGGACGCCCTGAACGCCGCCGCGGACCGCTTGGAACTCGCGATCATCGGTGCGCCCTCGGGCCTCCTGCCCAACGGGCTCAATGACGAACAACTTGATTGCGTGGACCAGCTCCGGGAAGCCTGCCGTGCAGCGCTTTCCGACTCGAAGGGAGATTCGTCCAACACCGTCGACGGCGGACGCCAGCTCGTGCGCTCACGGCTGATGTTGATCCTCGAGCTGTGCGAACGGCTGCTCTCAGCCCGGGAAAACCGGGAAGTCGTGTGGCTTTCCCGGAACAGTACCTTTGATCCGCAGCAGGGCTACACGGCGCCCGACGAGGATTCGCCTGCTCTCATCAATATCGCGCCGCTCAGCGTTGCCGGACGCCTCCGGGAAGGGCTCTTCGCGGGCCATACCGTGGTGTTGACCTCCGCCACCTTGGCTATCGGCTCTGCATTCGAGGCCACAGCCGGAGGACTGGGCCTGACTGGCCAAGGCGCCCCCAGCTGGACCGGCGTGGATGTAGGCTCGCCCTTCGACTACCCGAAGCAAGGCATGCTGTACGTCGCCAAGCACCTGCCCAAGCCGGGGCGCGGCACCTCGCCCGAAGCCCTCGACGAACTTGAAGAGCTCATCAAGGCCTCGCACGGCGGGGCCTTGTGCCTCTTCTCTTCCCGACGTGCGGCGGAGGACGCAGCGGAAGCGATGCGGTCACGCCTGGACGTGGACATCCTGTGCCAAGGCGAATCGACCATGGCCGCGTTGGTGAGGCAGTTTGCCGAGGAGGAAGACACGTGCCTGTTCGGCACCATGTCCCTTTGGCAGGGCGTTGACGTTCCGGGCGGTTCATGCCGGCTGGTAGTGATTGACCGGATACCGTTCCCTCGTCCGGACGATCCCCTGATGACGGCACGGTCGCGCGCGGTGGCGCAGGCCGGGGGCAACGGTTTCATGGCAGTTTCGGCGACGCACGCTGCCATCCGGCTAGCCCAAGGGGCCGGCCGTCTCATCCGCTCAACGGGGGACAAAGGGGTTGTGGCGGTCCTGGATTCGCGGCTTTCGACGGAGCGCTACGGCAATTTCCTCAGGGCAGCGTTGCCGCCCTTCTGGCCCACCACGGACCGTTCCGTGGTGCGCGGTGCGCTCGAACGTCTTTACGCCGAGTCAGCCAAGGCCTAAGGCGCGCGCTTGCTCAAGCGGACCCGTCCTGGGGCGAGCGCGTCCTAAAGGGAGCGCAGGACCGAGACGACTTTGCCCATGATGGTGGCATGGTCGCCGAGGATGGGTTCGTACTGCGTGTTCTGGGGGAGCAGCCACGTGTGGCCGTCGCGCTGCCGGAAGGTCTTGACAGTGGCTTCGTCGTCCAGGAGTGCGGCCACGATGTCGCCGTTGAGTGCGTCGTTCTGACGCCGAACCACCACCCAGTCTCCATCGCAGATAGCGGCGTCGATCATGGAATCACCGGCGACTCTCAGCATGAAGAGCTCGCCATGGCCTACCAATTGACGGGGCAGAGGCAGTACGTCTTCAACGGTCTGGTCCGCCAGGATAGGTCCACCGGCAGCAATGCGCCCGACGAGGGGAACCATGGCCGTGTCACTGGCACTCGCAAGTTCCGTCACAGCCAGGCCGCCCGCGCTGCGGAGTTTCGCCGGCGATTCAACGCCGGGTATGACAGAGCCGCCGTCGAGGGTCAACGGCATGAGGACTTCCATTGCACGCGGGCGCTTGGGATCGCGACGAAGATAGCCGAGCTTCTCGAGCTGTGACAACTGGTGCGTGACGCTGGACAGGCTCGCCAAGCCGACGGTGTCCCCGATTTCACGCATCGACGGCGGATAGCCATGATCGTTCACCGAACGTTGGATGGTCTCCAGGATTTTCTTCTGGCGGACGGTCAGGCTCTTGGGGGCCTTCTGCGGCTGCTGGCTCCGCGCTGAGGCCGGCCCGCTGCCAGTGGCTTTCGCTGCCATGTTCGCCAACGCCCTTCCGTTCCGCCCGTTCGGCCCTGAGGCGCCTGCGGGACTGTCGGCCTGAAATGTCAGACCCTCCTGTTGCACTGGTTCAGTGCTCTTTCCTTCACTCAAACGTAGGGCAGGCGCTGGCGTTTTTCAAACATTTGTTCTAGCGAGTCTCGACATCGTTCGTTGATAGGTGCTAAAAATGTCATAGCAAGGTTCGAATATGTGTTCTATAAAAGTGATGCGGGATCCGGGTGTTCGTTCGAATCGTTCGAACAGATCAACGAATAGCCGTCCTGCAAGCACTGACTGAAGGCAAGAATTGGCAGCCGCAACCAGGGATTCCGGAACGCGGCATTGTTCAGAAGGGCTCAGCTCATGTCCGCAATCACCATCACCCACCGGTCCGGCCGCAGTACGGCACCGGGCCGGCTTCGCCTGACCCGCCGGGGCCGCATGGTCTTCTTCGGCGTCCCGGCAATGCTCTTGGTCGCAGTGCTGCTCAGCCTGGCGGGATTCCTGAATTCGCCGGCCAAGGCTGCTGATTCCGCCGCCGAGCTGCAGCCCACCTCGAGTACGAGCGTCACGGTACAAGTGGGCCAGTCCTTGTGGGGGATTGCGGGAATCGCCGCCCCGTCCCGGGATCCACGCGACGTCGTTGCCGAGATTATCCAGCTGAACAACCTTCAGGACGGCCACATCGTGCCGGGCCAGCAACTGTTCATTCCGGCCACTTAACAGCGACGCTGTCCGGGCTGGCAGCTCGTCTGAAAGGGTGCCGGGCCGTCACAGTTTCAGGGCATCGGCCGCGGCACCTTAAACTGTCATGGTGAGTGACCAGCTTGAGCGACTTGACCGACTTCCCCTCCGGACCAACCTCCGCGGCCTGAGCCCGTATGGCGCGCCGCAGCTTGATGTTCCGATTTTGCTCAACGTCAACGAAAACACGCATGGCGTGCCGGCCGATGTCCAGGCGGCCATCACCGAAGCGGTAGCGGCAGCCGCCGTCGGACTGAACCGCTATCCCGACCGCGAGTTCACAGAACTACGCGAGGCCCTTGCGGAGTACCTCGGCCACGACCTTGCGGCCGAGAACATCTGGGCAGCCAACGGTTCCAATGAGGTGCTGCAGCAGATCCTCCAGGTCTTCGGCGGCCCGGGCCGGACCGCGCTTGGTTTCCCGCCCACGTACTCGATGTACCCATTGCTGGCCAGCGGAACCGACACGGGATATATCGCGGGAGTTCGCGCCGAGGACTATGGACTCGATGCGGCCTCGGCCGCCGCGCAGGTTCGCGAGCTCAAGCCGAATGTCGTGTTCCTCTGCTCGCCAAACAACCCCACCGGCACGGGGCTTGGGCTGGACGTCGTCGAAGCCGTGTACGAGGCCGGCGAGGCGAGCCAGACCGTGGTGATCGTGGACGAGGCCTACCACGAGTTCGCCCACGACAACACGCCGAGTGCCTTGACGCTCCTCCCTGGGCGGGAGCGCCTTATTGTCTCCCGCACCATGAGCAAGGCCTTCGCCCTCGCCGGTGCACGCATCGGCTACATGGCGGCTGCCCCCGAGATCGCCGATGCGATCCGTCTGGTACGCCTTCCATACCACCTCTCAGCCATCACGCAGGCAACCGCGCTGGCCGCACTCCGGCACCGCGAGGCCCTCATGGCCGACGTCGAGGACATCAAGGTCCAACGCGATCGCATTGTCAGCGAGTTGACCCGCATGGGCTTCAGGCCGGCCGCCTCGGATTCGAACTACGTGTTTTTCGGCGGAATCGAAAATCCCCACGCCCTGTGGCAGGGCCTGCTGGAGCGTGGAGTCCTGATCCGCGACGTCGGCATACCGGGCCACCTCCGCGTCACCGCCGGTACGGAGCCCGAGACCACCGCATTCCTCAAGGCGCTCGAAGCCTTGCTGGACGGCCAGGTCTCCGCACCGGCCTAGACTTGAACAAGTCCCACCACTCCTTCCTCCTAAGGACATATCGATGAGCGAAAACGGCGCCAGCACGGCGGCCGCCCGGACAGCACGCATGGAACGCACCACGAGTGAGTCCTCCGTCCTGGTTGAAATCAACCTCGACGGCACGGGAGTCTCGGATATCAGTACCTCGGTGCCGTTCTATGACCACATGCTGACGGCGCTCTGCAAGCATTCGCTCATCGACATGACCGTCAAGGCGACCGGGGACACGCACATCGACGCCCACCACACTGTGGAGGATGTCGCCATTACCTTCGGTGAGGTCCTGCGCACCGCCTTGGGCAACAAAGCGGGGATCCGTCGCTTCGGCGAGGCCACGGTCCCGTTGGATGAAGCGCTGGCCCACGCCGTCGTCGACGTCTCCGGACGCCCTTACCTGGTCCACGGGGGTGAGCCCGCCGGCCAGGAATACCACCTGATCGGTGGACACTTCACCGGTTCGCTGACCCGCCACGTCTTCGAGGCCATCACCCTGCACGCCGGCATCTGCCTTCACATGAATGTCCTGGCCGGCCGGGATCCGCACCACATCGTGGAGGCCCAGTTCAAGGCGTTCGCCCGTGCGCTCCGCTCCGCCGTTGAGTCCGACCCTCGCGTCGAAGGCATTCCGTCCACCAAGGGCGCCTTGTGAGTCGGCACATCCTCAAGGATGGCGCTGTCGTGGATCCGAAGGCCGCCAGCCGCATTGTCTCGCCTGAAGGAAAACCGACCGTAACGGTCCTTGACTACGGCTCGGGCAATGTCCGCTCGGCGGTCCGGGCGCTTGAGCGTGCCGGAGCGGCGGTCACGTTGAGCGCCAAGCCCGAAGATGTCCTGAATGCTGACGGGCTCCTGGTCCCCGGCGTCGGCGCCTTCGAAACGGTGATGCGCGAACTCAAGGCGGTAGACGCCATCCGGATGATCGGCCGTCGTGTTGCCGGAGGCCGGCCCGTCCTGGGCATCTGCGTCGGGCTCCAGGTCTTGTTCGAGGCCGGAGTGGAGCACGGAACCGAGGCAGAAGGCATGGGCGAGTGGCCCGGCAAGGTGGAACTCCTGCCAGCGCCCGTTGTCCCGCACATGGGCTGGAACACCGTAGACGTGCCCGAAGGCTCAAAGCTGTTCGCCGGCGTCGAGCACGAACGGTTCTATTTCGTGCACTCGTACGGCGTGCAGAAGTGGGAATTCGACGTCGTCCAACCCCGCATGGCTCCGCCGATGGTGACCTGGTCCGAGCATGGTGCCCGCTTCATCGCGGCCGTGGAGAACGGTCCGTTGTGCGCTACGCAATTCCACCCCGAGAAGTCGGGCGACGCCGGAGCCCGGCTCCTGCGTAACTGGGTCGATGGCTTGCGCCCGCCAGCAAAAACCCAGCCGCAGGCGACCGAGGCCGGAGGCGCTGCCTAAGATGTGGTCCGTTATCTTCATGGGCGCGGCCGGGCTGCTGGTTGGCGGCGGAATCTCCTTCCACCAGCAGAAACGCCCCGCCTGGGTCTCCATTTCGTTCTACGTACTCGCCGGCCTGGCACTGCTGGCGGCCTACCTCTTCACCCTGTCTGCCAAATGACCTGCCTGCCAAATGACTTGCCTGCCAAATAAGCTGCCGGGCAACTGACGCCCGTCCCACGACACCGAGGACATCAATGACTACCCCCTCTGAACTGCCCGTTCTGGAACTCCTGCCCGCCGTCGACATCGTGGACGGCCAGGCGGTCCGTCTCCTTCAGGGAGAAGCCGGCTCCGAGACCAGTTACGGAACTCCGCTGGAAGCTGCACTGAACTGGCAGAACGCCGGAGCAGAATGGGTGCACATGGTGGACCTGGACGCCGCTTTCGGCCGGGGCAACAATGCCGACCTCATCAGCGAGGTGGTCTCGCAGCTGAACGTCAAGGTTGAGCTGTCCGGCGGACTGCGCGACGACGAATCCCTCGAACGCGCGCTCGAACTCGGCGTCGCCCGCGTGAACCTCGGAACCGCCGCGTTGGAGAACCCCGAATGGACCCGTCGGGCCATCAACCGCTTCGGTGACAAGATCGCCGTCGGACTCGATGTCCGCGGCACGACGCTCGCGGGCCGGGGCTGGACCAAGGAGGGCGGGGATCTCTGGGAGGTGCTGGCCCGCCTTGAGGACGCCGGTTGCGCCCGCTACGTAGTCACCGACGTCACGAAGGACGGAACCCTGCAGGGTCCCAACGTCGAGCTGTTGCGCCAGATGGTGGAAAAGACCGGCAAACCTGTCGTTGCGTCGGGCGGCATCTCCAGCCTCGAGGACTTGCGCGTCCTGCGGGAACTCGTGCCGCTCGGGGTCGAAGGAGCGATCGTTGGCAAGGCGCTGTACGCCGGTGCCTTCACGCTTCCGGAAGCCCTGGACGTAGCCGGCCGCCGCTGATGTCGCAGGATCCACAGTCCCCTGCTGCCGACAAGGCTTCGGCTCCGGCACCCCGGCAGTTGCCCGGGCACATCGCTGCTGCCCTGGCGGGCGCCGGGGGAGCAGGCGATTCTGCCGGCCAGCCCTGGGCGGGCCGCGACCTGAGCGGAGACGCCGCCAGGATACATAATTTCGACGACGACGAGGGAACAGCCGACGCCGGGTACCTCGCCGCCGTCGCGGCCCTGCTCGCCGGTACCGGCAGCGAGGCCGGCGTGGTGGCTTCGTTGGCGACGGCCAGGGTCTTTGTCCCGGTGGTGGCCCAGCTCGCTGAGGAAGCCGAGGGCGTGGATGGCCTCCATGCCGACAAACAGGCCGACATGGCGCTCGTGACATTGAAAGCGCCGGACGGCCGCACGGCCATGCCTGTGTTCACCTCGGCCGCCGCCCTTGAAGCGTGGCACCCGCAGGCCCGCCCCGTCGCCGTTTATGCGGCCCGGGCGGCCCTGTCTGCCGTGTCGGAGGGAGCCCAGTTGCTCGTCCTGGATCCGGGTTCGGATGTCACCTTCGTGGTGCGCCGGCCCGCCATGTGGTCACTGGCGCAGCAGCGCGACTGGACGCCGTCGTACCTTGATGATGAACTGGAGGCTGCTCTCAATTCCTTGGCAGGGACGTACCCCGCCGTGCGGCGCCTGGAGATGCGGCCAGGATCGGGGATGGCTTCGCGCACGGCCGCCGGATCGGCCATGGCCGGCGGGGGACCCGGGCCTGAATTGCGCGTGGTGCTGTACCTCGAAGACGGCTTGGACGCCGCCGCGGTGCAGGATCTCGTCTCCGGGCTGAACGGACGTTGGGCGCAGAACGAATTGTTCGCCGAGCGGGTTGACTCGATCGAAGTCAGCTTGCAGCGGGCGGCACAGTAGCCGAAGGCACAGGGGGAACGTCCTTGTCCTGCCCTCGGCAGAACAGGGGATGTATCTCGTGAATTTCTCTCTCTACCGGGAGATGCTGTCCATCACGTCCGTGCGGCGTCTCCTGCTGGTCGGCATGGTGGCCCGCATACCGCACTCTGCAGCGGGGGTTCTGCTCACCCTGCACATCGTGCTGACCCTGGGCAAGGGATACGCCGCCGCGGGTGCTGCCGCAGCGGTATTCACCATCGGCATCGCGATTGGCGCTCCGTGGCGAGGGCGGCGAGTGGACACTGTCGGCCTGCGCAAGGCGCTTATTCCTTCGGTGGTGTCTGAGCTGGCGATTTGGTCCGTGGTGCCGCACGTCAGCTACGAATGGATCCTTCCGCTCGTCTTCGTCGGGGGCCTGTTGACACTGCCGATCTTCAGCGTTATCCGGCAGTCCCTCGGTGTGCTGGTTGATGGCGAGCAACGGCGTTCGGCCTACGCTTTGGACTCCATCGGCACCGAAGTGGTCTTCATGATCGGCCCCGCGGTGGGCGCAGTTGTGGCTACCAGCGGATTCACGGTCCTCGGCCTGACCATCGTGGGCGTGTGCACTTCGGCCGCCGGGCTCTTCCTGCTGTGGTTCAACCCGCCCACGCGCAGCGAGGGCGTCCTGGATGCCGGCCAGACGGCTGACCGGGATGCCGATGAGCTCCATGCGGCCGAAGCCGCGGTGGTGGCCTCGGCGCCGGCCCATCTCCAGGAAGCCGCTTCAGAGATGGCCCCGACGGTCTCGCAAGCTTCCGGGCTGCGGGGAAAAATGGCCCGGAATTTCACATGGTTCACTGCGGCGGTCGCCGCCGTGTTCGCCGTCGCCGCAGGATCCGGCATGGTACTGAGCGGTACCGACGTCGGAATCGTCGCGGTGTTGCAACGCGGCGGGCACGAGGGCGAGATCGGAATTGTTTTCTTCTTCTGGTGTGCCTCTTCGGTAGTCGGCGGGCTCATCTACGGCGCCATGCACCGGCCCGTCTCACCCATCCTGCTCCTGCTGGGCATGGCGGCACTGACCATCCCGATGGGCTTCGCCGGGGACACCTGGACCCTTGCTTTGTTGTCCCTGCTTCCCGGCCTGCTCTGCGCGCCGGTGTTGTCCGCGGCGTCGGAAAAGGTCGCCGACATCGTGGATGAGGACCGGCGCGGCGAGGCAATGGGCTGGTATGGCTCGGCCCTCACAGCAGGCGTGGCCTTCGGTTCGCCGGTCGCCGGGCTCTTCATCGACGGCGTGGGGCCGTGGGCCGGCTTCGTCGCCATCGGGACGGCAGGAGTGGTGCTGTGCCTTGCCGGGCTGTTCCTCCAGCTTCGTCGGCGCCGGAGCATGACCATCACCCAGGCCGGCGCCGGGGATCCCGCCAACTGAGTCGCGCCTAAGCCGCCAGGATACGACGACGGCGGGCCGGCCAAAGGCCAGCCCGCCGTCGCGGTCCTACGGGTTAGTCCGTGTCAGTTGACCGGGCCGGTGAACTTTTCGCCCGGGCCCTTGCCCGGTTCGTCCGGGATCAGGGAAGCTTCGCGGAACGCAAGTTGCAGGGAGCGGAGGCCATCGCGCAAGGGGCCCGCGTGCTGCGAACCGATTTCCGGTGCTGCGGCGGTGACCAGGCCGGCCAAAGCGGTGATCAGTTTGCGCGCTTCGTCCAGGTCCTTGAGCTCCTCGGCTTGGGGGTCGTCGGCCAAGCCCACCTTGACGGCCGCTGCGCTCATGAGGTGAACGGCGCCGGTGGTGATGACCTCAACAGCCGGAACTTCCGAAATGTCGCGGATCTGCTGGCCTACTCCGGCGTCGGTGCCGGCGGGCTCGTGGTCGAGGGAATTGCTGTCTGAAGTGCTCATGCTGGTAAGCTTGTCACAGACCGACTGGAAGTTGCCATTTCCCATGGCACACGCAGCGCTCGGCCACCCATTGTTAATGTGCGGTTGGTTGCCGATTTCTGTAGAATTGATTTTCAGTTTGCAAGCGGAGTTCTCTCCCACCCGCGTCAGCCGTTTCCCTTCGGGGATGTAAGTTGCCGGGTACCTGGTCGGACACCGTTCAAGGTCAGCCTTGAATGGTGCGAACGCCCCATTGAGGGGCCGTCTCCGATCTTCGAGGCCTTCGATTGCGCCAGCAATTGGGGGCCTTCTCTATTTGCCGGTGGAATACTCATCACAACAACAGGAGCTTTGACATTAGCGAGCCAAGAATCAATGAGCGTATCCGCGTCCCCGAGGTGCGTTTGGTCGGCCCTGCCGGCGAACAGGTTGGAATCGTCCGTATTGAGGACGCCCTGCGTCTGGCTGCCGAGGCTGACCTGGATCTCGTTGAAGTTGCACCGCAGGCGAAGCCTCCGGTGTGCAAGCTGATGGACTTCGGCAAGTACAAGTACGAAGCCGCTGTCAAAGCCCGTGAGGCCCGCAAGAACCAGACCAACACGGTTCTCAAGGAAATCCGCTTCCGCCTGAAGATCGACACCCACGACTACGAGACCAAGCGCGGCCACGCGCTTCGCTTCCTCGGTGCCGGTGACAAGGTGAAGGCCATGATCCAGTTCCGTGGACGTGAGCAGCAGCGCCCTGAAATGGGCATCCGCCTGTTGCAGCGCTTCGCTGAGGACGTTGCCGAAGTTGGCGTGATTGAGTCCAGCCCGCGCATCGATGGCCGCAACATGGTCATGGTGATTGGTCCGTTGAAGAACAAGGCTGAGGCCAAGGCCGAGGCCCGCCGCGCGGCGCAGCGTGCAGAAGCCAAAGCCCAGAATGAAGCCAAGGCTGCAGGCCGGATTGACGTCTCAGGCGAGGATGCTCCCTTGACCCAGTCACTCGCCGACTTGCTCCCGGCGGAACTCTTGACTCAGGCTGGGGATACCCAGGCCGAGGAAACCCAGGCTGAGGAAACCGCGCCGGAAGCCGTTGAGGCGGAGGCTGCTGAAGTCGAAGAGACTCCGGCCGCTGAGGAAACGGTTGTCGAGGAAACGCCTGTGGTTGAAGCAACCCCTGTGGTTGAAGCAGCTCCGGTAGTCGAAGAAGCTCCCGTGGTTGAAGCAGCTCCGGTTGCCGCACCGGCGCCGGCGAAGGCAGCAGCAAAGGCTCCGGCACCGGCAAAGGCTCCTGAGCAGGCAGCTCCGAAGCCTGTTGTACCGGCTGCCCCCAGGCCTGCTGCTACACCAGTACCGAAACCGATGGCGAAGCCCGCGGTTCCGAAGCCTGCAGCTCGACCGGCAGCCCCCAAGGCCGCTCCGAAGCCAGCGGCACGCAAGACCAACTAGTCACGCCGCAGGAGGGGCATCCCTCTGCCCGGCACGAAAGCAGTAGCCGCCCTTCATGGGGTGGCTGCACGAAAGAACTGCAGACCCAGTCTGCGGACACGTAAGGAGATCGGTTCCCATGCCGAAGATGAAGACCCACAGTGGTGCTAAGAAGCGCTTCAAGCTGACCGGTACCGGCAAGCTGAAGCGTCAGCAGGCCAACCGCCGCCACTACCTGGAGCACAAGTCCTCCACCCTGACCCGTCGCCTTGCCGGCGACAAGATCGTCTTCAAGGGCGATGCCAAGGTCATCAAGAGGATGCTCGGCATCTAAGTTCCAAGTTTTCTGGTTGCTGCCATCCGGCAGCTGCCGACTACACCAAAGCCTTCTCAGGCCGGCCGGGTTTCCGGCAGTAGCAGCTTGGGATAAGAATTTTGAAGGAGTACGCACGTGGCACGTGTGAAGCGGGCGGTAAACGCCCACAAGAAGCGTCGGGTTGTCCTTGAACGGGCCAAGGGTTACCGCGGTCAGCGGTCTCGCCTGTACCGCAAGGCAAAAGAGCAGCTGCTGCACTCGTTTGTGTACAGCTACGGCGACCGCCGCAAGAAGAAGGGCGACTTCCGTCGCCTCTGGATCCAGCGCATCAACGCTGCATCCCGCGCCAACGGCCTGACCTACAACCGTCTGATCCAGGGCCTGAAGGCCGCTGAGGTCGAGGTTGACCGCCGCATGCTGGCAGAGCTGGCCGTTTCCGATGCCAACGCTTTTGCCGCGCTGGTCAAGGTTGCCAAGGATTCCCTGCCTGCCGACACCTCCGCTCCGGCCGTCAAGGCCGAAGCCGCTCCGAAGGCTGCCGCCAAGACTTCTGCCGCTACCAAGGCTGCTCCGGCCGTCAAGGCCTCCGTTTCCGAGGAAGAGCCCGCTGCCAAGGCCCCCAAGGCCAAGGCTGCGAAGAAGCCTGCCGCTGAAGCTGCTGAGTAGCACGTAGCCTCAGTTCATGGGACGGTGGCAACTGCCACTAAAGTTCTGTATATGAACGAAACCGGGCGCCCGCAAGAACTTCCGATGTCCAACCCCCGAGCCGATCGGGTCAGGGATGTCGCAAGGCTTGCCGGGCGCCCGGCGCGTTTAAAGCGTGGCCGGTTCCTCGCCGAAGGCCCCCAGGCCGTGCGCGAGGCGCTGCTCCTGCACCGGGAGCGGACCGCGGCAGGGGAGCCCGGCGTCGTACACGAAGTCTTCGCGAGCGAAAGCTGCCTGGACCGGCTTCCCGAACTGGCCGAGCTCGCCGACGGCGTTGCCTTGCGGCTTGCGAACGATGATGTCCTGGCCGCCATGGCGGACACGGTCAATCCCCAAGGGATTGTGGCCGTCTGCAGCTTTGTGGACGTCAGCCTTGAATCAGTGCTCGACGCCGGGCCGCGGCTGATCGCTGTCATGTGCCAGGTGCGCGATCCTGGCAATGCCGGGACGGTGCTTCGGGCCGCAGATGCTGCCGGTGCGGATGCCGTGGTCTTGACGGCCTCCAGCGTGGACATTTACAACCCGAAGGCCGTGCGGTCCACGGCCGGTTCGCTCTTCCACCTGCCGGTCGTCCTGGGTGCGGACGTCGAAGAGCTCGCGGCCCTCTGCAAGGAGCGCGGCATCGGGATCCTCGCAGCGGACGGTTACGGCACCCTCAATCTGGACAAACTTCAGGACGAGAACGCGGCACGCCGCCTGGGCGCGTCGGCAGCGCCCTCCGCCTACGCACTCGAAGCCCCGACGGCCTGGCTGTTCGGTAACGAGGCGCAAGGACTTTCAGACTCCGAGCTTGCGCTTGCTGACCATCGTGTCGCAGTGCCCGTCTACGGTTCGGCGGAAAGCCTGAACCTCGGCACAGCCGCCACCGTATGCCTTTACGCCAGCGCGCGCTCCCAGCACTCCTGACAATTTCTCAACCGGTACGGTATTGCTTGCAGGACGCGATCCCGCGGTCGGTTCCTGCCGATTCACTCACATCCCCTGAACCGAAGAAGAGGTAGAGCTTTCGTGGCTGCAAATGGCGGTACCAAGGCAATCGTGGCGGCATTGAGCGCCAACCTGGCGATCGCTGTGCTCAAGTTCGTCGCATTCGTGCTGACGATGTCGTCGTCCATGTTGGCAGAGGCAATCCACTCCGTCGCCGACTCCGGCAACCAGTTGCTCCTGCTGCTTGGCGGGAAGCGGGCGCAGCGGGCCGCAAGTCCCGAACACCCCTTTGGCTATGGCCGTGAGCGCTACATCTACGCCTTCATCGTCTCGATTGTGCTGTTCAGTGTTGGAGGCCTCTTCGCGCTCTACGAATCCTGGGAGAAATTCCAGCACCCGCACGCCATCGAAGGCGATTTCTGGTGGGTGCCGCTGGCCGTGCTGCTCGGCGCCATTGTGGCGGAATCCTTCTCGTTCCGCACCGCCATCCACGAATCCAATCCCCAGCGCGGAAAACAAAGTTGGATCAAGTTCATCCGCAACGCCAAGCAACCGGAACTGCCCGTGATCCTTCTGGAGGATTTCGGAGCCCTCCTGGGCCTCGTTTTCGCGCTGTGCGGCGTGAGCCTGACCCTCATCACGGGCAACGGCCTGTGGGACGCCGCGGGCACAGGGATGATCGGGTTGCTCCTTGTGGGAATCGCCGTGGTGCTCGCGGTGGAAACCAAGTCCTTGCTGCTGGGCGAATCAGCCACCAAAGAGGACAACGCTCGCATCACGGAAGCCATTGAGTCCGACGGCACGCGCATCATCCACCTCAAGACCATGCACCTGGGCCCGGAAGAGCTGCTTGTCGCTGCGAAGATCAGCGTAGGCGCGGCAGATACCGGTCAGGCCATTGCCAAAGCGATCGACGCCGCCGAACTCAGGATCCGCACTGCAGTACCGATCGCCCGGGTCATCTACCTGGAGCCCGACGTCGAGCGGGTCCAGGTCTGAGGAAGCCCGCGGCGGCACTATGCCGCCAGTGGCCGCTTGCGTTCCAACCAGCCGCTGATGCCCGCGACGCCGAGCCCCAGGATTGCCAGGACAGCCCCGACGAGGGCAGGGGCAACGTATCCCCAGCCCCAAGCGATGACCACGCCGCCAAGGAACGCGCCAAGGGCGTTAGCGATGTTGAGGGCCGAGTGGTTGAGTGAAGAGGCCAAGGACGGGGCGTCCGGTGAAGCGTCGAGGAGGCGCGTCTGCAGCGGCGGGATAAGCATGGAGCCGATACCGCCGACGATGAAGACCATGATGAATGCGGACCACGCCCAGTGGGCCGCGACGGCGTAGGCCACCAGCGCCAAGGCGATGAGGGGAAGGACCCGGTAGATGGTTCCCATGACCGACTTGTCGGCGATACGGCCGCCAAGGATATTGCCTGCCACCATGCCGAGTCCGTAGAGGGCAACTACCACGGGTATCAGCGCCTGCGGAATCCCTGCCACCGAAGTCATCGTGTGGGAGATATACGTGTAGGTGGCGAAGAAGCCGCCAAATCCGATGATTCCGATCAGCAACGCCAACCACACTTGAATGCGCTTGAGGGCACCAAGTTCCCGCCGGATGCTTGCCTCGGGGTGGGCAGGCTCAAAGGGGACAAACTTCCACAACAACACGCTGGTGGCCAGGCCGATGACGCCCACCACGACGAAGAGCAGACGCCACCCGAACGTCTGGCCGAGCCAAGTAGCCGCAGGAACACCGATGACGTTCGCGATGGTCAGTCCGCCCATGACCATCGAAATCGCCCAACCACGCTTGGTGGGAGCAACCAGGCTTGCTGCAATGACCGCGGCGATCCCGAAGAAGGCGCCATGCGGCAGTCCCGAGGCAAACCTCGTGATCAACATGGTTCCGTAGTCCGGTGCAATGAAGGACGTCAGGTTCGCTATGGAGAGGAAAAGCATGAGTCCCAAGGCAAGTTGCTTGCGGGGGAGCCGGGCGCCCAGCGCCGCGAAGATCGGCGCACCCACTACGACACCCAAGGCGTAGGCGGAAATCAGGTTCCCGGCCTCGGGAGTGCTGATGTTGAGTCCCTGCTCGATCTCCTTGAGCAAGCCCATCATGGTGAACTCCGTGGTTCCGATGGCGAATCCACCCATGGCAAGGGCGAAGATCGCCAGCGACACGTGACGGCTTCCGGTCTTTTGGGAGGTCTTGCTGACAGCGGTAGTGGTCATCGTCCTGTTTCTTGGGGGCGAGCGGGATGTCACTCGAAGGGAATAAAGCCGACTTTCAAGTTTAGTGCGAGTCTCCGGCGAATGTCCCTGAATGTGACAACTTCCATAGGCAAGGGTGATGACGTGACGGCCAATAGACTGTTGCGGTGACTGGACTGATAAGCGTGGCGGGCGCCGCCGTCGTCGATTCCCTTGAAAATCCGAAAAGGCTGCTCGTTGCGAGGCGCAGCGCCCCGCCGCAATTCGCCGGAATGTGGGAGTTCCCGGGCGGCAAGCTGGAGGCGGGGGAGTCCTTCGAAGACGCGCTGCACCGCGAACTGCTCGAGGAACTCGGGATCACTGTCCGGCTCGGGGCCGAAGTGGAACCGGACGCAGCCGCTGGGTGGCCCTTGAACGAGCAGGCCGTCATGAGGGTATGGTTCGCCGAACTGCTTGACGGCGAACCGCGTCCGCTCCAGGACCACGACGAACTCCGTTGGGTTCCGCTTGGCAATGGAGACGAGGCGTTCACCTTGCCGTGGATTCCTGCTGACCTGCCGATTGTCCGGGCACTGTTGGAGCGGGTGGCCTCCGGGCTGCTTGGCTAGAGAAGACCTGGCTAGAAAAGCGTGGACTGGCCCGCTGGAAAGGAATCCGGTGTTTCCTTGCTCGCCGTGGCGTTCCTGTGGCTGAAACCGCTGCTCCCGGAAAAGCCGTGGCGGGCCTTGAAGTGGTTGATACGGCCGCTTAGCCAGGTCCTGTATTCCTTCGAAGCGTACGAGCCTTGACCGTAGAGATGCCGGTACTTGCCGACGAGGCCGGGGTGATGCGCCGCCAGCCATTGCATGAACCATTCCCGCGTGCCCGGCTTCAGGTACAACGCCCCGGCCGTCACGCCAGTGGCACCGGCGTCGGACAGCGCCGTAAAGAGCGACTCCAGAGCGTCATCGCTGTCCGTCAGCCACGGCAGGATGGGCATGGCCATGACGCCGCACCGCAGCCCGGCCTCGCGCAGCCGGCGGATGAGCTTGAGCCTGGCGCGCGGTGCGGGCGTGCCCGGTTCCACCGCCGAGGCCAAGGCTTCGTCGGTCATGGCCAGCGAGATGCCCAGGTCTACGGGCACTTGGCTGGAGGCGTGCTTGAGGAGGGGGATGTCGCGGCCCAGGAGGGTTCCCTTGGTGAGGATGGAGAACGGAGTACCGGAATCGGCCAGGGCCCGGATGATCCCCGGCATCAGCTGGTAGCGGCCCTCTGCCCGCTGGTAGGGATCCGTATTGGTGCCGAGGGCCACATGATGGTGGCCCCACGACGGTTTGGACAGTTCCCTGCGCAGGACCTCTGCCGCGTTGATCTTCACTATCACCTGGGAATCGAAATCGTGTCCGGCATCGAACTCCAGATAGGTGTGGCTCTTGCGGGCGAAGCAATAGACACAGGCGTGGCTGCATCCGCGGTAGGGGTTGACCGTCCATTCGAAAGGCATCTGGGAACCGGACGCCACCTTGTTGAGCACCGATTTGGCGGTGACCTCATGAAAGGTGACTCCGGAGAATTCGGGAGTTGAGACGGAACGCACAAGCCCGGCCAGTGGCAGCAGTGCGTCCGTTGCTGGGGCGGCTCCGGACAGAAGGCTGTTGCTGTTGTCTCCGGGTGCCGGACCACGTTGTGGCGAAAGTGCTTGTGCGTCCCATCTCATGGACTCCATTCGAATATATGTTCGAACACTTGTCAAGGCCCAGTGAAAGAAGGCCCGGTGAAAGAAGGCTTGACGAAGGAAGGCCCGGAACGAAGGCCCAAGAAAGATCGGGCGGGGAGCCCTGAAGCCGGGCCAGCTCCTTGCTAGGGTGGGTTCATGATTCTGCTGACGGGATTCGAGCCTTTTGGCGGCGATTCCAGCAACCCCTCGTGGGCTGCGGTCCTCGACGCGCAGGAAATTTTGCGCGCCGAAGGGCATGAAGTGGAAACGCTCGAACTGCCGTGCGTTTTCGGGGAATCCGCTGCGGTCCTGGGCGAGGCCATGGCGAGGGTGCGCCCGGAGCTGGTCATCTGCGTCGGGCTCGCCGGCGGCCGGGACCGGCTCTCCTTGGAGCGCGTGGCCATTAACTGCGATGACGCCAGAATCCCGGACAATGCCGGAAACAGGCCCATCGACGAGCCGGTGGTACCGGAAGGGCCCGCGGCGTACTTCAGCACGCTTCCGGTGAAGTCCGCGCTGCGAGCACTTCAGATCGCTGGAATCCGCGCCGAAGTCTCGCAGACCGCCGGAACGTACGTATGCAACCACGTGTTCTATGCCCTGATGCACGAGCTCGCCGGGGCTGTTGCGCCCCGCCCCCGGGGCGGCTTCATCCACGTCCCCTATGACACAGCGCAGCTGCCGCAGGGCAGTGCCGCGCCCGGCATGGCGACGCAGGACATGGGCCGGGGGATCGCCGTCGTCGTTCGCACCGCGCTTGGGAATCCGGTGGACGCGAAACTGTCCGCGGGAGCTGTTCACTAGGCTTGCGCTGTCACTAGCCTGGCGCTGTTCACAAGGCTGGAGCCGTCGAATCCAGTTCCCACTGCACCACTACGCTCGTGGAAACCGCCACTGAGCCCGCTTCGATGGGCACGCCCTCGCTCGCTGAGGCGCGCTGAATACCGGCCATCATCGGCACCGGCGATCCATGCCCCGGCCGCTGGTCGATGGATAGGACCTGCCCCAGCCGGCCGCCGGCAAGTGCGGCAAACCGGGCCGCCTTCGCTTCGGCTTCCCGCCATGCGGCCTCTTGTGCCCGCGCCGCAACGGCCGAGGCATCCGTGAATCCTTGTTCGATCCCGTTGATGCGAAGGCTGTCACCGCCTGCAGCCACCGCGGCGGATATGGCCGCGGGGGCCGCTGACGGCGGCCCGACCCGGGCAACCAGCGTGGTTGATGCAACATAGCCCCTGACCTTTTGCCCCTGGTTTTCGGCCCAGACGAGTTCGGCACGCAGATTGAGGCCGCTGGTCCGCAGGTCAAGACCGGCCGCACCGTGCCCGCGCAGGGCCTCCGTCACGGCCGAGGCGATCTCTCCGGCGTCGCCATAGGCCGCTTCGGCGGCGTCGCGCCTGACCTCGACGGCGAGCGTGAGCGTGAGCAGGTCGGGAACGGCTTCAGCGGTTCCCTCTCCGGTGACAGTGATGGTGCGGACCGGTGTCATGAGGCCATGCTAGCCCCGGGCGCTGGCGAACGCCGTCCGGACGGTGTCACGGGTTAAAGCCCGGCCGAACCCTTCTACTAGACTGGGTGTTAGTGCCCGCCGGACGCGTCCAGCGAGCATCGCTCCTGCTTTTGCCATGGCCCTGCCTGGTGAAGACCATTTCCGACTCGTAGCTAAGAACAGTAGATGACTGACACTTTGCCGGGCGCCGCCATCCCGAACCCTCTGGATGAAGCCGCCATCACCGCTGCCGTTGAGGAAGCCGTCGCCGCGATTGCTGCCGCATCCTCCCTCGAAGAACTCAAAGCCGTCCGCTTGGCGCACACCGGCGAGAAGTCGCCCTTGAGCCTTGCCAACCGTGAAATCGGTGGCCTGCCCAAGGAGCAGAAGGCCGCCGCAGGCAAGCTCATGGGTTCCTCCCGTGGCCGCGTCAACCAGGCGCTCGCGGCACGGACCGCCGTGCTCGAAGCCGAAAACGACGCCCGCATCCTTGTGGAGGAAACCGTCGACGTCACGGCAGCGCCACGGCGGCGCCGTGCCGGCGCCCGCCACCCGCTGTCCACGCTGCAGGACCGTGTGGCGGACATCTTCGTGGGCATGGGCTGGGAAATCGCCGAAGGGCCCGAGGTCGAGTCCGAGTGGTTCAACTTCGACGCCCTCAACTTCAAGCCCGACCACCCCGCCCGCGAAATGCAGGACACCTTCTTCGTGGAGCCTCCGGAGGCTCACCTGCTCATGCGCACGCACACTTCCCCGGTCCAGGTCCGTTCCATGCTGGAGCGCGAAGTGCCCATCTATGTGCTGTGCCCGGGCAAGGTATTCCGCACCGATGAACTCGATGCCACCCACACGCCCGTGTTCCACCAGTTCGAGGGCCTTGCCATCGACAAGAAGCTGAGCATGGCTGACCTGCGCGGAACTCTGGAGCACTTCGCCCGGCAGATGTTCGGTGACGAGGCACAGATCCGGCTGCGTCCCAACTACTTCCCGTTCACCGAGCCGTCCGCGGAGCTGGACATTTGGCACCCCGGTGCCAAGGGCGGCCCGCGCTGGATCGAGTGGGGCGGCTGCGGCATGGTCAATCCCAACGTCCTGCGCGCTGCCGGCATCGACCCGGACGAGTATTCAGGATTTGCCTTCGGCATGGGCATCGAGCGCACGCTCATGTTCCGCAACGAAGTCGGCGACATGCGCGACATGATCGAAGGCGATGTACGTTTCAGCGAGCACTTCGGGATGGAGATCTAACAGTGCGTATCCCACTTTCATGGCTGCGTGAATTCGCGCAGGTTCCGGCCGACGCAACGGCCGAAGACGTCATGGCGGAACTCGTCAAGGTCGGTTTTGAAGAGGAAGCCGTCCACCGCCCCACGGACGAACTCAAAGGTCCCATCGTGGTGGGCCAGGTCCTGAGCCTCGTCAAGGAACCGCAGAGCAACGGCAAGACCATCAACTGGTGCCAGGTCCGCGTGGTCCCCGAAGGCCAGGAGCAGACCCTGACCGGCAAGGGCATCGACCCCTCCGGTGTACAGGGCATCATTTGCGGTGCCCACAATTTCGTCGAGGGAGACAAAGTTGTGGTCACCCTCCCGGGCGCCGTGCTCCCGGGTGACTTCCACATTTCCGCGCGCAAGACCTACGGGCACCTGTCCGCAGGCATGATCGCCTCCGTACGCGAACTCGGCATCGGTGAGGACCACGACGGCATCCTGGTGCTTTCCCGCATTGGCCTGGATCCCGAAATCGGCACCGACGCCATGTCCCTCCTTGGCCTCTACGACGAAGCCGCCGAAATCAACGTCACTCCGGACCGCGGCTACGCGTTCTCGATCCGCGGCGTGGCCCGCGAATATGCCCACGCCACCGGAACCGTCTTCACGGACCCGGCAGCGAAGGTCAATGCCCCTGCGGCACTCTCCGGCGGCTACGGCGTCAAGCTCAATGACGACGCTCCCATCTACGGCAAGCCCGGTTGTGACCGCTTCGTGGCCCGCACGGTCCGCGGCGTGGACGCCACCCGCCCCACCCCGCCGTGGATGGTCTCCCGGCTGCGCCTGGCAGGCATCCGCTCCATTTCGCTGCCTGTGGACATTTCCAACTACGTGATGCTCGAACTCGGCCAGCCGAACCACTGCTACGACCTCGACAAGCTTTCCGGCGATATCGTGGTCCGCCGCGCCGTCGCGGGCGAGAAGATCACCACCCTCGACGACAAAGTGCGTGCGCTCGACGTCGAAGACCTCCTGATCACCGACGACTCCGGCGCGATCGGCATCGCCGGCGTCATGGGTGGAGCCAACACCGAGGTTTCCGATTCGACCACCAACATCCTGGTCGAGGCTGCGCACTTCGACGAGGTCTCGATCGGGCGGTCCCGCCGCAGGCACAAGCTGCCGTCAGAGGCGTCCAAGCGCTTCGAACGCGGAGTGGATTGGCAGGTTGCCAACGTTGCTGCCCAACGCGTCGTTGACCTCCTGGTTGAACTGGCCGGTGGAACGGCAGACGAAGCCGGCACCGACGTCGGGACAGCACCGGACGCCGTGACCATCGAGCTGCCGGCCGGTTACGCGGCCTCCAGGATCGGCATCGACTTCACGGAAGAGCAGATCACGGGTTCCCTTAAGGACCTCGGCGCCATCGTCCTGAGGGACGAGGTGGGCGGCTCCTTTGTGGTCACGGCACCGAGCTGGCGCAATGACCTGGAAACCAAGGAAGACCTCTCCGAGGAAATCGCAAGGCTGGTTGGCTACGACAACATCCCGGCCACCCTTCCCGTCGCCCCTCCAGGCCGCGGCCTGACCCGGACCCAGCAGCAGAAACGCCGCGTGGTCCAGGCGCTGGCCGACGCAGGGCTCACCGAGGTCCTCTCCTATCCGTTCGTCTCAAAGTCGGCCAATGACACCTTCGGAGTTGCGGAGGAAGGCGCGGCGCGCACCGCCCTCAAACTGGCCAACCCGATCAGCGAGGAACACGGTTACCTGCGTACCTCCGTGCTTCCCGGCCTGATCGAGGTTGCCCGCCGCAACCACTCCCGCGGGTTCCGGGACCTCGCGCTCTTCGAGGCAGGCTCGGTGTTCCTTCCCGACGGCCAGCTGGGCACGGCGTCCATCCCGCCGCTGGGCGTCAAGCCTTCCGACGAGGTCCTTGACGGACTGTACGACGGCGTCCCGGACCAGCCGCTGCACATCGCCGCTGTTTTGACGGGCCATGATTCCCCGGCAGCCGCGGCCCACACTCCGCGTGCCTGGGACTGGGCCGACGCCCTGGATGTTGCCCGGCTCGTCGGCGACGTCCTCGGAGTGGAGCTCGTGGTCAGCCAAGGCAGCCACCAGGCGTTCCACCCGGGCCGTGCCGCCCGGTTGGCGCTTCGCTCCGGCGACGTCGTGGGCTACGCCGGCGAGTTGCACCCCAAGCTGCTCGCCGCACATGACATGCCGGCGCGCTCCGTGGCCCTCGAGCTCAATGCGGACGCACTGTTCGACGCCGCTCCGGACGTCATTGTCGCCAAGCACATCTCCGGTTTCCCGGTGGCCACCCAGGACGTAGCCCTTGTGGTGCCGCAGGACGTTCCGGCGGACGCCGTCCTGTCCGCCCTGCGGGAAGGCGCTGGCGAACTCCTCGAAGACGTCGCCTTGTTCGATGTCTACGCGGGCCAGGGGATCGAAGACGGCAAGAAGTCGCTCGCGTTCGGGCTGCGGTTTCGTGCCTCGGACCGCACTTTGACCGCCGACGAGGCATCGGAGGCACGTGAGGCCGCCGTCGCCGTCGCCGCAGAGCGATTCGGAGCAGTCCAGCGCTGACGAGTATCAACCCGGGGGTCCAGGGGTTGGCTGTTCACATCCAGTCCTTGGACCCTGCTGATTCCGCCGCCATCGAGAAGATGGCGGCGGAATTGCTGTCTCCGGCCGAGACCCTTCGGGCAGACGCCATGGCCCCGGTCCTGCGACTGGAATTCCTGGCGTCCAGGTTGGCCCAGCAGAACTTTGCCGCGACCCTCCTGAGTGTTCCAGCATCGAAGCTCCAGGCGGCCTACGAGTGCCCGGAATGCGGTGCCGGTCCGGACATCGCGCATGGCCGGCCTGGATACCTGCTCGACGGCGGCCCCGCACCCTTGGCGCTCAGCGCCTCACGGTCGTCGGGCTGGGTGTTGTTTGCCGCCGTCGTGCATCCGGAACCGGGGCTCCGGGTGGGCGTCGATCTGGAGAATGCCGCGGGTACGGAGTTCGCCGGCTTTGACGACGTTGCCTTGACCGCACGGGAGCAGCGCCATCTCAAGGCGCTGGAACCCGGGCGCCGGGCGCAAGCGCGCGCACGCTTGTGGGCGCGCAAGGAAGCCTGGTTGAAGATGACGGGGGAAGGGCTCAGGGTGGCCCCGGATTCCCTCGAGGTGCTTGATAGGCCGGGGCTGTGGGACCTGGAGCTTCCGGCCAGGGCCGACGGCCGTGATCTTCCTGCCGGACTGGTTGCTGCCCTCGCGGTAACGTCCCGCTGAATCCTTGGATTAGCTGAATTTCAGGATCAGCCGAAAGCGGGCAGCCTTGCTTGGTACAGCCACGGTTCCAGGACACCGGCCGCGTCGAGCCCCGGGACGTAAGCGTTGGCCGCGGCGATGAATTCCGCCGTGGACACCGAGCTGTGGCGCTTGGCCCCGGTCCAGTGCCGCAACAATCCGAAGAACGCCGCGTCACCGCATGCAAGGCGGACGGCGTGGAGGGCGAGGGCCCCGCGCTTGTAGACGCGGTCATCGAACATGTGCTCGGGTCCGGGGTCGCCGATCACCAGATCCTGCGCACCGGCGTCGAGCTTGCGCCACGCGGCCCTTGCACGGTTGGCGAGGGACATTACGCCGGCTTCCTCGGACCAGATCCACTCGGCGTAGCAGGCGAAGCCCTCATGCAGCCAGATGTCGCGCCAACTGCTCACAGTGAGCGAATTGCCGAACCACTGGTGGGACAGCTCGTGGGCGATGAGGCGCTGCGCATCCCACGATTGCTCCATGTGGTTCCGGCCGAAGATCGAGAGGGTCTGGGCCTCAAGGGGGATTTCCAGCTCGTCCTCGGTCACCACGGCCGTGTATTCGGCAAAGGGATACGGACCGAAACACTCCACAAAGGTGCGCATCATGTCGGCCTGCCGAGCCAGGCCTTCGCGGGCCTCGGTCAACAAACCGGGGGAGACCGCAACGAACTGGGGCACCGGAGCCTGCCGCAGGGCTTCTGCATGATGGGCCGTCCCGCTGCGGACCCCACTGAGGGCGGGGCTGAGCTGGTGGAGCCGATAGCGTCCGATTTGCACAGTGGCGAGATAGCTTGCCATCGGCTCGCCTTGTTCGTAGACCCAGGTTTCGCGGCTTGATTTCCTGCTGTGGGAGACGAGGCGGCCGTTGCAGATTGCACGGTAGTTGTCGTCGGTGGTGATACTGATCAAGTAGCTGGACTTGTGCCGCGGATGGTCGTTGCACGGGAACCAGGACGCGGCGCCGTTCGGCTGCCCGGCAACCAGCACGCCGTCGTCGAGTTCTTCCCAACCGACCTCGCCCCACAGGCCCCGGCGCGGCTTCGGGTTGCCGTCGTAGCGGAGCTCAACCGTGAAGTGCTGGCCTGCCCGCAGGCGGTCCTTGGTGGTGATCACGAGGTGCTCGCCGCTGGTACTGAACTTCGGCACTTTCTTGCCGTCGACGAGGATTTTGGAAGCCTTCAGGCCCACCAGATCGAGCATCACCGAGTCCGCGTCTTCGAAGGCTATGCAGCGAAGCACGGCTCGGCCGTTGAGCCGGTTGCTGCCTAGGCTGTAGTCCAGGTCCAGCTCGTACCTCAGCACTTGGAACGCCAGGCTCCCGTGATGCAGCGTGTAGGGATCGGCGGCAGTTGTGGTGATTCCTGGTTCGCTAGGGCTCATGTGCGCTGGCTGCCTCCGTGTAGCTCGTTGTGTTGCTGTTGTCATGGGCTCGTATTTCATAAGCCCTCTTGCCAATCTACGCTACGGTCCGGACCACGGGCTGACCGGGTTGCCCATCCAGTAAGTGCCCGCGGGAACAGTCTCACCGCGCATGACCAGCGACGCCGGTCCCACCGTTCCGCCCGCTCCGATGCTGGCGCGCGGCAGGATGACGCCGTGCGGGCCCATCGTGGCGCCGTCCCCAAGGACCACGGTGTCTATGCTCATGATGCGGTCATGGAAGAGGTGTGTCTGGACCACGCAGCCACGGTTGACCGTGGAGCTTTCGCCGAGCGTGACGAGGTCGGCTTCGGGCAGCCAGTAGCTCTCGCACCAGGTACCCCGGCCGATTTTGGCGCCGAGCGCCCGGAGCCACCACACCAACGCCGGAGTGCCGGACGCCGAACGCGCGAACCAGGGGGCGCTGACCATCTCGATGAAAGTGTCCACCACTTCGTTGCGCCAGATGAACGAGCTCCACAGCGGATGCTCGCCCTCTTTGATGCGCCCCACCAATATCCATTTCGCCGCGACCGAACTCACCGCGGCAACGGCACCCGCTGCGAGGACCACGACGCCCCCAAGGACGGCTGCGAGCAAGTAGGAGGACTCGGTGGCGATCCAGTCCAGGACCAACATGATGCCGACGGCGATCCCCACTGTCAGGATGACCGGCACCAGCCGGCACAGTTCCCACAGGGCCCGTTTGGTCTTGAGGGCCAGCGGCGGGTTGAAGGTGAGGCTCTGATCCGCATTGACTGCGGTCCGGCGCAGCCTGACGGGTGGACTGCCCAGCCAGGAGGTGCCCGATTTGGCCTTGGCCGGCGTGGCGGACAGCACCGCGACGAGTGAGTTCTTGGGCACGCTTCGGCCTGCGGCGGTCATGCCGGAATTGCCGAGGAACGAGCGTTTGCCGATCTTGGCCGGCCCGATCTTCATCCAGCCGCCGCCAAGCTCGTAGGAAGCCACCATGGTGTCGTCGGCGAGGAACGCGCCTTCGCCGATGGTCGTCATGCGTGGCAGCAGCAGCACCGTGGAAGCCTCTACGTTGCGGCCTACTTTGGCACCCAGCAGGCGCAGCCACACAGGGGTGAAGAGGCTGGCGTAGATGGGGAAGAGCAGGTCCCGCGCCATGTCGAGCACACGCTCGGTGGCCCAAACCTGCCAGCCGACGCGGCTGCGGACCCGGTAGTACCCCTCCGTGAGACCAACGCCGAGCATCCGGGTGGTCGCCAGGATCAGCAGGAGATTACACAGAAACCAGGCCAATGCCGCCAAGGGAATGGCAAGGAGGAGTTCCGGGAAGGCATCCTGCAGGGAATTCCTGCCTTGGATGAAGGCCAGGATGACGATCGCGGCGACGAATGCCGAAATGTAGGGGATCAAGGCAAGCAGCGCCGAAGCCGCAGCGAACGCCGTGAACCAGAGCCGGCCGATCAGGTGGTGTGACGAGGGGGTCTCGGGCCAGCCATTCTTGGCTTTGCCACGGCGTTCGGCGGGGGAGCCGGCAACAAGGTGCCCGGCCTTGACCTTGCCTAACACCGCGGAACCGGGCTCCACGCGCGCACCTGCGCCGATGCTGGCTCCTGGCATGAGCGTGCTGCGGGAGCCCACTGTGGCGCCGGCACCTACATGGATGGCGCCGATGTGGACGTAGTCACCGTCGATCCACCACGCCGAGAGATCCACTTCGGGTTCAATATTGCAGCCGCTGCCCAATGACAGCAGTCCTGTGACCGGGGGCAAGGAGTGCAAATGGACGTTGTACCCGATCTTCGCACCCAGTGCCCTGGCGTAGTAGGGAACCCAGGGTGCGCTGGCGAGGCTGATGGCGCCCGAAAGATCCTGGATCTGTTCGGCCAGCCACAGCTTCAAGTGGACTTTGCCCGAGCGCGGGTAGGTTCCGGGCTGGACTCCGCGCAAGAGTGTTCGCGCGGCCAGGATCGAGATTGCCATGCGTCCCGGCGGGCTGACGAACACCAGCCAAGACGCCAGGATCCACCACCAGGACACAACGGGAGCGGCTGTGAAACCGGCGAAGTCGGCCAGCAAATGGTTTGCGGCCATGAGATACGTGAGCCAACGCATGCCCACCAGGATGTTGAGGAAAATACCCATCAGGGTCTGGAAGATCTGCGATTTCCGGGAGGTGGGGCGAACCGTGCGTTCGGCCGCCGGCCCTTGGATGCCGCCTTCCGGCAGTGACTGCCGCGCGACGTCGATCAAGGCGCCGACTCGGGGTGTTGCGTAGATTTCGGCCACCGTGATGATGGGGTAGCGCACGCGCAGCGCCGAGACGAGCTGGGCCGCGGCGAGGGAGCCACCGCCATAGGCGAAGAAGTCCGCGTCGAGCGAGGTGACGCTGGAGCCGAGAACGCTCTCCCACTGCTCAACGACCCACTGGGCGTCCTCGGGCAGGTTGAGTGGCGCCTTGTCGGCATCCGCGGCGCCAGCGCCCGCCAACGGCCAGGGAAGGGAATGCCTGTCCACTTTGCCGCTTGTCTTCGTCGGAAGCGAATCCACGACCGTCAGCAGGGGGATCAGCGCGGCAGGAAGGCTTTCCGTGAGCAGCTCGCGGGAAGCTGCGAGATCGATGTCCTCGGGTCCAGCCGGAGCCAGGTAACCGACCAGTATCTGGTTCCCTGCCGCCGTCGTGCGGACTGCAGCGGCGGCACCTGCGACTCCCGGGAGGGCCTGCAGGGCGGCGTCGATTTCACCGAGTTCGATGCGCCGGCCACCAAGTTTGACCTGTTCATCCGCGCGGCCTTGGAAGATGAGGCCAGCTTCCTCGTAGCGGACGAGGTCGCCGGAGCGGTACGCACGCTCCCACCCCAGAGACGGCATGGGGGCGTACTTTTCGGCGTCTTTGGCCGGATCGAGGTAGCGGGCCAGCCCGACGCCGCCGATGATGAGTTCGCCCGTCTCGCCTTCCGCGACCGGGACACCGGAGGCATCGACGACGGCGAGGTCCCAGCCGTCCAGCGGCAATCCGATCCGGACGGGGCCATCCCCGCCCAGGGGAGCCGCGCAGGCCACGACGGTTGCTTCGGTGGGGCCATAGGTGTTCCACACTTCGCGGCCGTCCACCGCGAGGCGCTCAGCGAGTTCGGGAGGGCAGGCTTCGCCGCCGAAAATGAGCAGGCGTACGTTCTCGAGGGCTTCCGCCGGCCACAGGGCCGCGAGCGTGGGAACTGTAGACACAACTGTGATGCCGTGGTTGATGAGCCATGGGCCAAGGTCCATGCCGGAACGAACGAGGGCGCGCGGGGCCGGGACCAGGCAGGCACCGTGCCGCCACGCCAGCCACATCTCCTCGCAGGAAGCGTCGAAGGCGACTGAAAGGCCGGCGAGGACCCGGTCCTGTGGACCGATGGGATCTTGCTGGAGGAAGAGCCGGGCTTCGGCGTCAACAAAAGCGGCGGATGAACGGTGCTGCACCGCAACACCCTTTGGCGTGCCCGTGGAACCTGAGGTGAAGATGACCCAGGAATCGTCATCCAGCCCTGGGGAACGCGGAGCCGGGTGCGGTGTCGGCCGCTCCGCGGACACGTCGATCCTGAGGCCCTTGGTGACGACGGCGGACACTTTGGCTTCTCCGAAAACGAGCCGTGCCCGTTCCTCGGGATCGTCAGCGTCTACGGGCACATAGGCGGCCGCAATCGAGAGGATCGCCAGGATGGCGATGTATAGATCGTTGGATCCCGACGGAACCCGTACCCCGATCTTGTCTCCTGGGCCCAGTCCGGCTGCGTTGAGCGAGGCAGCAAAACCGCGCACCTGCGCCAAGAGCTCGGAATAACTCAGCGACTTGTGCCCGTCATCGAGGGCCGAGGCCTCCGGGAATGTCCGGGCCGTGTCCTGGAGGATCTCCATGAGCGTGCGTGCCGGCGGTGCGGCTGCCGAGCCTTGCAGCTGAGGCAGATGCACTACTTGCAGTTCCAGGCCGTCCGCCGGGAGTTCATGTTCCTGGGTCACGTTCGAAGCTTCTCGGATTGAGGTGAACAAAAAGTGTCAGCGGTCGCGTTGCCGTTGCTTCGATTATGGGACCAACAGTACCTTGCCCGTGGTCTTGCGGGCTTCCAGATCGCGATGCGCCTGGGCGGCTTCGGCCAGCGGGTACGTTCCGCCAATCCGGACCTTAAGCGCGCCGCTGGCTGCAGCGCCGAAGACTTCGGCCGAACGCCAGCGGCGCTCCTGCGGGTTCTGCAGGAAGTGGCCTAGCGTGGGGCGTGTCAGGGACAACGATCCGCCCGCGTTCAGTCGCTGGGGGTCAAAGGGAGGAACCGGTCCGGATGCTGCCCCGAACAGGACGAGCGAGCCGCGGATGCGCAGGCTCGCAAGGGATCCGTCAAAAGTATCCTTGCCGACGCCGTCGTACACTACGTTGACGCCATCGCCCTCGGTGAGCTCGCGGACCTTGTCCGCAAATCCGGTGTAACGCAGGACCTCGTCCGCGCCGGCTTCCCGGGCAAGGGCTTCCTTCTCGTCCGAGGAGACCGTGGTGATGACCCGTGCACCCCGGGCCTTGAGCAACTGCGTCAGGATGAGTCCCACGCCACCGGCACCGGCATGGGTCAGGACCGTCTGGCCGGGTTCCACGCGGAAAGATGAGTTGATCAGGTAGTGCGCGGTCATTCCCTGCAGCGGCAGGGCAGCCGCTGTGTGGTCGTCGACACCGTCCGGCACCGGAAGTGCTTTGTCGGCGTCTACCAGGGTATACCCCGCATAGCTGCGGGATCCTTCAGCGGTAGCGACCCTGTCCCCGACGGCGAAGTCCTCGACGTCTGCGCCGATGGCCTCCACGGTGCCTGCCGACTCGGAGCCAGGGGTGAACGGATACTCAACCTTGTAGATGCCACTGCGCTGATAAGTGTCAATGAAGTTCACTCCGGCGGCTGCAACTTTGACGAGGAGCTGGCGCGGGCCCGGGGCCGGAACCTCTGCCTCGGTGAGTTCGAGGACTTCGGGTCCTCCGGCTTGCCGGGCGACGATCGCTTGCGTCATGGGTCTCCTTCTCCGTCTTCTCCGTCGAGGCACTTTCATGCCCGCATTCACAACCATCCTAGGGAGCGGAGTCTGTCGAGTGTCCAGTCAGGAGCTTAGGGCCGTGGTTCGCCGTAATGTGCCCCAGCGGTCTTCCGGGCGTGTCAGCCCCTGCCGTGCGCGGATGCAACGGGGCAGTCAAAGCCGCGGCCCGCGGCGAGTCCTACCTCATTGAGGTACCGCACGACGATTCCGTATGACTGCATCAGCGTGGTTTCGGTATAGGGAATGGAGTGCTCTTCGCAGTAGCTTCGAACGATCTCCGAGGCACGGCGCAAGTGGGGGCGGGCCATGTCCGGGAACAGGTGGTGTTCGGCTTGGTGGTTGAGACCGCCCAGCAGGATGTTCATGAAGGGTCCGCCGGAGATGTTCCTGGCAGTCAGGATCTGGCGGCGCAGGAAATCGACGCGGGAGTCGGTAGGCAGGACCGGCATGCCCTTGTGGTTGGGGGCGAAGGAAGCGCCCATGTAGAAGCCGTACACCATGATCTGGACGCCCAGGAAGGCGAATGCCATGCCAAGCGGGAGGAAGGTGAAGGCGAGGGCCGGCAGGGCGAGAAGCCGTGCCAGAAGGATGGGGGTCTCCACCCAGCGGTGCTTGATGGCTCCCGGCCGAAGGATGTACATCAGGGACTCCCACTGCAGGCTGATGCCCAGCAGCATCAGGAGCGGGAAGAAGAACCAGCCCTGCCTGCGCGTGAGGAACGCGAAGCGTCCCTGCCTGCCTGCGGCGGCTTCAACGTGGAAAGCCAAGGCTCCGGTCTTGATGTCCGGGTCCTTTGAAATCACGTTCGGGTTGTTGTGGTGTGCGCCGTGCTTCTGTTCCCACCAGGAGTAGCTGATGCCGGCAACCGAAGTGGCCAGGATGCGCGCGGACCAGTCATTGGCCCTGCGGGAGGCAAAAATCTGGCGGTGGCCGGCCTCATGGGCCAGAAAGCTCAACTGGGTACAAAGGATGCCCAAGGCCGCGGCGATGAGGAGCTGATACCAGCTGGGGCCAATCAGCGCGAAGCCAAACCAGGTGCCGGTCAGCAAGAGGACCAGCGCCGCAAAAACGCTGACATAGAAACCAACGCGGCGCTTCAAAAGCCCTTCCGCGCGGACCGTCTTGAGGAGTTCGGAATAGCTGAGCACGACGGCGTTAGGCTGCCGGACGCTCTTAGTGGGACGTTCCGTGGTGGAGGTCGGTGACATATGCAGTTGCCCCGTAACAATAACGGGCAACGCTGCAACCGACGATCGGCTGCACGGTCTAGATCACCCTCTACTCAGCATACGCCCCCAAAGAGGCTGGGCCGTGAGCTGCCCTCGATGGGGGTTTCGAAATAGGCGTGCATAAATATCGGCAACCATGAATAGTTTTGCTGTATAGTCTTGCCATGACTATTTCTGTTGCCGTCTCCGGTGCCAGCGGCTACGCCGGGGGAGAGGTGCTGCGCCTCCTGGCAGGCCATCCGGACGTCACCATCGGTGCCATCACTGCGCACAGCAATGCCGGTTCCAGACTAGGGGAGTTGCAGCCGCATCTCCATGGTTTGGCCAGCCGGATTCTCGAGGACACCAGCGTGGAAAACCTCGCTGGCCACGATGTGGTGTTCCTGGCACTCCCGCATGGAGCTTCCGCCGGGATCGCGGCACAGTTGCCGGAAGGCACGCTCGTGATCGACGCCGGCGCGGACCACCGTCTCGAAGACCCCGCGGCGTGGGAAAAGTTCTATGGCTCGGCCCATGCCGGGACCTGGCCCTACGGGCTGCCGGAACTCCCCGGCCAGCGCGACGCCCTGAAGGGGGCAAAGCGGATTGCCGTACCCGGCTGCTACCCGACGTCGGCCCTCCTCGCCCTCACGCCCGGCTTCGCCAACAAGCTTCTCCAGGGGGACGACGTCGTGATTGTTTCCGCCTCCGGCACCTCGGGTGCCGGCAAGGCGGCCAAGGTCAACCTCATCGGTTCCGAGGTCATGGGCTCCATGAGTCCCTATGGCGTGGGCGGCGGCCACCGCCACACCCCGGAGATTGAACAAGGACTCTCCAATGCGGCCGGTGAACCGGTCACAGTGTCCTTCACTCCCACCCTCGCGCCCATGAGCCGCGGCATCTTGAGCACGGCAACAGCCAAGGTCAAGGCCGGCGTCACCGCTGCCGAACTCCGCAGTGCCTGGGCTGAAGCGTACGACGACGAACCGTTCGTCCACCTGCTGCCCGAAGGCCAATGGCCCACCACTAAATCGGTGCAGGGTTCCAACCACGCCGTCATGCAACTGGCTTTCGACGAGCATTCCGGCCGCGTGGTTGTCACGTGCGTCATCGATAACCTAACCAAAGGGACCGCCGGCGGCGCTGTGCAGTCCATGAATATTGCCCTCGGCCTGGACGAATCCGCCGGCCTCAACGTCCAAGGAGTTGCCCCGTGACCATCACCGCCCCCCAGGGATTCCGGGCCGCCGGCGTCAAAGCCGGCCTCAAGGCATCGGGCAATCCTGACCTCGCCCTGGTTGTCAACGACGGCCCCTTGAAAGCCGCAGCAGCCGTTTTCACTTCCAATCGCGTCGCCGCGGCTCCGGTCCACTGGTCCCGCCAGGTTCTCTCCGACGGGCGCGTTGACGCAGTGGTGCTGAATTCCGGCGGCGCCAACGCCTGCACCGGCCCGCAGGGATTCCAGAATACGCACGCGACCGCCGAGAAAGTGGCGGCAGTCCTCGGGATCTCTGCCTCCGACGTCGTGGTCTGCTCCACCGGACTGATCGGTGAGCAACTGCCCATGGACAAGATCATCCCTGGCATCGACGCAGCGTTCGCAGAGCTCTCCGAAAACGGCGGCGGTGCCGCCGCTACGGCGATCATGACCACGGACAGTATTGCAAAGGAGGCAGTCTTCACAGGCACGGATGCCGAAGGCAACACCTTCACGGTCGGGGGCATCGCTAAAGGTGCCGGCATGTTGGCACCGGGCCTCGCGACCATGCTCGTGGTGCTCACCACGGATGCCCAGGTCCCGGCGGAAGAGCTCGACGTCGTGCTCCGCGACGCCACGCGCGTCACCTTCGACCGCACGGACTCGGACGGCTGCATGTCCACCAACGACACCGTCGTCCTGCTGGCCTCCGGGGCCTCGGAGGCTATCCCGTCCGCCGAGCAGCTCGGTGCCGGAATCACCCAGGTGTGCGCCGAGCTTGCCCGCAAGCTGATCGGCGACGCCGAAGGTGCCAGCCACGACATCGCCATCCGCACGTTCAACGCGGCGAGCGAGCGCGACGCCGAAATCGTCAGCCGTTCAGTGGCCCGCTCCAACCTCTTCAAGACCGCCATCTTCGGCAAGGACCCCAACTGGGGCCGCGTCCTGTCCTCGGTGGGCACCACGGACGCCGTCTTCGAACCGGACCAGCTCAACGTCTCAATGAACGGCATCCAGATCTGCCGCAACGGCAGCATCGGCGACGACCGCAACCTGGTCGATCTCGAGCCCCGCGAGGTGCTCGTGGAAATCGACCTGCAGGCCGGCGACGCCGAGGCCACCATTTGGACCAACGACCTCACGCACGAGTACGTGCATGAGAACAGCGCCTACTCGAGCTAGACGGGGATGACCATGACTGCGCACACCCGCGAAAATACGTCGATCGGCGCCGATTCGGCAAAAACAGCCCAGGACAAGGCCGCGACCCTGATCGAGGCGCTGCCGTGGATCCAGCGCTTCGCCGGCACCACCATGGTGATCAAATACGGCGGCAATGCCATGGTCAACGAGGAACTTCGACGTGCCTTCGCTGAGGACATCGTCTTCCTGCACCACGTGGGCATCCACCCCGTCGTCGTGCACGGGGGTGGTCCGCAGATCAACTCGATGCTCGGCCGGCTGGGCATCGAATCCGAATTCAAGGGCGGCCTCCGCGTCACCACTCCCGAGGCCATGGACGTCGTCCGTATGGTACTCACCGGACAAGTGGGCCGCGAACTCGTGGGCCTCATCAACTCCCACGGACCCTACGCCGTAGGCATGTCCGGTGAAGACGGCGGACTCCTGCGTGCCGTGCGTACCGGCACCGTGGTGGACGGGGAAGAAGTGGACCTGGGCCTGGTGGGCGAAGTGGTGGGTGTTGATCCCACAGGTATAGAGGACATCCTCGACGCCGGCCGCATCCCGGTGATTTCCACGGTCGCCCCCGAGATCCTCGACGAGGGGGACGGCACGGGCTCCACCACGGGGCAGGTCCTCAACGTCAACGCGGACACCGCAGCAGCGGCCGTCGCCTCGGCACTGGGCGCATCCAAGCTCGTTATCCTGACCGACGTCGAGGGCCTCTACGCCAACTGGCCGGACAAGTCCTCGCTCATCTCCTCGCTGACGGCGACGGAGTTGCGGGAGATGTTGCCGCGCCTGGAGTCCGGAATGATCCCGAAAATGGCTGCCTGCCTGAAGGCCATCGATGAAGGAGTGGAGCGGGCGCACATCGTCGACGGCCGCCTGCCGCACTCCATGCTCCTGGAAACCTTTACGACCGCGGGCATCGGAACCCAAGTCGTCCCTGATGAGGAAGTGAACTCATGAACGAAACTGTTGGTTCTCGCTCGACCGCCATCGCTGCGGAGGCCGCCGCAACCACGCTCGTTTCCCAGAGCACGGGAAGCGATTGGCTGGCCCGTTACTCTTCGTCGCTCATGGGCGTCTTCGGCACGCCGCAGCGGGTCCTAGTCCGCGGGGCAGGGGCCCTTGTGTGGGACGCCGACGGCAAGGAATACCTGGACCTCCTGGGCGGTATCGCTGTCAATGCCCTTGGCCATGCCCACCCGTTCGTCACCTCGGTCATCGCCAGCCAGCTGGCCACGCTGGGCCATGTCTCCAATTTCTTCACAAGCCCCACGCAGATCGCGCTCGCCGAGAAGCTGCTGGCCCTCACCAACGCTCCTGCCGGCTCCAAGGTGTTCTTCGCCAACTCGGGCACCGAAGCCAATGAGGCCGCGTTCAAGCTGGCGCGGCGCAACAGTGCAGCGCCCGCCGGTGCAAAGTCCGCCAAGCGCACCAAGATCATCGCGCTCGAAGGTGCCTTCCACGGCCGCACGATGGGCGCGCTCGCCTTGACCGCCAAGGAAGCGTACCGGGCGCCGTTCGAGCCGCTGCCCGGAGGGGTCGTGCACATCCCGTTCGGCGACATCGAGGCCCTCCGTGCCGCCGTCGACGAAAACACGGCCGCAGTCTTCCTCGAGCCCATCCAAGGCGAAGCCGGCGTCCGCCCGCTCAGTGTCGAATACTTGCGGGCGGCCCGCGAAGCCACCACCGCTGCCGGCGCGCTGCTGGTCCTGGACGAGGTCCAGACCGGCATCGGCCGGACCGGCAAATGGCTGGCCAGCGAAGACGCCGGAATCGTCCCCGACGCCGTGACCCTGGCGAAGGGCCTGGGCGGTGGCTTCCCGGTGGGCGCGCTCATCACTTTCGGCGAGCCGACGTCGTCGCTCCTGACCGCGGGCCAGCACGGAACCACTTTCGGCGGGAACCCGGTGGCCACGGCCGCCGCGCTCGCTACCCTGCATGCCATCGAAAACCAAGGCGTGCTGGAAAATGTGCTCAGCGTCGGCGCTCACCTTCGGGCTGGACTGTCCGACGTCGACGCCGTCACTGAAGTGCGCGGCGAAGGTCTCCTGATCGGCTTCGACCTTGACGCCGATATCGCGCCCGCCATGGTGACGGCCGCGCTCGATGCAGGCTTCATCATCAACAGCCCCGGCCCGCGCACCATCCGGCTGGCTCCGCCGCTCATCCTGACCATCGAGCAAGCGGACCGTTTCCTCGACGCGCTGCCGGGCATCATCAAAGCCGCGGCAGCCCAGAACGCTGCACCCCTGACCGCTGCACCCCTGACCGCTAAGGACGCACAGTGAACACCACCCGTCACTTCCTCAAGGACACGGACCTCACCCCGGCCGAGCAAGCCGAAGTGCTCGAGCTCGCCGTACGGATGAAGGCTGCCCCGTACAGCGTCCAACCGTTCGCAGCTGCCGGCAATGGACGCAAGACCGTCGCCGTCATCTTCGACAAGACCTCCACCCGTACCCGGGTTTCCTTCGCCACCGGCATCGCCGACATGGGCGGGAACGCGCTCATCATCAATCCGGGTGAGGCGCAGATCGGCCACAAGGAATCCGTGGAGGACACCGCCAAGGTCCTCGAACGCATGGTCTCCACGATCGTGTGGCGGACCTCGGCGCACTCCGGCCTCGTAGCCATGGCCGAAAACTCCAAGGTTCCCGTCATCAATGCCCTGTGCGATGACTACCACCCCTGCCAGTTGCTGGCAGACCTCCTGGCGGTCAAGGAACACAAGGGCGAACTCAAGGGCCTCACCATGGCCTACCTGGGCGACGCTGCTAACAACATGTCCAACTCCTATCTGCTCGCAGGGGTCACGGCGGGCATGCACGTCAGGATCTCGGGTCCGGAAGGCTACCTGCCGGCCGCCGACATCGTTGCGGAAGCGGAGGAGCGCGCCGCCGAGACCGGCGGTTCCGTGCTCATCACCACTGACGCCAAGGAAGCCCTCGACGACGCCGACGTCGTCGCTACGGACACTTGGGTGTCCATGGGCCAGGAAGCCGAAAAAGAAGCACGCATGGAGCTCTTCCGCGACTACTCCGTGGACGAGGCGGCCATGGCGCACGCCGCACCGGACGCCGTCGTGCTCCATTGCCTGCCCGCCTACCGGGGCTACGAAATCTCCGCAGGTGTCATCGACGGACCCCAGTCCATCGTCTGGGACGAAGCGGAGAACCGCTTGCACGCGCAGAAGGCGCTCATGGCCTGGCTGATGCACCGCTCGGGACTCGCATTCGTCGACGGGCTTTCCCCCGTTGAGGGCACCGGAGAGAGCACGTTCTAGTGTCCACCCATCCTGCATCGCAAGGTGCCAGCCCGGCCACCAAGACCGCCCGACAGGCGCGGATCACCGCGATCCTGACGGGTCAATCGGTGCGCTCGCAGGCAGAGCTCGCGGCCTTGCTGGCGGACGACGGCGTGCAGGTCACCCAAGCGACCCTCTCCCGGGACCTGGTGGAACTGGGGGCGGTCCGCGTGCGCGGCAAGGACGGTGCACTGGTCTACGCGGTGCCCGGCGAGGGTGGAGACCGCAATGCAAAGAGCGGTGTCACCCAGGAAATCCTGGACGCGCGCCTGTCGCGCCTTTGCGGCGAGCTACTGGTCACCGCGGAGGCTTCGGGCAATATCGTGGTGTTGCGGACGCCGCCGGGTGCCGCCAACTTCCTCGCCCTGGCCATCGATCACTCGGTGATGCCGTCTGTATTGGGTACGATCGCAGGCGACGACACCTTGCTTTTGGTTGCCAGGGATCCCGACGGCGGCGCCGAACTGGCGGCCCGATTCCTCCAGCTGGCCCAAGAAGCCGGACCGGGGAACTAGTGCAGGGCGGCAACTGAAACTTTCCGGCATCGTTCCACCCGGGCCTTCGGCCCGACCCAAGCATTTGACTCAAAAGAACCAAGCAACAACAAAGGAGCACTCTCGTGACTGAGCGCATTGTTCTGGCCTACTCCGGTGGCCTTGATACTTCCGTAGCCATCGGCTGGATCGGTGAAGCCACCGGGGCCGAGGTCATCGCCGTGGCCGTCGACGTCGGACAGGGCGGCGAGTCGCTGGAGACCATCCGCCAACGCGCCCTCGGCTGCGGTGCCGTCGAGGCCTACGTGGCCGACGCCCGCGACGAATTCGCCAACGAATACGCCATGCCCACGCTGAAGGCCAACGCCCTCTACCAGGGCCACTACCCGCTGGTTTCAGCGATTTCACGCCCTGTGATCGTCAAGCATCTCGTCAAGGCCGCCCGCGAATTCGGTGCCACCACCGTTGCGCACGGTTGCACGGGCAAGGGCAACGACCAGGTCCGCTTCGAGGTCGGCATCCAGACGCTGGGCCCGGACCTGAAGTGCATCGCACCCGTCCGCGACCTCGCCCTGACCCGCGACAAGGCCATCGCCTTCGCCGAGGAAAAGGGACTGCCGATCGAGACCACCAAGAAGAACCCGTACTCGATCGACCAGAACGTCTGGGGACGCGCCGTCGAAACCGGCTACCTCGAGGACATCTGGAATGCTCCCACCAAGGACATCTACGACTACACGGCCACCCCGGAATTCCCGCCGGCACCGGACGAAGTCACCATCACCTTTGAAGCCGGCGTCCCGGTGGCGATTGACGGCGTCAAGCACACTCCGCTCCAGGTCATCCAGGAACTGAACCGCCGCGCCGGTGCCCAGGGCGTCGGCCGCATCGACGTCGTCGAAGACCGCCTGGTCGGCATCAAGTCCCGCGAAATCTACGAGGCTCCGGGCGCCATGGCCCTCATCACCGCCCACAAGCACCTCGAGGACATAACCATCGAGCGCGAGCAGGCCCGCTTCAAGGCCACCGTAGGCCAGCGCTGGTCCGAACTGGTCTACGACGGCCAGTGGTTCTCCCCGCTCAAACGCTCCCTCGACGCTTTCATCGAGGACACCCAGAAGTACGTCTCCGGCGACATCCGCATGGTCCTTCACGGCGGCCAGGCCATTGTCAACGGCCGCCGCTCCGACACCTCGCTCTACGACTTCGACCTCGCCACCTACGACACCGGTGACACCTTCGACCAGTCGCAGGCCAAGGGCTTCATCGAGCTGTGGGGAATGTCCTCCAAGGTCGCCGCGGGCCGTGACCTGCGGGCTTCGGGCCAATGATGGAGCGTTC
Source organism: Arthrobacter sp. 2MCAF14 (assembly GCF_052115645.1). Taxonomy (NCBI): domain Bacteria; kingdom Bacillati; phylum Actinomycetota; class Actinomycetes; order Micrococcales; family Micrococcaceae; genus Arthrobacter; species Arthrobacter sp. 2MCAF14. Next base: position 9,650 of record NZ_JBFRHB010000024.1, on the reverse strand, counting down.
GGTGGGCCCGCGGACGCCGGGGTCCCCGGCCGAGCGAAGCGAGGTTGGGGAGCGGTCGGGGACCAATGAAGGTGCGCTGTGGGGCGGCCGGTTCGCCGGCGGTCCCGCGGATGCGCTTGCCGCACTGAGCAAGTCCACGCACTTTGACTGGCGGCTGGCCCGCTACGACATCGCCGGCTCCAAGGCGCATGCCCGCGTGCTGCACAAAGCGGGGCTCCTGGACGACGGCGAACTCGAAGGCATGCTCGCGGCGCTCACTCTGCTGGATGACGACGTCGCGAGTGGCGCCTACCAGCCCGCCGAGAGCGATGAGGACGTCCACGGTTCCCTCGAACGCGGGCTCATTGAGCGTGCGGGAACCCACCTGGGCGGCAAGCTCCGGGCAGGGCGTTCGCGCAACGACCAGGTGGCCACGTTGGGCCGCATGTTCCTGCGCGATCACGCACGCATCATCGCCCGCGGTGTGCTCGCCACGATCGATGCCCTCGTTGAGCAGGCCAAGGCCCACCGTGGCGTTGCCATGCCCGGCCGCACGCACTTGCAGCATGCCCAGCCTGTCCTGCTGAGCCACCACCTTCTGGCCCACGCCTGGGCACTGTTGCGCGACGTGCAGCGGTTCCAGGACTGGGACAAGCGCGCCGGCGTCTCGCCTTACGGTTCCGGCGCCTTGGCCGGTTCCTCCCTCGGCCTGGATCCCGAGGCAGTCGCAGCGGATCTCGGGTTCTTCTCGGCAGTACACAACTCGATCGACGGCACCGCTTCGCGCGATGTCTTCGCCGAGTTCGCATGGATCTGCTCGATGATCGGCATCGACCTTTCGCGGGTCTCCGAGGAAGTCATTCTGTGGGCCACCAAGGAGTTCTCCTTCGTCACGCTCCATGATTCGTACTCCACGGGGTCTTCGATCATGCCGCAGAAGAAGAACCCGGACGTCGCCGAGCTCGCCCGCGGCAAGGCAGGGCGCCTCATCGGCAACCTGGCCGGCCTGTTGGCAACGCTCAAGGGCCTGCCGCTCGCGTACAACCGCGATCTGCAGGAAGACAAGGAACCGGTTTTCGACGCCGCGGACACTTTGGAAGTGCTGCTCCCGGCCGTGTCCGGCATGATTGCCACGCTCACCTTCAACACCGAGCGCATGGCTTCCCTGGCACCACAGGGCTTCGCGCTTGCCACGGACATCGCCGAGTGGCTTGTCCGCCAGGGCGTTCCGTTCCGGGAAGCCCACGAGCTCTCCGGTGCCGCGGTAAAGCTGGCTGAAGGGCGCAGCGTTGAGCTGTGGGACCTGACGGACGAAGAGTACGCAGGCATTTCGGAGCATCTTACCCCCGAGGTCCGCACCGTGCTCAGTACGGAAGGTTCGCTCAACAGCCGCAACTCCCAGGGCGGAACGGCCCCGGCCGCCGTCGAGCGCCAACTGCTTGCCCTCGAAGCTGAACTCGCAGCCGCACGGGGCTACGCCGGGTAACAACAAGGGGCCCACGCCCGCAGGGTTCCCTGTCCGTGGGCCCACGCCGGCGAGGGCCCCGGCCTGAGCTTGCGAAGGCTGGGAGCCGGTGGGGATTCGCGGCAGTGTTTTTCGCAGAGTGTTTTTCGAAAAGCACTGCCACGAAATGCCCGCCGGTGTCAGTTAATCCTCGTTAACGGTCGTTAACTCTGTCGGATACTATGGCGCTATGACCGAGATCACTGCCTCAGCGCTTCTTGCCGAGCTCCACAAAGCAGCCGGCACTGTCACCGACGTCGTCGCCAAACTCGACGACGCCGATGTTGCAGCTCCCTCCGAGCTGCCCGGGTGGACCCGCGGCCACGTGCTGGCTCACATAGAAGGCATCTCCAACGCCATGGCCCGCCAGCTGGAATATGCTGCCCGCGGCGAGACCATCGACATCTACGACGGCGGCTACGAGGGCCGTACGAAGGCCATTGAGCTGGCGGCGAGCCACAGCCTCGCTGAACACCGTGCGGCCACGGACGCGGCCCTCGCCCGGGCCCTGAGGGCCTTCGACGGACTCGTGGAGTCCGGCTGGAACACCCGGATCAGCTACCGGAATGGAACAGTGCTCGACGGCGGCCTGGCGCTCTGGCGCGAACTGGTCATCCACGTCACGGATCTGGGAATCGGCCGCGGCCCTGAATCCTGGAGCCGGCAATTCTGCGAGCATCTCTTCGATTTCCTCTCGGCCCGCGTGCCGGCAGACCAGAAATTCGTGCTTCAGCCCCTGGGCCTGCCGCAGCTGGTCATTGGCTCGGGCCGGCAGTCCGTCGCGATCAACGGCATGATCACGGATATCGCCGCCTGGCTCGCCGGGCGCACGCCTACCCTGGGGAGCCTGCGGGCCTCTGCAGACGCGGACGGTGTTGACTTGCCGGAGCTTCTCCCGTGGCCAGCGAGCGTTCCCGCGGCGCACTAGCGCTGGCGCGTTTGCTTGCCGCCGCCCGCCACAGGTGCATTGTGGCGTAGGAACGCCACGGGCTCACGTTGCGGAAATCGGCAGGCAGGTCTTCCGCGGCCGCGAGATTCTTGAGGCCGTTCCGAACCGCTGCATCGTTGGCGAGGAAAACGTCCGGATCGCCGATGACCCTCATCGCTACGTAGCCCACGGTCCATGGTCCGACGCCGGGCAGCGGCAACAGTTTGTCGGCCAGCGTATGGGGGTCGTCGCCGTAGTCGAAGTCGAGCTCCCCGCAGGCCATGGCTGCTGCTGCGGCCAGCACGGAATCTATGCGGCGCTGCGGACCCTTTAGTAGTTCCCGGCCCGAGCGGTCGATTTCCGCGGCCGTGGGAAACAGGCGATCCAGGCCCAGTGCGTGTCCTGCGTGGCCTTCCGGCAGGCGGGTTCCGGCGTCGGAAAGTTGGGTCAACGCCGTGCGGGCGGCGGCTACGGTGATTTGCTGGCCGATCATTGCGCGGATCAGCAGCTCTTGGGGATCCACCGCGCCCGGAACCCTGATCCCGGGCGTATCGCGAACTGACGGGCCGAGCCTGGCATCGGAGGCCAACGCCTCGTCCACGGCGACGGGATCGGCATCGAGATCGAACAATCGCCGCACCCTGCCGAGGAGCACGGGAAGATCGTGGAGATCCAGGGTGCTGACGGCGAGGGTCAGGGCGCCGCCGCGCGCCCCGGCGTCGTACTCCACGGTGAACGCCGCATTGCCGCGGGGCAAGCGGAGGGTCCGGGTATAGCTGCTGGAGTTCGCCAGCTCGACGCCGGGGACCGCGCGGGCCGCGAGGAAATCGAAAATCCCTGTGTCGAACGGCTCCCGGTAGGGGAGGTTGAGGGTCAGGGAGGTAGCCTCGCTCGGTCTGCCGTGATGGCCAATGGGCTTCGCGGTGGCCCGGAGCGCCGTCGGTGTCAGGGCGAAGACTTCGTTGATGGTGTCGTTGAACTGGCGGACACTGTTGAATCCGGCAGCGAACGCCACGTCCGAGAGTTTCATCGAGGTGGAGACCAGGAGCGTCCTGGCCGTCTGCGCACGGCTGGCCCGCGCCAAGGACAGCGGCCCGGCGCCGAGTTCATGGCTGAGGATCCTGTTGAGCTGGCGGGAGGAGTACCCCAGCCTGGTGGCGAGTCCTTCGACGCCCACGCGGGAGATCGCGCCGTCGTTGATGAGCCGCATCGCCCGCCCGGCGACGTCCGAGCGCAGGTTCCACGCAGGCGTGCCAGGAACCGCCTCCGGGAGGCAGCGTTTGCACGCCCTGTACCCGGCCTCGTGCGCCGCCGCCGAGGTTTCGTAGAAGGTCACGTTTTCTGCCTTGGGTGTCCGTGCCGGGCACGACGGCCGGCAGTAGATGCCCGTCGAACGGACGGCGGTGAAGAACTGGCCGTCGAACCGGGGATCCCGCGCATCGATGGCACGGTAGCGCTGCCAAAAGTCCATGGCTTCATCCTTTCAGCATCGGCAGGCTCCTCCTAGCGGAAATCGGACATTACCGGCGGCGGATCGAGCTGATGGATTTTGCTAGGGTCTGGGCATGACAACGCAGAGCCAATCCGCGGAGGCCATCCGGGGCATTCTTTCCGGAGATCCGAGGGACGTTGCCCCTTTGCTCCTTGGCGCCGTGCTGAGCCACCGGACTCCCGAGGGCACGGTATCCGTCCGGCTCAGTGAGGTGGAAGCGTATCTGGGTCCGCGGGGCTCGGCCCAACCCGATCCTGGATCCCATACCTTTGGCGGCCCCACCCTCCGGAACGCACCCATGTTTGGCCCGGCCGGCCACCTCTACGTCTACTTCACCTATGGCATGCACTATTGCGCCAACATTGTCTGCGGTCCCGACGGCGTTGCGTCCGCGCTGCTGTTGCGGGCAGGGGAGGTGGTGGGCGGGCAAGCCCTGGCACAGTCCCGCCGTCCGGCGTCGAAGTCGCTGACCGACCTCGCCAGCGGGCCCGCCCGGCTTGCCTCCGCTATGGGGCTGACCACGGCGGACAGCGGCCGCGATGCCCTGGCCGAGCCGTTCGGCCTCGAACTTCCGGTCACGCCCGCGGCGCCATCGTCAGTCGCGAGCGGTCTCCGCGTCGGAGTATCCGGCGACGGCGGTTCCGCCGACTATCCGTGGCGGTTCTGGATTGCCGGGGACCCCACGGTGTCCCGCTACAAGCCGGGCCGCAGCCGGGCCGTCTAGCGGCTTTCTTAGGCGCTCAGGGAAATCCTCAGGCGGCGTGTTCGCTCCGGCTCGGTTCGGCGACATACGCGCAGTGGTTGTCGGGCACTTCGAAGGGCGCCAGGCGGCCGAGCAACGACTCGCGCACGTGGGGCCATTCATCGCGCAGGATCGAGAAAACGGCGGTATCGCAACGGCTGCCGTCGGGAGCGAAACGGTGCCCGCGCAGCGTGCCCTCGTAGCTGGCCCCGAGCCGCTGAATGGCCGAGGCGCTGCGCGTATTCCGGGCGTCACAGCGGAAGGCAACCCGGTGGACGTCCAGCACATCGAAGGAGTACGCCAGCAGCAGTTGCTTCGCGGCGGGATTGACATGGCTACCCCAGAACGGGCGCCCGTAAAAAGTGCCGCCGATTTCCAGGCGCTGCTGGCGGGGACTGTACTCGCACAGCGAGGTGGTTCCGAGCAGGGCGCCGGTCCGCTGCTCGACGACCGCGAACGGAATGGTTGCCGGATCTTCGAGTCGGGCTGCGAAGAGTTCGGCCAGTTCCGCGGCGCTCAAGGGCTGCTCGGCGGCCATGCCGGACCACATCCCGGAGTCCACGAAATCGAAGAGCGGACCGGCATGTGCAGGGGAGAGTGGGACCAGGCTGATGCCGTGTCGCGTAAGGGCAACGTCGTGCTGCATTGCAGCATTTAAGCACCACTAGGTGCGGATGGAAAAGCTCAGGGGGTTAGCGGCGGGTGAACATTGTATGACGCACCGGCGTGCGGGCAGTTTCACGCACGTCAAGCAAAACCGCTGTAGAATGGACGGTCCGTCTTTTTCGATAGGGGAACGTTTCGATGCACGACGCTGATTTGATCCACGAGCGGGAGTACGTGGCCGGTCTCTACTCGCGCCTGGATGAGCTGCGGGAGGAAAAGCGCCAACAGCTGGCGCAGGTCCGGCGCGCCGGAGCGGTGGGAACCATGCAGAACGTTTCCGAAAGGGACGCCTTCGCGGCACTGTACGAGGACCGCCTCGCCCAGCTCGACGCCGTCGACGACCGTCTCGTGTTCGGGCGCCTCGACCTGGACACCGGGGAGGCGCAGTACATCGGCCGCATCGGATTGTCCACCGCGGACCTCCAGCGGCTTATGGTCGACTGGCGGGCCCCGGAAGCCGGCCACTTCTACCAGGCGACCGCCTTCGACCGGCAGGGCGTCCGCCGTCGTCGTCACCTGATCCTGCAAGGCCGCGAGGTCAAGGCGATCGAAGACGATGTCCTGGATGCCAGCATGCTGGCGGACAACGCCTCGCTCCAGGGCGAGGGCGCACTCCTTGCCGCCCTGAATTCCAAGCGCACCGGCCGCATGTCGGACATCGTCGGCACCATCCAGTCCGAGCAGGACCGGATCATCCGTTCGTCCATGTCGGGGGCCTTGGTTGTCCAAGGCGGTCCGGGTACCGGCAAGACGGCCGTCGCGCTCCACCGCGCCGCCTACCTGCTGTATACCCACCGTGACCGCCTGAAGTCCGCGGGCGTGCTGTTGGTTGGGCCTTCATCGTCGTTCATGCACTACATCGAGCGGGTCCTGCCTTCCCTCGGCGAGACCGGCGTCGTCATGGCGAGCCTGGGCCGCCTCATGCCCGGGATCCATGCCGTCCCGGAACAGGATCCCGACGTCGCAGCGCTCAAGGGCAAGCTGAACATGGCCGACGTCATTGCCAACGCCGTGGCCAACCGACAGCGGACTCCCGCCGAGGACCGCATCCTCGAGGTCGATTCCCGGAAGCTCACACTGTCCGTGCGGCAAGTCCGCCGCGCACGGGACAGGGCACGCGCCACCGGCAAGCCGCACAACGAAGCCCGCGTGACGTTCGTGAAGATCCTGCTGCGCGAACTGACGGAACAACTGACGGAGATCGTCGAGGAATCGAACATCGGCAACAATGCCGACCGTTCCTACCTCGCCGAAGACGTCCGTTCGGCACGCGACGTCAGGATCGTCCTGAACCTGTGCTGGATGCCCATGACGCCCGAGAAGCTCGTGTCCGAGCTCTTCAGCAAGCCAGCCATCCTGGAAGCCTGCACCCCGCACCTCACGCCGGCGCAGCGTGCGCTACTTCTTCGCCCCGCGGATGCGCCGTGGACCGGAGCCGATGTTCCGCTGCTCGACGAGGCCGCTGAGCTCCTCGGCGAGCTGGATCCCGCCGCAGGCAGGGGACTGGCACAGCAAGAGCACGATCGTGCCCGCGACATCGCCAACGCCAAGCAGACCCTGGTCAACATGGAGGCCATGGGGGTCGACGTGTTGATGACGGCCGAGGAATTGGCGGACCAGAACCAGGAACGCGAAACGCGCCTGACCGCCGCCGAACGTGCGACAAGCGACCGTTCGTGGGCGTTCGGGCACATCGTGGTTGACGAAGCCCAGGAACTCTCGCCCATGCAGTGGCGGCTCTTGGTCCGCCGCTGCCCCCTGAAGTCCTTCACGATCGTCGGCGACATCGCCCAGACGAGTTCCTCTGCCGGTGCGAATTCCTGGCAAAGTGCCCTCGCGCCGTCGTTCGGGGACCGCTGGCAGCTCGAAGAACTCACCGTCAACTACCGCACCCCTTCGCAGATCGCAGAAGCGGCAGTCCGCATGGCGAACCGCGCTGGGCTGGTGGTCTCGGCTCCCAAGGCCGTGCGTGAAGGTAAATGGTCGCCCATCGTGGACCGCGTGGACGAAGCGGGGATGGTGGACCGTCTCGTTGAAATCCTTCCGGAAGAACTGGAAGCGATCGACGGCGGCCTCCTCGCGGTGATCGCTGACGGCGCCCTCCTGCCGCGCGCCGCAGCCGCCCTCCGCGGGGTGTATGGCCACCGCGTGGGCACCGGAGCGGGCAGCTACTCCCAGGACATCGTGGTCATCAGCCCCAAGGAAGCCAAGGGCCTTGAGTTCGATGGTGTCGTGGTTCTTGAGCCTGCTGCCATGCTGAACCAGGAACACGGGAAGGTTGGCGATCTCTACGTCGCGATGACCCGTCCGACGCAGCGGCTGCGCCTCATCACCGCCGCGCCGTTGCCCGCGGGTATCGAGCGCTGAGCCATGCAAGCAAGCCGAACGGCAATCCTGCTAACTTAGAACTCGTGTCACACGTAAACAACCTCGAGTCCCAACACAACGACCCGGGCTTTGCCAATATCTGGCAAGAGCTCAAATGGCGCGGCCTTATCCACGTTTCCACTGATGAAACGGAATTGGAAAAGCTCCTCGCCGGGGACCCGATCACGTATTACTGTGGCTTCGACCCCACGGCTCCGTCCCTGCACCTTGGCAACCTTGTCCAGCTCCTGCTCATGCGTCGCCTGCAGTTGGCCGGGCACAAGCCGCTCGGCCTGGTGGGAGGCTCCACGGGCCTCATCGGCGATCCGCGCCCGACGGCGGAACGCACCTTGAACACCAAGGACACCGTTTCGGAGTGGGTCGGCTACCTTCAGGCACAGGTCCGCCGCTTCCTCAGCTTCGAGGGAGACAACGCGGCACGCATGGTGAACAACCTTGACTGGACCGCGCCGCTGAGTGCCATCGATTTCCTGCGCGAAATCGGCAAGCACTTCCGGGTGGGCACCATGCTCCGCAAGGATGCCGTTGCGTCCCGCCTCAACTCGGACGAGGGCATCAGCTACACCGAGTTCAGCTACCAGATCCTGCAGGGCATGGATTACCTCCAGCTCAACCGCGACTACGGTTGCGTGCTGCAGACCGGAGGTTCGGACCAGTGGGGCAACCTCACGAGCGGGACGGAGCTGATCCGCAAGGTCGGTGGGAAGGTTGTCCACGCCCTCGGCACGCCCCTCATCACCAACTCGGACGGCACCAAGTTCGGTAAGAGCGAAGGCAACGCCATTTGGCTCGATGCCCACATGTGCAGCCCCTACGCCTTCTACCAGTTCTGGCTCAACACCGCGGATGCCGACGTCGTTGACCGCCTCAAGGTCTTCACTTTCCTTAGCCGCGCCGAGATTGAGGAGCTTGGAGCCGCTGTCGCCGAGCGTCCGTTCGCACGCGAGGGCCAGCGCAGACTTGCCTACGAAGTCACCTCGCTGGTTCACGGAGTCGACGCGACGGAGAAAGTGATCGCTGCTTCGGCTGCGCTGTTCGGCAACGGTGATCTCTCGGTTCTGGACGAAGTGACCTTGGCATCCGCAACTGCCGAGCTGCCGTCTGCCTCGATCGGCGCGGATGGCCTGGGCATCGTCGACCTCCTGGTTGCTTCCGGACTGTCCGAGAGCAAGTCCGCTGCCCGACGCACGGTGGGGGAGGGTGGCGCCTACGTGAACAACAGCAAGGTGACCGACCCCGACGCCGTGATCGACCAGGCGGAACTGCTTCACGGCCGGTACCTTTTGTTACGCCGCGGGAAGAAGAATCTGGCCACTGTCGAAGTGACGGCCTGACGGCTATTTAGTTCCATGGCGTGTTCCTGTGGGGGCGCGCCAGACGGACGGTTGCACGCTCTATTGCACGCTCTTCCGGGCCGACTTGCGCGGCTCCGGAGGAGCGTGTATCGTTTTCTGAGTCGCTGCCGCTGAAGCGGATAAACTGCGACAAAATCCCATTGAATGTGAATAATCCGGTTTAGACGAAAGTCTGGGACTCGGATGATTTATCGACTCTGTGGGGAAATTCGATCCATTTGGGTGAATTTCCGGAGAAATCCTGGATTTGCAAAGTGGAAATGAATGAAATAAAGTAGAAACATCGCAGCGAGGAAATGCGGAACATCGAATTTAATTGAATTTGTTCCGAGAAGTAATCGAATTGTGTCTGTTGTTTGAGAACTCAATAGTGTGCCAAGTTTGTTGATACCGATTTGTTTTTATGAATTGGTTGTTTTGGCTGGTCCTGTGTCACCTCCGTGGCGTGGGGCTGGTTTTTTACAGCTGGTTTCAAATTTTGTGCAGCTCTTCTGCCGTTATTTCCGGTGGTTGTGGTTGTGTCTGTTTTTGTTTTACTTCAACGGAGAGTTTGATCCTGGCTCAGGATGAACGCTGGCGGCGTGCTTAACACATGC